>DTSO01000083.1:27402-28432 GCA_012965315.1 Phycisphaerales bacterium | reverse complement strand
AGCTGCTAAGAAGAAGACTACTCGCAAGAAAGCTACTAAAAAGAAAGCTACTCGCAAGAAGGCTACTAAAAAGAAAGCAACTCGTAAGAAAGCTGCTAAGAAGAAGACTACTCGCAAGAAAGCTACTAAAAAGAAAGCTACTCGCAAGAAGGCTACTAAAAAGAAAGCTACTCGTAAGAAAGCTACTAAAAAGAAAGCAACTCGTAAGAAAGCTGCTAAGAAGAAGACTACTCGCAAGAAAGCTACTCGTAAGAAAGCTACTCGCAAGAAGGCTACTAAAAAGAAAGCAACTCGTAAGAAAGCAACTCGTAAGAAAGCTGCTAAGAAGACGACTCGCCGACGCAAAAAATAACCCAAGCGTTATTACACTACGGATCACAAGTGGAAACGACCTCATCGCGAGGTCGTTTCTTCTTTTGTAGAGACAGTTGGCATATTGCCAAATTCCTGCAATAATGCGTATTGCTATTAATTATTAAACTTTTATCTAGAGCTAGAACGAAGAAGAATCAATGACACACATAATTGCAGAACCTTGTATCGGAACCAAAGACACCTCGTGCGTAGAAGTTTGTCCAGTAGACTGCATTCTCCCGTTGAGCGATGAAGACAATTTCTCCGAAGTTGAAATGTTATACATTGACCCCGACACCTGTATTGATTGCGGTTTGTGTGTTGATGAGTGTCCTGTGCAAGCAATTTTCCCCGAAGAAGACTTGCCAGAGGAATGGCACAAGTACATTCAAATCAATTTAGATTTCTTTACGTAACTGTTAACTGACACCACTGTCGCTATCTGCGGGCTCGGTCCAATCTTCAGCTTTGTTATTCAGATTTAATTCGCTAGGGAGTGTCTTTCGATAACCGAGTTTTCGAACAACTTCAAGAACATCGGTCCATGTTGGAAACGTTCGGCCATTGGCTTCTTTAAAAGCATTGATTGCAACAAGAAACATAAATTGTTCTGTGAAAAAATCAGGCATGTCTGCGGTTGTAAATGTGTAACAAGAACCGCCATTGTTATCGCTCG
>DTSO01000083.1:0-27390 GCA_012965315.1 Phycisphaerales bacterium | reverse complement strand
ACCGCTTCGACGATCAACAATTTCACCTGCAGATTTAGGCATTTCAGAATCGCCACCATTATGTCCCTGCTTTGCTGTCACGTTGGTAGCATACTCCACAAGTCCTAAGAAACCAAAGCATTCATGTCTAATACTTATTCAAACAATGATTCTATTTCAATCAATTTCACTGCAATAGTGCTTGGTTGGCTATTGCCTGGCCTTGGGCATGTGAGCGTTGGTCAAAAACGCCGCGGGTTTCTCATCATGGGTGGCGTGCTTTTCTTGGTATTTTGCGGTGCGTTGGTTGGGGGAATTGATGCCGTTGACCACAACAAAGATGGTTTGTGGTTCATTGCTCAAGTTTGGTGCGGACCAGTTGTCATTGGCATAGATTTGCTTAATCAAACGTTCATCGCACCACTTCCCATTGCAGATAAAGTTACGCTTGTTGGGTTAAGCCACGCAAATGAAATGGGCACCCTATTTATAGCGATGGCAGGCTTAATGAACTTTGTTGTTTTGCTTGACGTGATACAAGCAAAAAGGGGTGAAGATTTTGAATTGCGTTCCCATGCACAAGATAGGCGGGCATCCTAATGCTTGCTTGGACACCATTTCTTGAACCGATGAATGCCATGCAATCGGTTTGGTATCTTCTCTTACTTCCAATGGTGTTTGGGATTTCAGTTGTGTATCGAGCTTTGAGAGAAAAGCAGTATGCAACTTACTGGCGATCAGTTGCCATCATGTCCGGTCAAGTTGTCATTGGCATTGTTGGCATTGCAGTTGCGCTTGGCTTTTTTGTTCAGATAGTCATTCCACTTCTTAACCAACCATAAGAAACAGTTCTTCTGGATGATCGAGAAGTCGGGCTTTTAAAACATTATGAACTTGTTTTAGCCGTTGGCTGACTCGTGATTCACTGAAACCTAAGACATGGCCAGTTTCGAGCATCGTCAATCCTTCCGAATACGTAAGCGTGACAATGAGTAAATCATAATGACAAAGTTGTTTGAATAGCCATGCGTTCAAATCAGACCTGTCGACAGATGTGAACCCTTCATTTTTTACTTCAATGTGAATCGCCATTGAATTTTCTTGTTCATTGTCATTTTCACTTGGATGGTACGAAATTGTTCCAGGAACGTGCACATCTTTCATTACCGCGATAAATTCGCTCTCGTTAAGTTGAAGTAGTGAACGAAGCTCATCATCTTCGGGCTTCCGGCCATTTTCTGCGTAAAACGCAGATATACCTTTTGCAATCATCTTGGCTCGAGAACGAGCTAGTCGTGACGCGGGATCTTCTCTGCGAAGAAAGTCTAGCATTGCACCCTCAATCCTCCGGCGAGCAAAACTCTCGAACTTAAAGTTTAAAGAAAGGTCAAATTTATCGATGTAATCGTTTAGAGCAAAGAAAGCAGTTTGTTGAAGGTCTTCCACATCAACACAACTTGGTACTCCGGCCGAAATACGCCTTGCGCAGGGGTTCACAAACGCAGTCATGTAATAATTGAGTAGAGCCTCTTTTGTCAATCTACAACCCGTTTGTTTATAGTGTTGCATAGCCATAACCGCCCATGTGGCGGTTTTAGAAGTGTTATTAGCGTATTGCGGCGACAAAAAATCGCCGCCATTATTTGAAAAATGACCGACCATTAGGTTTCTTCCCTGAAACGTGTTGCAATTTAAGGGCTTAGCGACATGTGCTGCCCAACATATTCTATTCGTCAACATCCTTCCCAAAAGCCCAACTTTTCCCAAACATTTAATCAACCCTTAGGTTAATAAAGAGAATATGGACATTTAATTAGCCGAGGGTTAATTAATTTGTTGGCATTTAGAGCGTAAATGGGGTACATTTGGCGTTCAAGGAGAAAGAAATGACAATATCGATTGCAGTATTACTTACCGCACTTACAGCTACACAGCCTAATGCGTTTCATTTTCAAGCGGAAACAGTTCCGTATTCGGAAATGAATAGAGGCATTATCGCCACAGAACTTATGCAATTGGCATCGTTTGGCGGTGAAACCGTGCATATGGTTATTCGTTTCGACGAACCAATAGATAGCGAGACAAGACAACAATTAATCGAGAGCGGTGTAACAATTCAACACCCACTTGGTGGAGCAGCGTATGTCTCTGCAATCGATCCGCAATTACTCGACACGCGAGGTGTACTTGCAAATACAAGTATCCGAGAAGTCCGACCATTTGAACCAACCTGGAAGTTGCACCGTTTTCTTGCAGATGGAAGAATTCCAACATGGACGATGCCTCCCGAAACAACTCGCGCAGGGCAAGCGGATCCTATTGTTGCGTTTTATGTAATGTTTCACGCCGACGTAGATTTGCAGCGGTGTAGTGAAGATTTGGCATCCATTTTTAATGGGAAAATTCGTTCAACAATCGAATCGAACAACACGGTTGTCGTCGAACTTCGATATTCTGAAATTGAATATCTCATCGAAGACGACCGCGTGCTGTACGTTGAGCCAGCTCTTCCAAAATTTTCAGAATTAAACAATTCAAATCGAGTTATTTCTCAAGCAGACGCAGCACAAGCCGCGCCATACAACCTAGACGGAAGCGGTGTTACTGTTATGGTGTATGACGGCGGGTATGGCTTCTCTGGGCACTCAGATTTTGGTGGAAGGCACACAGCGCGTGATTCTGCAGGTCTAAGCAACCACGCAACACACGTTGCAGGCACAATTGGCGGAGATGGAGCATCAAGCGGTGGCTTATATAAAGGAATGGCGCCCGGCGTAACAATTGAAAGCTACGGTTTTGAACAAGAAGGCGGGCTATCAGAAGGATTTTTGTACACTGATCCAGGCGATTTAGCATTAGATTACGGGCAAGCAATCAACACGTACGGGGCAGTTCTTGCGAATAACTCAATCGGCACTAACACAGCACCGAATGGGTTCCCATGCGAGTGGACCGGCGATTATGGCATTACTAGTAATTTAATTGACGGTGTTGTTCGCGGAGATCTTGGCGCACCGATTCGAATTGTTTGGGCAAATGGAAACGAGCGCGGTTCATCGAACTGCGGAACGTCATACAACTCAACAGCACCACCTGCCTGCGCAAAGAACCACATTACTGTTGGCGCATTCAATTCAGATGATGAATCGATGACTTACTTTTCAAGCTGGGGCCCAACAGACGACGGTCGAATTAAGCCAGACATTTCAGCTCCTGGTTGCGAAGCTGGTGATGATGGCGGTGTAACAAGCTGTTCATCTTCAGGTGGCTACACAAATATGTGTGGTACTTCGATGGCTTGTCCAACAGTGACGGGCTTGTCGGCTCTTATTATGCAAGATTGGCGTGCACAATATCCAGGCGAACCAGACATGCAAAACGCAACGCTTAAAGCGCTACTTGCACATACTGCTCAAGATAAATTCAACGCTGGACCAGATTGCCAATATGGCTATGGAAGTGTTCGAGTAGTTCAGGCAATTGATCATATTCGCGCAGAAAATCACGCAGAGTTAGAAATTTCACATGGTGAAATAGTGGAAATGCTCGTATTTGTTCAACAACCAGGCGAAGTAAAAGTAACAATTGCCTGGGACGATGTTCCGGGAACACCTCTCGTCATTCCAAGTCTAGTGAATGACATAGACATAGTTGTGGTTGATCCAAATGGCACAACGCATTACCCGTGGACAATTGATCCATCAAATCCTGGTAACCCTGCAGTTCGAACACAGCCAGACCACCTAAATAATATTGAACAAGTACAAATTGACGCTGCCCAAATAGGTGTGTATCGAATTGTCTTTACTGGATTTAATATTGCGCAAGGTCCACAACAATTTAGCGTCATGGCTTCGCCAATGTTAATTGCTTGCTCATCTTCAGGGTCAGCATCTCTTGACAGGTCGATGTACGCTTGTGGTGCAACCGTTGCTTTGCAAGTTGTGGATTGCGACCTAAACACAAGCGACACGACGATAGATTCGGTCGTCGTTGTTGTATCTTCATCTTCTGGTGACTCAATAACTAAAACATTATTTGAAACTGGCGCAGCAACAGCATCGTTCAGGGGCGAGATAATTCTTGGCAGCGACTTGTTTGTAAATGAAAATGACGTAATTACGCTTTCATATATTGACTCAGACAATGGTCAAGGTGGAGTAAACGTAGAAATTACCGATACAGCAATCGTTGACTGTACGTCTCCAATTGTTGCTTCAGTAAATATATCAAACATATTGACATTTGAAGCAACAGTGACCGTGGTTACGAATGAACCCACAAGTGTTCGAGTGAACTATGGGCAAAACTGTATGAATTTACCCGACGAAGCAATTAGCAGTGCGTTGGCAACAACACACGACATCGTGCTGTCCGGATTAACAGACAATACTCCCTATCGTTTTTCTGTTGATGTTTTTGATGCGGCTGGCAACATGGCGAGCGATAACAATGGCGGTTCTTGTTACACATTTACAACCGCAGACATGCCTGATTTTTTCACAGAACAATTTACAACTGGGCTCGACCTTGATGGATTGTCGATTGCATACACGCCGTACGCAAACGTAGATGGTTATCGTGCATGCGCTGAACCTATTACAGCGTTGCCAACGGATCCAGCAACAGGCACGACGGTTTCATTGAGCGATGATAGTTATTCAACACAGAGTCTTTCACAACCAATTCTTCTTTATGGTCAGCAGTACAACACAATTTATATTGGTAGTAATGGTCAAATTACGATGGGTAGCGGTTCGTCAGACTACACAGAAAGTCTAAGTGAACACTTTAGTCAAGTAAGCATCTCAATGTTGTGGGACGACTTGAATCCCGCCAATGGTGGAACTGTTCGGTTCGCAGAATTAGTAAACAGAGTAGTTGTCACTTTCGACGGAATTCCAGAATATTCAAATTCAGGAAGCAACACGTTCCAATGTGAGTTGTATTTCGATGGTGTCGTAACGCTTAGTTGGCTTGGCGTAACTACCACTGATGCTATTGTTGGACTTTCTGGCGGTGGCGGTCAGCCCACGGGATTCGTTATGAGCGACCTTTCAATTGCTAATAGTTGCGGTGACCCTGCTATTCCGGGCGATGTAAATGGCGATATGGTGGTTAATGTGACTGACCTACTTGCAGTAATGGACGCTTGGGGTCCTTGTATCGCTTGTTCTGCCGATTTAAACGGTGATGGAATAGTCGATGTCATTGATCTGCTTGAGGTAGTCGGCAACTGGGGTTAATTAATTAACCCTTAGGCTAAAAAATTGCATCGGCATTCCCATTGCCTTTGGTGCTTTATTGGCGTAGAATTACGGATTCCAATTGGAGAGTAATTACATGGCAAAACTGTTCTACACCTTAACTGAAACTAGCGACCGCCTCGGTAAATCCGAGGATGAAGTACGCGAGATGGCAAAGTCCGGCAAGCTTGAAGAAATGCGTGATGGCGAGACCATTATGTTCAAGCGAAAGCAAGTTGACTTACTCGTGGGTGACGCTCCCGCTACAGATTTAGATTTAGACATAGACCTTTCAAGCGCTGGCTCATCAGTGGGAATGGGACTGTCTGACGCATCCGTCGCAGATACAGGTGGCGAAATCACGGAAGATATTCCTTCTGGCGGTAGTGGCTACGGTATGAGTGATAGTGGCACGGGTTTAGGTCTTGGCGGTTCAGGCGCTGGTTTAGACTTGGGGGGCAGCGGGTTCGGTTTTGATCTTGGAGACAGCGGTAGTGCTGTCGGTTTAGATTTGGGTGGCTCAGGTGCGGCAAGTGGAATTGGCGCAGCATTTGAAGGCGGGGAAGATGATGACTCAGCAGAAACTCGAGTAGCAGATGCACTCGATGAAGAATTAAGTTTAGAAGCTGTCGGAAGTGGCAGTGGCTTGCTCGACCTTACAAATGAATCAGATGACACATCGCTCGGTGCTGAACTACTCGATGAAGTCTGGGAAGGCGGAGATAGCGGAAACTTTGACGCAAGCGCTTCAGGTTTGTTTGAAACTTCAGAGCAAGAGCAAACAGCAACGGTTACAGCAGACTCACCAATGGGTTTACCCGTAGCAATGGCAGAAGTATACGACGGTAAATGGTCGGGTACGGGTGTTGGGCTCCTCTTGGGTTCGCTTATTGCACTTCTTGCCGTTACAGTAATGTTGGTTACAAGCATAATGGGCGTATCACCAAAACTCGCAACAATGGTCACAGGCGATGTGATGATTTGGGGTGGTGGTTTTCTTGGTTTTGCAATCGTAGCCGGACTTGTCGGTATGTTTATCGGTAAAGCAAGCGAGTAACTACCTTTTGACACTAACACGGTATGGCTGGAAGCAGTGGCTTACGATTACCCTCGTAATGTTTTTTCTCTTTGCCCTGTCTGTGTATGGCGTGTTTTATTCGTCGCTTTGGTGGATTTCAGTTGCAGGTAGCGTGTTGCTTTGGTTTGCGCTTGTATCGTTCTTTAGAAATCCATGGCGGATCATTCCAAAAGATTTACCCGAAGGCATGATGCTTAGCCCAGCCGATGGGGTTGTTTCTGCAATTGAATTTCTCGACGAACACGAAACAGTTGATGGCCCCGCCGTTCTTATTCGCATCTTTTTGAGCGTATTAAATGTTCACATCAACCGAATGCCTTGTGATTGTGAATTAGGCAAAACGCTGTATCGAAAAGGGAGGTTTCTCGATGCTCGGTCTGAAGAATCTGCAAAAATAAATGAATCGAATACTCTCTTTTTGTTCACAAACGGAGAACGCATTGGGATGCGCCAAGTATCTGGGAAAATTGCACGAAACATTGTTTGCCCAATACACAATGGCGACAGATTCAGACAAGGACAACAATTTGGCATGATTAAGTACGGCTCGACTGCGGAACTTATTCTCCCTCGCCCTGACCACGTCAAAATCCATGTTGCAAAAGGTGACTCGGTGCGAGGTGGATTAACCCGCATTGCTACTCTAACGCCGCAAACTCAATAGTCAATCATTCTGGGCTCGGTCTCCAAATCGAACGAAGAAGCGGAACAAATCGATCGTCCTTATCAGAGTATTTATCTAATTCAGAAAAACCCAACTCTAACATTTCATCGTCCTGAATTTGATGTCCGATGTATGCAAGTAAAAACGCATACATGCTTCCATCACGTTCGTTTTCGAGTCGGTTTTTGGCTACGATACCTGCTCGAACAAGTTCAAGTCTTGGGGGTAATAATTGCGGGCTATACAGTACATCAATCATTTCAGGTTGAAACGAAAGTAATGATTGCAAAATATGACTGGCAGATAAATACAAACCCGCACCTAAGTTTGCGTGTGCAAGACCAGCAGTTGCCATCGGGTGTCCTGGAATAAATTGTAATGCTTGCGTAAACCGTTTTTGAGATAAGAAATATTCGCCTTTTGCTAAAGCAGTTTCTGCAAGTTTTACTAATTCGTTGAAGCGAGTTTTTTGTACTCCAGAAAACGTGTCAATCCGTTCACCATGTCGAAGAGCACCTACTATTTCTTCTTCTGCAACTATCGAAAGATCTTCGTCCTCATCCGTATTGGGCATTTCTTCCGTAATGAAGTTTGGATCGCCCATTCCTGTTAAATCATCTTGCAGATCTGAATATTGTTCATCAAGCCACTCCATTGTGGTGGTTTCTAAACCATCGTTTTCAACAGCATTTTGTGCTTTACGTGCAATTTCATCTAACAGATTGATGTATTGCTCCGGGACTGCAACACGATTTTCTAATGCCTCATAATTTAATCGACCCTCTTTGCTTCTCCACGCTTGGACGAGGTTTGTTGTGCCAATACCTGCCTCATAATCTTCCGTTGCTCGCGCCTCATCCCACGCAGTAAAACCAAGTGCAGTAAATGGTCGGTCAAGCGTTTCAAGAGAAACACCAGTCATGGGCGACGCAGCAAGATAGCCCTTTATGGTTTCGTTGTTGTATTCTCCAACTGGTAATGGCGAAGTGTCAACTGATGGAGTTTGGTATCCCGAACCAAGCACCTGACCAATTTGGTGTTGGTTTTTTTGAATTAATGACCAAGTGCTGTCATAGGATGATTTGCCATCACCGCCATATTTTTTTGCATCTTCTGGGTTCCATTCGTGTGCATACGTTCGGATGGCTCTTCCCTCGGACATTTTTTGAGGTGCTGTAGACCAGTTATCTATAAATGTAGGGTTAAAATAACTTCGGTCATTTTTTAGAAACTGAGTGGATTGTTTACTCCAATTGTTCCAGTACCAAGTGCTATTATTTAGCGCATCTTGGTAACTTGCATCGCTTTCATTTGATGCATCCTTTAATAATTGCAAACTAACATCATCACCTCTGCCGAGCCCCTGATTGAAACTGCGACCTTTCATGAGACTGTTTCCTCGCAACTCACTGTTGCGAACACCGTAAGGCAGTGATTCGGAAATATTGTTTGTACCCAAAGATGATGTGCTGCTGTCGAGCGCGTTACCGCTTCCAAGCGATGTTTGGGCAACACTCGTACCACTACAAATCAAAATAATGGGAACAAGAATGAATTTATGGCGCATGAAATGGTTCCTTACTTGCACATCCTACTTACACTATGCAACATGTCAAAACAGACGCGCTACGTTACAACGCCTATCTATTATGTGAATGATAGACCCCATATCGGTCATGTGTACACCACAACATTGTGCGACGTGTATGCACGAGCGATGCGAGACCTTGGCCATGATGTGTTTTTCCTCACTGGAACCGACGAGCATGGCGTAAAAGTGGAACAATCAGCCATAGATAAGGGTATGTCACCCCAAGAACTAGCTGATCAAAATTCTGCAGAATTTAAATCAATTATGGGGATGTTCGATCTTACAAACGATGCGTTTATTCGCACTACCGATCTAGAGCACACAAGACAGGTGCAGGTGTTTGTAACAAAACTTCTCGAACGAGGGGATGTCTATTTAGGCACATTCGAGGGCTGGTACGACGAGGGGCAAGAGGAATACCACACAGAGACAAGCGCAAGAGACCTTGAATATAAATCTCCAATCAGTGGCAAGCCACTCGTTCGAGCAACAGAGAAAAATTATTACTTCAAATTAAGCGCCTACCAAGAACGCCTTGAACAATTATTTAAGACGAACCCAGACTTTGTCCAGCCAAGTAGTCGTCGCAATGAAGTGCTAGGCCGACTTCGCGAGGGCTTGCAAGATGTTCCAATTAGTCGGACTAATTTTTCTTGGGGCATTCCAATGCCAGGAGATGAAGAGCATGTGATTTATGTTTGGATTGACGCTTTGTTCAATTACATTACAGCACTTGGCCTTGGTGACCCAACAAGCGATTGGTATAAAGAAAGAAGTAACTATTGGCCTGCCTCATACCATGTCATCGGCAAAGAAATTTTATGGTTCCATTCTGTAATTTGGCCGGCGGTACTCATGGCACTGGAATACCCACTACCAAGTTGTGTGTACGCACATAGTTTTTGGATTAGTGAAGGACGAAAGATGTCGAAATCACTGGGTAACTTTATCGACCTTGAAACAATAGAAACCTATGTGGCTGAATATGGTATGGACGCATGGAGATATTATTTAACAACCCAAGGCCCGCTTGGTGCAACGGATGCAGATTTTGCAAACGAAAAATTTAAAGAAATTTATAACGCGCACCTTGTTAACACAGTTGGGAATAGTACAAGTCGAGTAACTGCAATGATTGTCAAATATTACGACGGCGTAGTCCCTACCGAATCTGATGGCGATACAAGACTTGAAATCGCGGAGTTCGACTGGCCAGCAAAATGCAAAGAAGCAGTGACTCAATGGGAGACTGCGATGGAATCTTTTTCAATTGCAAAAGCAATCGAGCAAGGGATGCAGTTAATTCGGGATGTTGATTTGTTTATCAATGATACCGCGCCATTCAAATTGGCTAAAGACGACACCAAACAGGCTGAGTTGGGTGCAATTTTGTATCAATGTTTAGAAACATTAAGAATAGCAACGCTTCTTCTTTCACCCGTTTTGCCAATGAAAATGAAAGAGTTTCACGTCGCAATCGGTACAAGCTTATGCAGTGAAAACCTGATTGAAGTAGCCGACTGGGGTTTATTAAAACCAGGAACAACAGTTACTAAAGTGGCGCTCTTCCCGCGAGTGTGAATAGTTTTTAACTAAGAAGTGCTACGAACAAGGATGGACCAGAAGCATCCGTGTCAGGGTGTAGTTTTTGGTAACGGTCTACATTTAATCCAACAGTTGCCGCGATGGCTTGTAGGTCTTTCTCCGAAAATCCTAAGTGCACATGACCCATAGTGTGGCGGTATTCATCGTGAATATGTTTTTGCATGTCGATAATTAAAATGCGACCGCCCTTTTTTATTACTCTGCTAGCTTCTGCAACTGCCGATGCAGCATCTTCGATGTGGTGAAGAACCAAACAAAACATGGCGATGTCTGAAGTGTCATCTTTAATTGGAAGTTTGAGGGCATCGCCTTCTTTGAATTCAATGTTAGAAGCAAGATCAGGTCGAACTCTGGCCTCGGCTAACATTGCCGATTCTCTATCAATTCCAATGACTTGTTTTACAAAAGGTGCAATTATTGAAGCGGCATTACCAATCCCGCAACCAACATCGACAACGACGAGTGATGAATCGAGTAATGAAAGCAAAGCAGTGGAAGTAAATTGGTGTCCATACAGATCACTTCGCAATGATTCCCATGCGCCACTTGCGTTTTTAAAGAAACTCTTACTGTCAGTATGCCGTTGAGCAAGAACAGAAATTAAACGCGAATCATCTTCGTTTGTTCCGGGCAACGCATTTGAATTACGTGCCGCAATCGACCACAACTCGGTGGTTTCCGTTGGCATACTCTCTGAAATGCGGTACAAACCAGTTGTGCCAAGTGTTCTTCTAGAAATAAAACCAGTTTCTAAGAGTAATTTCAAGTGCCTTGAAGCGGTTGACTGCGGAAGTTGTAAAACATCTGAAAGTTCACCTACACCCAACTCGGTATTGGACAGAAGTCTGAGCATTCGCAAGCGAGCGCAATCATTTAAAGCCGAAAGCGAATCAAGTAATGCCGATGGGCTATTTGCTACAGTCATTCAGTGTCGTCAACGCCGGTCATTGTTGGGCCTGGTACTTCACCGTACGAACGAATGGCATTAGTAATTTCACTATTTGTTGGTTCGATAATCCACGCTTGCTTCCAATAAGTAATTGCAAGTGTGTCGTCTCCAAGTCGTTCTGCAAATGTTGCTGCAATAACCAATGGAGCGATGTCAGTTCCGTCGCTAAGTGCTATTGCTGTGTTGATAGCATTCGTTGCTGAATCTGGATCGTCAAGTTCCATTGCATATTCTGCAAATTTAATCCATGCTCGAACAGTTTGTTGCGATTGTGCACGGCCAAACAAGTATGAATATAGTTTGTCTTGCTTGTCCGATTGTAAAAGTGCCTCGGCATACAAGTCAGCAACTTCAGTGTTGTAGGGTTTTAAAGATTCTGCAATTGCTAAAGATTGCGCAGCAGCCTCTGGATTTCCTAATTCCATGTAACACTTGCCAAGATGGAATTGTGCTTCCCAGTCACCAGGGTGTAATTTCGCAGCTTTGTCGAAATCTTCGGCTGCGTCGGACCACCTGCCCTGCCACATTGCGTAATTGCCCCGTTCAAGCATAGTTTCATTGCTTGGCTGGCCACATCCTTGGGCAAAAAGGAGGGAAGTTAAAAGGAAAGTTCCAAAAAGTATTGTTGTGAGTTTTTTCATAGTAAATCTTTCTCGTTTAAGTTCACACAGATATTATTCAGCATGATACGGTAGACATACAACTATGGCATCCCCTACAAAAGAGAATCCTTTCCAAACAGTCATTTTGCAGCATGATCTGCCCGATGGAACCTCCCATTTTGACTGGTTGCTCGCTGTTGACGCTAAAGGGTCTGGTCCGCTAGTAAGTTTCAGGGTGAAGGAACGCCCAGATTTACTCAAAGAAAACCGCTGGGTCGTTCTTGATTCGCGTCCTGACCACAAGCCGGAGTATTTACACCTTGAAGGTGAACTTGAAGGCGACAGGGGAACGGTTATTCGACACGCAAAGGGCGAGATTTTCATCTGGCGTGAAATTACAAATGGTTGGAACATGATGATTGACTGGGGAACAGGACTTCTGACAGAATATGAAATTATTTCTAATGATGGCGTCTTTGCGTTTCGTAGAATTTTTGAAGACCAATCTCAAGAGCCACCGCCACCCTTACCAAAACCAAAAATAGGTGGCGATGTTCCTGTCGATACCATGAGTGAATCACTTGGCTTGTCAAAGAAAATCACCGCTTTTGGTGCAGGCAAAAAACAAGAAAATGCATGGGTTCGTCAACCAAACGCAACCGGTACAGGCGCGACACATGTAAAAACGTTTCACAGCAAATTAACTGATGATGCGCTTCGGTATGTTGATCAACAACTTAACGAATGGCTGGACCAAAATCCAGAATTCGAAGTCAAACTTGTTACAACTACAATTGGCACATTCACAGGCAAGGTGAAAGAACCACATTTAATTTGTCAAGTTTGGGTATAAAGAAAAATGAATAAAGATGATAACGTTTGCGTTTGCCACAAGGTTTCACTTGGGAAACTTCAGTCTTTTTTAAAACGCGAGAACCCAACAGTGGCGTCCCAACTTTCAGAATGTGTAGAAGCCGGCACTTCGTGTGGATGGTGTATTCCGTTTTTAAAAAAATTGCACGAACAGCACACACAAGGCACTTATTCTGAATTTGGATTAGATTCAGACTCATATTTGACACAACGAAAAGAATACATAAAGCAAAAGAAGTTAAAAAAGCAAAAAGATGGATGACGCCGTAGTAATTCCTAAAGAAATTGGGGGTTACAAAATTACTGGGATTCTTGGTGAGGGCGGGATGTCTGTTGTGTATACCGCAACACAAAAACATCCAGAAAGAACTGTCGCTATAAAAGTTTTACGCAACGGTTTGTACAGCCCAACAGCATCAAAACGATTTCATCTTGAGGTAGAAATTCTCGGCAAGTTAGATCACCCTTGGATTGCAAAAATATTTGATGCGGGAACACACGACGATGGTAATGGCGCAACCCCATACTATGTTATGGAGCATGTTGAAAACGCGAGGGAACTCACGGAATTCCTTGAGGACGAAAAACCAAACCGCAGAGAACTTTTAAAACTCTTCACGATGATTACATCTGCTGTTGAGCACGGACATCATCGAGGCATTGTGCACCGTGACATTAAACCAGGGAACATTCTGATTGATAGCAGGGGCGAACCAAAGTTAATTGATTTTGGTGTCGCTCGGTCGCTTAGCAGCGACAAAGTAAACGAACAGGCAATGACTGAAGCCGGCAGACTTGTTGGCACGGTACAGTTCATGGCTCCGGAGCAGGTGGATGCAAAAATTTCGGATGTTGATGCAAGATGCGATGTGTATGCGCTAGGTGCGGTGCTGTATCAAATGTTGACCACTCGCTTACCTAGAACGCTTGAGGGGCTTCCAATCTACGAGGCAGTTCGTCAAATTTGCAAAGAAGATCCAGTCCTACCTACTATTTACGACGATACCATCGACCAGGATTTAGAAGCAATCATAATGAAAGCGATTGAAAATGATCGTGGCAAACGGTATCAAACCGCTGGGGCGTTTGGACGAGACATGTTGCGTTATTTGGGAGATATCCCAATCAAGGCGCGTAAAGTAACGGCACTTGATCGAACAAGATTATTTTGCAGAAGGCATAAAAAACAATTTCTTATTTGGGGAATTGTTTTTTGCGTAGGCGCTGTAGCGGCAACAGGTGGATTGATATTCAAAAAAATGTCTGATGACCGTCAAGAAGAATTACAAACAACTATTGAAGAGTTGTCGAAGCAGAACGAAGAATTGGCAACAGTCCCAGCGCCTAGCGTTCCAGAAGAGGCATTGCCTGCCGAACCCATTTTTGTTCTTCAAAGCGCTCCTGAGAAATTGCAGGTTTCATCAGGCGGTAGTGTTTTGATTGCAGTAATTGAAGACGAATTTGTAGCATACGAATTGAATGGAATTGCAGTTGCCTTGCCCTCGATGAACATCGAACCAATTGAAGCAGTGTTTGCACTTTCGACTTCTGGTACGCAAGCCGTATTCGTTTCCAAAAATGCATATGTTGTGCAACTCGGTTTGACTCCGCCAACAAAAGAAATTGTTGAAATTTCTGAAACATCAAGAATGGTTTCAATTGAAAACAATGTTCTTGCATCGATTTCACCGAACGGAGTGCTCGAAGTTTTGTCGGATGGAAATAAACTAAAACCCGCAACCTCAACAACAGGCGATTTTAATTTGGTGACAATTGATAGTCGTGGCGAGCAAATATACGCTGCGACGGATAATTGGATATATGTGTGGGATGTTGAGGATTTCCCCAAAAATGCCACTAAACTGAATGGTGTTGTCGATCCTATGTTCATAGGTAGTTCACAACAAAAAATTGTTGTTGCAGATCAAAACGGGAAATTACTCGTGTATGCACTGCACAGTCCGCAATCAATAAGCAAACTAAAAACAACGATTCAACTTGAGACAACCATTTTGCAGTGTGCTTTAAATAGAGACGCGACAGAGTTTGCCTATGTTTCTGGCGCAACGGCATTTGTTTGCAATGTAGAAACGGGTGAAAGCGAAGAAGTTACATGGATGCCAAACATGCCAATTGGTGTTGCGTATAACGCAAACAATAGCCTTATTCTATGGACAGCAGAAGGCGAGTTTTATCAATCTGAAAAGTAGTTAGTCGCCAAAAGTTGTCGAACCATCGACAATTTGCGTGGATGAGATTGGTTCATTAAGAACATCACGAATTAACTCAAGCTTGTTCAATACAACGACCATTGAATCTGGTCGGTCTTCAAGTTTTGGTTGAATGCAATCCATAATTTGCTTCGAAAGAAGCGCATTAATCCTAGGGTTTTGATCATGCGGCGGAATTGGCAGATTAACTTTATCCGCATCGACTGCGCCACTGACCAGACTTTCGCTTGTTCCTTTGGGTGGCATAGCAGTTGGGATTACTTCGCCTAGAAGAACCCAATACATCATTGCACCAAGGTTATAGATATCTGTTTTAGGAACAATTTCACCTCTGTGTGCTTGTTCGGGTGCCATGTAGCCGGGCGTGCCTTGAATTCGTTTTTTTACCGTGCCGATAGCACATGCTTGACCAAGGTCAATAATTTTAACATTGCCGTCTTCGTCAACAAGAACGTTATTTGGTTTTATATCAGCGTGAACAAACCCTCGAGAATGCATGTGGGCAAGCCCCTCTGCCACTTGTAAGAAAATATCAACTGCATGCGCATGATTTTTCGGAAGTTGTTGGTCGAGCGTGCTCGCGTCTATGAGCTCCATAATCATGGAAACAGAAATGATTTTTAATAGTTTCCGATGTTTAACGAGTTTACGGATTTTACGAATTGACTTGTGATCTAATTTTGAACCAATCGCATATTCTTGTTCCACTTGGTCGAGAAAACGTTGCGATTTTTCGCTAGTCTTTTCAACAAATTTGAGTGCAGACACCTGTTTGGTTTTTGGGTGCTGAACTGCGTATAAAATTGATGCTGCGCCTTCGCCGAGTGTTGCAAGCACGGTGTATGTACCAATTTTTCTTGGTTGTGATTGGGATGATGGCATGAAAATATAAAAAAGGGGATGAACGATATTTCGTTCTACATAAAATGACTTGTAGGGTACCCTCTCAACCCGCCCTTAGGCAACCCCTCTTTTAAATAAAACATACAGTGATTTGTGTACAAAAATCAGTTTTTGGTTGGAATATCAAGTAATTGACTTCGGAATTGGGCTTCCGCAAAATATTTGCCTGGCGAGGAAACATCACCAATTGCACTTGCAAGTGAAATTTTACTTGCAGGAATTGCTAGTTCTTGTTGAAGCCGTTGCACGAGGTGGGAAAGGTGTAGCAATTGCGTGTCCGTAAATGGTCGGCGATTTCCGTTTCCGATTAGACAGATGCTAATAACCCCGTTTTGCCACTCTTGATAAGGCACATTTGCTGGTTTTGCGCCTTCAGTTTGGTTTATCCATCGATAACCGATTTGAACAGCACCGTCAGCTAGCCCGTTACCATTGCCAATAAGGAAGTGATACCCAAAACCATTCAATCCCGCGTCACGGTGGTCACGGTCAACGGTTTCAATGTCACCCGCTGGTTGCCCGAGGTGGTGAATCACAATTGAGTTCCACGGTGAAGACGATGTAATTGTTTCAAAAATCGGGTCGGATTCGGGTCGTTCATCAACAGAAGCAAGCGTTGTTAAAAGAACACTGCTTTGAATGGAGGTACTTCCCGCTTGAAGAACGAATAATGCACATGGAATGGCAAAGAAAAAAGCAACCCATACGAGTTGGGTACGTTTTGATAGCATCCTTGCTGAAATTGGCTTCATCCTTGCGCATTTCCTTTGTCGCGTGACATGATGTCGTCACCCGTGTTTATTCTATCGGGCGAATACCCCCCTGTGACTTTAAAAGCGTACATATCGGACGCAATTAAAATTTCTAGTTGGGAGCTTTATTATTCTTTTTTGCCGAGTCGTTCACGAAGCGCTGGCTCTGGAAGGCCAAAAAGATCTGGCTGTTCGGTGATTTGAGGGCCAAACCGCATAGTGTTGTATGCTTCGAATTGTGTTCGTTGTTGATTTTTAGGGAACAACGAACGTCGGCAACCACAGACTCCAACGATAACCACAAGAATTACAAGGGAAAAAGTTCTGCGATTCGCACACTTCATGGCGTGTTATTCGGCCGTTGGAAGATGAGACAAGATTTCGTCAACAAGTCCATATTCCAACATTTCTTTAGGATCGAGCCACTTGTTTCGTTCGCAATCTGCGTGGATGACGGATTGGTCTTTACCGGTTGCAGTTGCATAAATTGCAAAGAGAATATCTCGAAGCCGTAGCATTTCACGTGCTTCAATTTCCAAATCAGTCGCTTGACCTTCAAGAACGCCACTGAGAAGTGGTTGGTGCATGAGGTTCTTGGAGTGCGGAAGCGAGAATCGTTTACCCTTTGTACCACTGCATGCAATGACAGAACCCATTGAAGCCGCTTGACCAATAATGAAGGTTGAAATATCACAAGGAACAAAATTCATTGTGTCAACGATTCCAAGCCCCGCAGTGACAGAACCACCTGGTGAATTCACGTAAAGACTAATGTCTGCTTTTGGATCTTCATTTGCAAGGTACAGTAACTGTGCAACAACTAGGTTTGCCGATTCATCCATGACCGGACCACCCAAGAAGATGATTCGATCATTAAGTAGTCTCGAAAAAATATCGTAAGCACGTTCGCCTCGGCCGGTTTTTTCAATAACGATTGGTACAAGTGTAGACATCGTGTTTAATCTTTCTTCTTTTCTTCGTTATGTTCAAGCACTTCATCAACAAGACCGTAGGATTTTGCTTCTTCTGCAGAGAAGTACTTATCACGCTCACCATCTTTAGCAACAGTATCAAACGATTGCCCAGTGTGATTTGAAATAATTGTATTTAACGTAGTTTTTGAATTGATGATTTGTTCAGCTTGAATCTGAATATCTGTCGTTTGACCAGTAATTCCACCGTATGGTTGGTGAATCATCACTTTTGCGTGAGGCAAAATGTGCCGTTTACCAGCATTGCCTGCACATAATAAAACCGCTGCTCCGCTGTATGCACGACCGACACAGTAGGTAGCAACGTCAGACGAAATCATTTGCATAGTGTCATACATTGCAAGCGTGTCACCAACTGCACCGCCTGGACTGTTGATATATAAGTTGATTTGTTGACCGCGTTTTTGGTCTTCAAGATAAAGCATTTGCATCATGACTCGAGCAGCGGATGCTTGATTTATCTCGCCAATCATAAAGATGACTCGATTTTCGAGCATCAACTCATCAAGTGTCATCTCACGGGTTCGTTGGAGACCAGACGCCATAATTGCAGGTGCTTGTCCTGGTATTTGTCCGCCAACAGTTCGCACAAGGTCGAGACCGCTCATCGGGTTGTTTGTATTGGTAATAATTGTTTGTTCTGTCATAAAATTAGTCGGATCCTTCCGAAGTTGCGACATCATAGCACACGTAGTTCCATGGGCGGCTGACTTCAAACTAAAAGCGATTACTCGGCGCAATTGATGTCGGTCCATGAGTATCACCTGGATCATTTGCTCTATTGAGTGGCAATGTGATTCTGCAAATTGTTCCTCCACCCTCAACATCGAGCAATTCTATCTCGCCTTGGTGTTCAAGAATTACTTTTCTGGCAACAGCGAGTCCTAGTCCAGTCCCGCGTTGCCCCTTTGTTGTGTGGAAAGCCAAAAATGCCTTTTCTTTGCTCTGCGACTCTATCCCGCAACCGTTATCCGCGATGGATATGTTGACAAATTCACCTGATTTTGGGATGGAAACCGAAAGTTCAACAAGTCCAGTTTTTGACAAGCAAGCATCAATGGCATTATTGAGCACATTTAGCAAGACCTGCAAAATTGCAGTTTGGTCAATTGGGATTGGAGGCATATCTGGCTCAACATGTAATTTTAATGAGATGAAACGCCGTTCGCTTGCACCTCTTACAAGTGCAATTGCATCTTCAACGATTGGTTTAATTTGCACGTACGAAATTTCAGGAGCATTAGTCCGAGACCAAGCGAGCATATTGAATGTCAGCGCATATACCCTGTCAAGGTTTCGAGCAAGAATTGGCCAACCCTCTCGCGCTAGTTCAAGGTCACCCCGTCCAAGTGCGAGGTTAATTGCTCCGGCACCGCTTCGTAACCCCTGCAGCATATTTTTTACACTGTGGCTAATTGATGCAACGGTTTCTCCCATTGCGGCGAGTCTTTCGTGATGCATTCTTGTTTTCGCAAGTGTGGCGGTAAGTAATGCAAGCGCAGCGTGGCCACATGCCGTGGATAAAAGTTCGAGTTGGTCCTCGCTCCACTGTCTATTTGCAGAATGAATTTCTAACAAAACTGCGCCAAGTATTTTTCCATGTGCAATAAGTGGTGCACATAAGACAGAGGTAATTCCACTTTCAACAGCTTCTTCGTCATGTACAAATCGAACATCGTGCTTTAGGTTTGGGATTCTAATTCCACAGTTTTCATTACACGCATGCATAACAATGGCTTTTGAAAACACGCCTGCAGCGCTAGAACGTTTGTCTTGGCTGACTTCGATTGTATTTGTGAAGTTTTTATTTTCATCCATAAGCACGCCAACACATCGGTCTGGCTTAAATTCATCCACAAGAATTGCGGCGAGGTGCTCTAAAATAGTAGAAGCGTTAAATGTTCCTGCGATGGACGCGGTAAGTCGATGCACCATCCGTAAGTGATTTCTTGTCGCTTCCAATGAGTGTGGTGAAGTTACAACAATGGATTCCGCGCTTGTATCGAAACCAGGATCTTCAATTTGAGGGGTTGAAACAATCGAAGTATTCTCATTAAATCTAAATAGAGTTGCACCACAACCAACTTCGTCTCCGATTCGCAACGCAACTCGGTCGGTTAAAAGTCTGCCGTTTAAAAATGTACCGTTTGCGGATGCAAGGTCTTGTAGAAACCACTTGCCAGTATCGGGCGTTAATTCTGCGTGGCGACGACTAATGGTTGGGTCTGAAAGCGGCAGGGCCTCGGATGATCTGCCAATTAATTGAGGTTCATTTGTCGGCAATGAAAATACACTACCTAGATCTGGACCCTCAACAACTTCTAACACCAACATGTCAACATCGTAGCACGCACGTTGCACAATATGGTGTCTCTTCACAAAAACGACCCCAAACCCGTGCGTTGTGTGTTGCGCGAACGTAAGATGTAGAAAATGGCAAAGCAACCGACATTTAAGTCTTCCATGCGAATGGCGATTATCCACGGCAAAGAGTCGTTTCTAATGTCTCGGTACACAAGCGATTTTGAATCAGCGATTGCGGAAGAGTTTGGTGATGTCGACAGAGTTGTATTCGATGGTGCAACCACAGACCTCGCAACTATTTTGGATGAAGTACGAACGTTCGATTTGATGATGCGACACAAGTTGGTCGTTGTCGATAATGCGGATGTTTTTTTAGTTACAAAAGATTCCGTAAAAACATCAAACAGACAAGCGTTGGAGCGGTACGCCGAGTCACCAGTGCAATCCGCAACACTCTTGCTTCGGGCCCCTACTTGGCGACCGGGGAAACTCGACAAGGCGGTAGCAAAAGTGGGCATTGTCGTGAAACTGCAAAACCTTAATGAACTCGATTCAATTCGATGGTGCGTTGGTCGTTGCGGAAAAGAACATGGTTGTACACTCGAAGCACAAGCTGCGCAATTTTTAGTGCAACGCATTGGTGTGTCATTAACCCGTCTGGATACTGAGCTTGGAAAACTCTCTGCAAAAGTTGCTCCAGAAACGAAAATCACTAAAGCCGATGTTGCAGAAATGGTTGGGTTAAGCCGCGAGGAACAAGCGTGGGAGATTCAGTCCATTATTCTTTCTGGAAACAGCGGAGCCGCAATGACAAAGTTAGGAGAGTTGTTAGATGTATCTCGTCAGCCGAAGGAGTTACTCATGTGGTCGGTAGTCGACTTGACACGAAGACTTAGCGCTGCGTCGACGATGATGCAAAATGGCTTATCGGCAGGCGACATTCGAAAAAACTTAAAACTTTTTGGAGACGGCGGGAACCGAATTTTGCAACTTGCTAAGCAAAGAACACCATCGGAACTTGCTAATTTATTTACCGAAGCGGTTGCGGTTGACGCAAGAACAAGAAGTGGCTTACTTGATGGACGACGAGGTCTTGAATTAATTACGCTTCGCGTTTGTCGTGAAATAAAGTAATTAACAAAGTAACGAAGTACCAGTCATTTCTTCTGGTTTCGAGATATCCAAAAGTTGCAACACAGTAGGAGCTATGTCAGCGAGGATTCCCCCATCTCGCAAAGCGAGACTACACCCAACTAAATGAAGTGGCACATCAAAAGTAGTGTGTGCCGTGTCTGGGCTATTGGTTTTTGAATTCCAAGTGCGTTCAGCATTTCCGTGGTCTGCAGTAATTAAAACAGAACCAGAAACCCTTAGAGTTGCTTCAATTATTTGTCCACAACATTCATCAACCACCTCCACCGCCTTTATGATCGCCTGTAAATTTCCTGTATGCCCCACCATGTCTGCGTTAGCAAA
Organism: Phycisphaerales bacterium; assembly: GCA_012965315.1. Lineage (GTDB taxonomy): Bacteria > Planctomycetota > Phycisphaerae > Phycisphaerales > SM1A02. The sequence goes on along the minus strand of DTSO01000083.1, from coordinate 6,145 downwards.
ATTAACAATAATTACACTAGGACAATCCTCGCATGCGAGTTGGTCCAATACACCCTGACAAACAGCATGAGCAGACATCTCTGGTTTTTGGTCGTAGGTTGCGACATCAGTTGGGCTTGGGATAAGCAGCCGCTCTTCTCCATCAAATGGTTCCTCTTTGTAATCATTAAAGAAAAAGGTTACATGGGGAAATTTTTCTGTTTCGGCGCATCGAAATTGCCGTAATTTGTTTTTGGCAAGAACAGCACCGAGGATGTTTTTCATTGGTTCCGGCTTTTTAAAAGCAACGGCAGAAACGGGCAGACCCGCCTCGTAATTTGTCATTGTTGCAAAGTAGAGAGATTTAATTTGTTCTCCACGATTAAACGGTCCTCGTGGAACACCCGCCCACTCTTCATTATCAAAAACAAAGGCTTTACTTATTTCGCGAGGTCTATCGCCACGATAATTGAAAAACAAAATAGCGTCGCCGTCTTTTACCAATCCAACGGGCTGGTTATCTTTATTACAAATTTGTGTTGGAACAATAAACTCATCACCAGTTCGGTTTTTTTCGGTCGGATTTTTGTAGTAGTTTGCAATTGCGTCAGTTGCGTGGAAACTTGTTTGCACGCTTGGTACGTTTGCGCTTAGAGGATGTGTCGTTTTAATTCCCGTCATTGCTTCGTACGCCGGAGCAATTCGCTCCCAACGATTGTCACGATCCATCGCCCAATATCTGCCGATTACCGTCGCAATTTGAGCGTTCGTTCCCCTGATGTGATTTTCAAGTTCTTCAACAAAACCAAGACCAGCGCTTGGGGAACAATCTCTCCCGTCGGTTATGACATGAATATATATCTTTGCTTCTTTTGGTGCAGCGTCGAGCAACGCAAAAAGATGTGCGATGTCGCTGTGCACGCGACCGTTACTTACTAAGCCAACGATATGTGTCGCGTGTTCACCACAGCCAATTGCAAACGCTTTCGAAATTACTGGGTTGCTTTTAAACTCACCGCTTTCAGCGGCGATAGTAAGTCGCATCAATTCTTGTGGAACAATTCTTCCTGCACCAATGTTTTGGTGACCAACTTCACTGTTTCCCATAACGTTACTTGGTAAACCAACATTTCCCCCACAAGTTCCTATCAATGTTGTTGGGTATTTCTCAAATAAAGAATCAGCTACAGGCGTGTTTGCTTGCACAATCGCATTGTGTGCATCCATCGAATTGTCTGGGTGCAATCCCCATCCGTCACGAATGATGAGTACGACTGGTGCTTGTTTAGTTGCCATATTTTTTTCTCATGCGTTTTAATTCACGCTCGGTGCGGCCTTTTGCTTTAATCAAGAGATTGTCAATGCACCTCAGTAGTGCAGCGGCACCTCTTTGTGAAACAATTCTATCGGCAATAACCATTAAATCGTCCGCTTTATACGGGCCACGAAAATTATCCATAAGCAACGATAACGGTGTCTCGTTTGATTTCGAACCCAATTGCCAGATCATGTCTTTTTCTAACCGCTTTGGGGTTTTTAACATTGTGAACGCGTCAATAAAGTCGCTGAGCGCCCCCTGTCTAAACAGTGCGGGCAATGCCGCCCTTGCCACAGTTTCGCCACGCACGTTTTCATTTATTGCAACAATCCAAAGTGAAACCGCCAGTTCATCATTCCCAAGCAGAATCGCAGAACGAATGGCATTGGTAAAAGCAGAATCGCTTTTAATTTCAGCAGCAAGTTTCATGTTCGATTTTGCAACGACGGCTGCGTCGGTGTACGAGTCTGCATGTAACGGAGGCAACATTGTTCGAGACATCGTAGACTTTGGAGGGCAAAGCATAAGCGGGTCACCAATAGTATTTACTCGCCACACCCTGCTTCGTAGGCCTTCGTTACTACTCCATCTTGATGCTAGAAGAAACGGAATATAGCTTACAGTTCTGCGCATTACTTCAACGGGTGGAACGAACGCTTGAAGCATCGGCTCGTGTGATGAGCCGACATAAGCGTATACGCCCCGCGACAACCAAGTGCCTCCAACCGTATCTCGGACAGTGGGATTTTTTAAAGACCAACTATGTACAAAGTACAGTGTTGCAGGAGAATTAAGAATGGGCAACCAAGTTGGTGCGGTGCGAGAATCGGACATGTCAAGGAAATCTTGATTGCCCTTTGTTGTAAAGTACATTACATCGGCTGTGACTCCCTCAACTTCGGCTTCCCGCAACGCAGTAAGAGTTCCATCAACCGTTGTGCATTGAATTCCGTATTGTTGCAGCACATCAACTATGCCCTCTGTGGAGTAAGCAGCCCAACCTCCGTTGTTTGGGTAGGTGTTACAAAACCAATAGTTGTCACGTTCTAAAAACAAACTGCACATTGCCGTATAAGCCGAGTTTGCTCTGCTTCCAAAAATCCAACCCGTCCAAGCGAAGCGTTTTCCATTTTTATCGCGACCAATTACATCGCTAACGGCAACAGGATTTTCTCTTGCGTACAAGCAATCAACCCGTGCGGGCAGCGACATGCATACAGTGAGAACATCTACTTCATCACCAATAGATTCGTACGACAAACCTGTTTTGCTAAGAGTGGAATTAATCGCAGTTATTAGTTCACTTGTCTTCAACTCCGGCATAGACGTTGTTGTCTCGCCCCAATCGTTTGACATATACAAAAGAAGTTGTCCACGACCTGCCGCAAGAGCAACACCCGCAGTTCTCGCTGGGTCAGAAGGAGAGGTTAGCACCACTCCAAGCGGTGGAAACTGTAGTTTTTCAAGTGCATCTTCAACGGAGGTTTCCCCACCCCACGCCTTTGCAACGGTGTGTTGCATTGCAGTCGCTATATTTTTTACTTTTCCAACGGACTCTCTTAACCAAATTTTCTCTGGAGAAAAAGAACGGATAAATTGAGAAGCAAATGGTTCTTGATTAAACAAAACAGGCCAGCGTTTTTCGGGAGTCCAACGCGCAATTTCATCAAGGTAGGTTGCCTCGTCTGGGACTAGTACAACTTGGTTTAAAACTGGAAGTTTTTTTTGCACCGTTGCGGTTTTAGCACCTAGTAGCATCGCCGCTTTAAGCTCGGGGTTTATTGGAGGAGCATTTTGTGTGAGCGCAATGGCAAGAATAAAAGTGAACATTAGGATCGCAGTGGATTGAGTACCACGTTGTCTCTTCCTGGAACAAGTACGTCTGCAATTTCAACACACTCTTTAAAAGACTCTTGCGCCATTTCGATATTGGCGCAGTTTGACAGAACACTTGCTTTTGCTAAATGTTCGCTTGTTGCAACTGTATCACCACAAATTAAAACGGTTCGTTTTGGTGTTGGCAACAGCAATCCGCAACTGCCAGGCGTGTAGCCAGGCAATGGGAATAAATCAACTCCTGGAATTACATTGTCATCTGGAATTTCAAATGTTGACAGTAAATCTTTGTGTTGTTCTAATAGTGCTGATAAAGATGTATCACCTTCTGCGCGGTGTAACTCGTCACTAATTGCGTGCAATGCAGAATCAATTTCAGGTTCGTGCATAAACCAAGTGGCATGTCCTAATTCATTAAGCGTTCTTCTTCGGTCTGGGTCAAAACTTGTTAGAAAAACATGTGTAATAGAATTTAAACCAATTCCCCATCGCTCGGACAATTTGGCATGTAGCATTTGTGCGGGTAAAGAGGGGTCAATAAGCATGAACGCATCGCCACTTTTTACAATGGTTGTTGTTGCGTGACCAGTTCTTGGTGTTCCACTTTCATTCCAAAGAGGATTAGATGCCAGTGTTCCGATGGAGACAATTCGCCAGTCCATTATTTATTCCATGTGCGCATCTTTGCCGAGCGAGTGCAACGAACTTGTTGGGTCATCTTGCAACTCTTTGATGCGAGAGATTACAAGTGGTGGGATGATATTGCCAAGCCGCTCAACGTCGCCGCCAAGTGCTGCAATTTGCCGAATTAAACTTGAAGATGTAAAAGCGTACGCTTCACCCGTCACGATGAAAACAGTTTCTATATCCGCAACTTGTCGATTTGTAATTGCTAGTTGTGTCTCTATTGCAAGGTCGGTGACATTTCGGATTCCACGAAGCAATGCAGAGCCACCAGAATTTTTTGCGAAGTCAACGGTTAATCCACCGTATTGTTCAACGGTGACTGGTGCTAAGCTTGGGTCTTTTGCGACGAGTTCGTTGATTAACGTTTTTGCTATTTCAACTCGTTCTGCAAATGGGAAAAGAGAAGTTTTATCTGGATTGTGCCCAATTCCAACAACAATGCAATCAAACATTCCTCTTGCTCTTGAGATTACGTCGAGATGGCCGCTTGTAATGGGGTCAAAAGAGCCAGCGTATATAGCAGTGTGTTCGCTCATGTACCGAATTGTACGATGAACCGGAACAACCGTCATAATCGGAAGTGAAAAAGCAAACAACGGTTTGCAATTTCACTAAATGTATTCGACAGTGTAGTGACTCAATTTTCTCTATCTCCTCCATTGCAATGGTCTGTAACACGCTGCAGGCCAAACTTCTCCCCCATCGGTCGAACTCCCAATCGACCAAATAGAAGAGGATCCCCTCCATATGGCGGGGATCCTTTTTTTACTATTGGGATGTAGAGATCAATCCGTTAGATTGTGACTACTTCTGGGAAATCAACAACGGTGTCGTTGATATGGTTGTAGAAACTGGTGAAAGTCATTACTGAAATACCCGCAACTACTTCAATTGCCGCTTCAGTATTGAACCCAGCATCCATAAAGGCTGTGAGGGTTTCATCACTTACATTTCCGTTTGTATCTAGTGATTCGGCTGTAAAATTGATGAGCGCTTGTGTTTTTGGGTCATCGCTGTGTCGTTTTCGGATATTTAAACAGTCGTTTTCGCTTAATCCAGTGCCTTTAGCGATCATTGAGTGCGCAGCTAGGCAGTAATCGCAGTTCATTTTTTCGGCAGCAAGAAGTTGAACGACCTCCCCTTCAATTTCTGTTAGCGCACCAGCTTTGGCGCCTTGCGTCCAAGCCATGAATGATTGTAAAACAGGTGCATGCGCCGCAAGTCCTTTGAAGATATTGATTTGCTTCGCTTTTAATGGTCCGTTGAGCAAATCTGCGCCCGCCCCAGTATCAGTAGTGGGGTCAATAGTTGTTAGTCGTGGCATTGATTGCCTCCTTAAATAAGTACAATTAGATTGTGTAGAAACATTCCGATATATAGACTATACAACAAGTTTCCTCAATCTGCAAGGTCGGAAAGGCCAGCAGAGTCCAAAATCATCTTAAAGTTGTCTGAAAACACAAAGTTATGCTCTGGAAACTCAGTTCCAGCCATGTTTTTGTCAATATGGCTAAAAAGCAGCTCAACTCGCCCGACTCGCTCCCACGCTTCCCCGCCGGCAACTCTTCGGTCGATTGTGCCTGATGTTGATGCTCCTGCAGTATCAATTCTGTCAATGACAGCGTCGTATCTGATGGTATCCCCCGCTGTAACATCGCAACTTAGCGATGCTTTTGAAATTTTGGCAAGGATTACTTTTTCTTTAAATCGTGAAGTGGTTCCAACAAGGATGCCTGCGGTTTGTGCCATTCCCTCAATCATGAGTGAAAACGGCATTATCGTTTTGCCATGCACCATGTGATCGTGCAGGTAGTCTTCCGCAAGGGAGACATTTTTAATCGCAACTAGCCGTTTGTTGGCTTCGTGCTCAGTTATGCAATCAATCCAAAGCCAACGCATCGTATTTAGCCAGCGAGTTTAATTTCAACGAAATTCACGAGTGAATTAACGGTGATTAAATCGCCAATTTTGGAAACATTTCTGTCGCCATTTTCTATTGCTGTGAAATCTACATGTGTCATGCGATCTTTGAGCATTGTAAGACCAGCATCTGTCAAATTGCCATCAGCAACCCAGTCTGGATTTTCGGTGAGATTTTCAGGAAATAATTCACCCTGCGAGATTTTGAAGTCGAATGTTTTTTCAATTCGAAAGACAATATCAAGGAAATCGATGGATTCTGCGCCAAGGTCAGCCGTCAAACTGGCTTCTGGCGTTACTTCATCCTCATCTACTCCCAGAGCATCATCTAGTACTTCTTGAATTTTTTGAAAAATCTCATCGTGGCTCATGGCCGTCTCCTGTTAGTAAATATTAAGACATGCG
>DTSO01000082.1 GCA_012965315.1 Phycisphaerales bacterium | reverse complement strand
CATGCAATGAGTGGTTATCCCTATCCTAACAATGAGCGTCCCCCTGAACTTTTACCATCGTATAGCGACTGGCAAGAGTTCCACACCCGCTACGTTACCCCAACTTCGTTTAGGGATGCATTGAAATAATCTAAAGTATTCTATGCATGGAAAACATCCCAAACATTTCTGTCATTGATCCGATTACTCCAGCGTGGAATCACATGATGCGGATTTTGTTTAAACCATTTGCATTTAAGAAATGGCTACTCCTTGGATTTTGCGCATTTCTTTCCCAGTGTGGAGAGGCTGGCGGTTCCAATATTACAAATATTTCTTATTTTCGAACTTCAAATTCGAATATCGGAGAGTGGGTCGAAGCTAATACAATGTTATTCGTCACGCTTATCTGCGCTTCGATACTTGTAATTTTCATTTTCGTTTGTTTCATCTTGTGGTTAGCGAGCCGTGGAAAATTTATGCTCATCGATGGAATAGTTAAGAATCGAGGTGCGGTGAGTGAACCTTGGAATGATTACAAAAAAGAGGGAAACAGTTTGTGTTTGCTATCCATTTTCATTTGGATCGTCTATGTAGTTGTATTTGTAATAATTGTTGGGCTTTCTCTTTTAATAGCAATGCCAGATATACAAAACGGTTCATTTCAAACTGCTGGTTTATTAGCAGTACTATTTGGCTCTCTGACTTTCATTCTTTACATTTTTGCATCCATAGCAATAACATTCTTTTTAAACGTATTCGTATTACCGACCATGTATTTAAAACGCATCAAAGCAACCGAAGCTTTTAAACTCGCCTGGACACAATTTTGCAAAGATCGCGTGTGGAAATCAATACTCCTCTTTTTAATGATGTTGATGCTTGGAATAGGCGCAAGCACAATTGGATTTTTCGGAATCCTCGCCACATGCTGTCTTGGTGCACTCCCCTACGTTAATTCCGTCCTCTTTCTACCAATAACACTTTTCTTTGCTTGCTATTCGTTGTGTTACTTACAACAATTTGGTAAAGACTGGACTTTCTTTAAAAATCTATGCCGCTTTTGTAATTACGAATTGCACGGACTCGAAGATGGTTGTGTTTGCCCTGAATGTGGAAAAAACTAGTTCGTTTTCTGAAAAACTCGAACCCAATCCACCTCCATCGTGTCTGGAAATTGATTGGGCTCAATTCTTCCCGCTTCCCACTTACTCGCAAGTAATGAAAGAATGATGTACTCATCGTGTTGCGAAACTGCTTTGTCTGTTCGCCACGTTTCTTCTCCGTCAATATAAAAAACGTACTCGGATGGAGTCCATAGCAATGAGTAAACATGGAATTCTGTATCAACTGTTTCTATTGCTGGGTTTGTTTTCAAATAACCAGAGCCGACAGTTTTCTTCTCTTTAGATTTGTAAGCATTCCAGTGTATGTTCTGGCTTAGCGATCCCTTTCTGCCAAAATATTCAATGATGTCAATTTCAGAACCACTCGCTTCAAAATCATCTACCACTTTCCCGTACTCATCCGATTGCAACCAAAACGCTCCGTGGTGACCTTCGGCAGATTCAAATTTAATTTTTGCTTCAAATAATCCATACTTCCAATCTTGAATATTTTGAGTTGTAATCATTCCTGACTCAATTGAATAACCAATTTCGTCATCGCTTGGAATTAATTTGGTTTGCAAAACCAAATGCCCCTTTCCATCTAGTGTAGAACAATGCTCTCTAATTTTACTTTTGCCGTGCATCTTGTCTTTATGTCGAGTTGCCCACTTGGATATATCGAGTTCATTTCCAGAAAAATTATCAGACCAAACCAATTCGTACGTTGCAGAATCAATTTGAACTGTCGGCTGCTCTGAACCAAGTTGCAATAAAAAGAACAATAAAAGCGTTAAACGTATCATTGTGTGATTGAAATATAGAGAATTATGTAGATTTATGTGCATTGTTGCACGTACAATGTCGATTATTGACCTTCAAGGAATTACTAAATAATGCTAATAACCGCCATTTGCCTTACAACTACACTTGTTATTGCGCCCCCACCCGCAGAACAAATAAGCGATATCCAACTTTCTGATGTACGTGAATCCGCGGGTATTGATTTCGAACACTACGGCGAGAGGCATCGCTGGTGTGAAATTGGTCCCCAAGTAAAAGGGATTGCTACCAATGAAGAAATTCCGGCCGGTCTTTTTGAAGACCCGTTTGAATTTGCAAATCGTCACCTCATTCGTATGAATGGTTCGGGCGCAGCATGGATTGATATTGAAAACGATGGCGATTACGATATTTATTTAGTCAATGGTTCCGGCGGTCCTGAAACAACAAATGCTCTTTACTTAAACATGGGCGATGGCACATTTCTTCCACAAACAAAAGCGTGCGGAGTACTTGATGCTGGCGAAGGCATGGCGGTATCCGTTGCGGATTATGACAACGATGGTTTCTCTGACATGATGGTCATGAACTTTGGCAACTTTGTTTTGTTTCGCAATAACGGAGACGGTACTTTTTCTGATGTGACTGCAAAAGCGTTTCCAATTGGACTTGACGAAATTTGGTACGGAACTTCTTCATGGGGCGACTTTGATAGTGATGGATTTCTCGATGTTTACATTGCTGGGTATGTCGATTTAAGCAAAAATAATGGAAACGAAGGTTTACGTTTTCCAATGGACTTCAAAGGATTTCCAAACTACCTCTACCACAATAATGGTGATGGAACGTTTACAAATATTGCGAAAGAAGCAGGCGTGCAAGATGGTTTTCGAAAAACAATGCAAGTGCTCGTCTCCGACTTTAACGATGACAATCGACCAGACATTCTTGTTGGGAATGACACCGACCCAAATGGTCTCTATTTAAATCGAGGCGATGGCACGTTTAAGGAATTTTCTGGTCCAAGTGGTCTTTCAAGCACTGATGGTTCAATGGGAATTGCTTGGGGTGATTACAACAACGACCAAATGATGGACTTGTATATTAGTAATTACACTGGCGAAGCAGATTTATTATTAACAATGGTCGACAATACATCGAGCAATGATGGTGAGGTGAAGAACGCTATCTTTATGGCTGATTTTGAATCGCCAATTATTCAACAAACTACTTGGCCTCTCGTTGGCTGGGGAACTGGTTTTGTAGATTTAGACAACGACACTGATTTAGACTTATTTGTAGCAGGTGGACACCTAAATGGAGTGTCAGGTGACAACCGAGATTTTAATGCTCTATTTGAAAATACGGGCGACGGCAAGTTTATAAATTCATCTGAAACTTCTGGTGTTAGAGCAACTGGCAAACGCATTCACCGCGCTACTATTTTTGGTGATTACGACAACGATGGTAAAATTGATTTTTACGTTGTCAACAATGGCGAAGAATCTTATGACGAAGACTCCGACCGACACGGTGTGCTATACCACAACGACTCTACGGGCAATGGTGGATGGCTTAAAGTAAAACTTCAAGGAACAAAAAGTAATCGAGATGCTTTTGGAACAAAGTTAAAACTAGTTTCAGGCGACAACATTCAAATTCGTGAACATGTTAGTGGCGAGGGTTACTTCTCTTCTAACGCCCAAGAAGTACACTTTGGTTTAGGCGATATTGAAAAAATAGATTCACTTACACTCACTTGGCCAAGCGGAAAAACGCAGACAATCACTGATATAAAGCCAAATCAGGTTTTAACTCTCGTCGAGAATTGATTTTAAATATAATTCTTTGATTGTGGTGAAAACTGAAAACGATTACTGGTCTAGGATTGAGCCAATTACACCTGGCAACATAATTTTCTTAAACTGTTTGTATTCCATGCTTCCAGCATCAACGGTAACATTATGACCATTTGATTCCCACGCAGCTTCGAGTGCGTCGCTTTCAAGTTTTATTGAACCAGTTGAACCGTCAATGTAAGAAACATTTACTTTGCCTTCATCCCAGAATGCGGGAAAGTCTACAAAATTATTTGCAGTAGTTGGGTTTACAAGCCAACCGTTTAAGTTTCTACCATCTTTATCCTGCTCACCAATGCTACACATTGTGTTGCTTGGTTGAGGAACTTGCGAAAGAGTTAACGTTGACACAAGCAATGGTGTCGAGACGTCTACGATTTCATCCCCTTCTACACCAACGAATGCATTCAATGAATAGGAACGTATTCGGGAAGTTGGAATGTTTGTATTACCACTGACAAATTGATCGATTTGGCCAATCGTTGGATCAAGTGGAGATTGGTATACCGTTACATCTCCGATGTACTGGTATGCCGCACCATCCTTTAACGCGGTTAGAAGCTCAACTTGTTTCCCCTCCACAGTCTCGACTCGTGCATTTCCATCAATATCGTCCCCATGTGCCGCAACCCAAAACCTATCGATTTGTTCTTGGGTTGATGGAGTGCCCGAACCAGTTGGTTCTGTGCGTGGATGTAGAAGCATTCCTTTGTTGTCAGCCGCAAAGGACCAAGTTGCAGAGCCAATAGTTCGATGGTTTCCCATGTCTTTTGTAGACTTCGCTTGCTTCATCATCGCACTTGCAACAACAACGACAAGCCCAACAAGAATTGCGAGAATCGCAATGACAACAAGAAGTTCGATTAATGTGAAACCGCGTCGGGTTTTTATGGACATGGCCCAAATTCTCCAATTACTACTAACAGGTCAGATACATTCCGTATGGTAGCACCTGTGATATCAGCATTGGGGTTTCCCCACGCACTAATGATGGTTATTAAATCAGAAACATCAACAACTCCGTCACTCGTAAGGTCCGCGTTGCATATTCCGTTTGCATCATTTGCACGTGAGAAAATTTGAACCGAGTACGGAGCAACATCTACAATTCCACTACACGCCATTCCGTCGTAGCCAAATTGCATTGCAACTGCATCATGTCCAATATTTGTGTAATCGTTAGTGTACTGCGTTGAATCAGAATTAAACACCATGTCCCAAGTACCCTCGCTTTGGAAACCGATTAGGTAGGAATTCAAACTATTAATACTAAAATTCATCAGAACAATCACATCATCGCCAATACCACCGGTGCCCCAACGATGATACGCAATGCCGTTGCTATTGTCATTAATATGATGAACATTTATTGAACCTTCCTTTCACATAGTCTTCTCTCTTAAAAGCCGAAAATGCAGAGCAATCAATAAAACTAGAGAATTAAAAGGAAAATTCGATTTTTTCGGTGATAATTAAATATATAAAATAGTAAATTGCTTAGGATATGCTCCTATGGATTATGTAAATTTGGGTTTGGGAATAGTAATTGGTTGTTTTCTAGGTGGAATCGCTGTTTTTGCGTTCTTAGGGCGAAAATCAGACAAAAGTAACGAAGTAGAACTTGTTCGGCTTCAAACACAATTGGAAGAGCAGAAGAAATACGCTAAAGAGATGCAATTGCGGATGAACGATGCTTTTGCCACTCTAAGCCAACAAGCAATAGATCAAAATTCTAAAAGCTTTTTACAACTTGCAGAAACAAAATTTACCCCGTTCAAAGATTTACTAAACAAGACGCAAGCATCGGTTCAAGATCTTGAAAATAAACGAGTGAAGGCATACGCTGAACTTGAAACTGCAAGCAAACAGATCATCGAGGAAACTTCAAAACTTGAACACATTCTTCGTCGTCCGGATCATCGAGGAAAGTGGGGTGAGTTCAAATTAAAAACAACCGTTGAACATGCCCAGATGCAAAAACATGTTGATTTTGATGAGCAAGTTACTACGACCGGCGGCCAAATTTTCCGTCCAGACATGGTAATCAAACTCCCAAGCAATGGGAGAATTGTTGTCGACTCAAAATTACCTTTTGACCACTACAACTTGGCAGTAGAAGATAAAGAACATGAAAAAGAACATTTGGACAATCATGTCAAAGCCGTTGAATTGCATATCAAAACACTTGCTGATAAACAATACTGGAAACATATTGAGGGCTCTCCTGAATTCGTTGTGATGTTCGTTGGTATCGAATCTGCGCTAGTTGCGGCCCTTGATAAAAAACCTGAAATTCTTGAGAATGCATTGAAGAAAAAAGTGCTTCTTACTTCACCTGGAACTCTTATTGCTCTTCTGCAAGCCGCTGCATTCGGCTGGAGGCAAAATGCAATGGCAGAAAATGTAAAGGAAATTGCTACAGAAGGCCAGAAGCTGTTTGATCGTCTTAAAGTATTCCGTGACCACTTTGCAAAAGTTGGCGCAGGCCTAAGTCAAGCAAACAATTCCTACAACGATGCCGTTGGCTCATATACGGCACGACTTGAAACAACCGCAAAACGCTTGACTGAATTGGATTCTTCCGGAGGAAATGATATACCCCCAATCGATCCAATTGACACCCAACCACGCACGCTCGAGTGACCCCCCGACTGTCACTTTATTGCTTTTTTAGATACGGTTAGTTGAAGATAGTTACGGGGAAATTTGTTTCGCAGATTTCCGAGCATTCTCACAAGCTTTTTGCATGATTACTTCTGGGTTTGTTTCGATGCAATCGAGCTCGATGGAACTGATTGCAAGTAAACTCACTGCGACAGTTCCTTCCAATGTTGTATGCAACATGTCGTCCTGTAACAGTTTCTCTTGACTTCCCGCTGGCCACGATTGATTATGAATAGTTATCGCTTCATCGTTGACTAATTTTAATCCTAAAGTAAAAGCATCTATAACTGTTACGTTTTCGTTCGCGTCTCCCCAGGCTTGAATTCTGTCGTTCAGTTTTACTAATGTTGCACTAGTAGGAACTTGGGTTGCGGATAAAACTTTACCTATTGCGACACGCACGTCTGGCAAATTACCGATTATTATTGGTGCGTTTATTTGTTCAAGAAGGTGTAGAGCAAAATTTAATTTTTCCATCCGATATTCTGGCACTGATATATCTTTGGGTGGTGTTCCGTGACCAAACCAAAACAAAAAATCTAAACCTATGACAAGTGTCGGTTTATATTCTTTTATTTTTTCAATATATTTTTGAGCATTCGCTTTTGATTTTCTAAAAAATAACAAATCGCCAAAAAACTTGACTTCCTGATGTTCTGAAGTAATTATTCCCTCAAAAATATGCTTCATATTAATTGTGTATGCTCCAAGATCCATTTTCACCGGAGGTGTAATCACACCAAAACCAGATGAAATACTTGCTCCTGTTACAACTACTCTGTCTAATATTTCGCAATTTTCATCATCGGCAAACGCTGATAGAGCGATTGAAATAATAAAAACAGCACTAATGAGGGGTTTTCTGAACATTACACAAAATTATATAGAAATCAAATGAAATTACTAGTATTTATTTTTCGTAAAGTCATAATAGAGAGATAACTAACCTCACACACAGGAGAGAACCATGAAATTTGCAGTACTTTTAGCCCTCGCTTTTACCCTTCCAACATTCGCACAAACAGAACATTGGACATACAGTGTTTCGTCTGGTGGAGAAAATGTTAACTGGGTAAGCCCTACTTCGGTAGATCCAAGCGCAGATCAATTTGATTACACGTACGAAATAACATACGTTGCAATCGATGTGATTTTCCTAGGTCAGGTGATAGGGCCCACTGATGTTACTGCAGATATGGATCCAGCTCTTTTATTCGGTAGCGGTTCTGGTCTCGGTCCTGCGCCAATAGTAATGATGGATGCACCTATTGCAGCAGATGCTGACACTGACGGCACTATTGATATTGCTGCTGACATGTACATGCAACTCAATGGAAAAGGATTCGGCCAATTCGATGTTACGAATGTATTTCTCGGTGATGTTATGGTTGACATGGGTTGGCCATTTGGATGGCAAAATGTACAACTCGACCGAATTTATATGGATGGATACATTGACATGACACCAATCGTAATTTCTTGCCCCGCAGACATTAATGGCGACAATGTTGTAAATGTTAGTGACATCCTTGCCGCAATCGGCAACTGGGGTGGCGCAGGCGTAGGTGACATCGATGGTTCGGGTATTGTCGATGTTTCTGACTTACTTACTATAGTTGGTTCTTGGGGCCCCTGTAGCCCGTAAATTTTAGTATGCAAGTGTTAACGTCGTTCATTCATTGCTCTCAATGAGTACACTAAATGCATGCTTTTAACAAATACTGTTCTTATCGTAAGTGCTATGTTGTTCGCATCCCACTCTACTGAACAAGTCGATCCACCAGCGTTCTCTGAAAACTACGCAGTGAATGTCGAGATGTGGTGGTGGCGAATGCCGTTTGTAGACAGAATTCACGCTGCCGCAGATGCTGGCTTTACCAAAATAGAATTTTGGCCTTGGCAAGGTAAAGATATAGAAGAAATAGCAACCGTATGTAAAGAACGCGGGATTGAAGTTGCACAATTCACCGCTTGGGGATTTGTTCCAGGGATGAACAATCCAAAAACACATAGCAAGTTTGTTGAAGAAATTAAAAAGAGTTGTAAAATAGCAAAACAACTTAATTGCAAACGAATGACTGTTGTCGGTGGAAACGATATTCCAAATATGTCACAAAAAGAAATGCACCAAAATATTATTGATGCGTTGAAACTTGTCAAGCCAATCGTGGAAGAAGAAGGCATCATGCTTATTCTTGAACCAATGAATATTCGAGTGGATCATAAAGGTCACTGCTTATACGGGAGTGAAGACGCTGTTCGCATTTGTCGGGAAGTTGATTCGCCAATGATAAAACTGAATTGGGATCTATACCACATGCACATCAGCGAAGGCGATTTGTGCGGAAGGTTGCGAGATGGAATTGACCAAGTTGGTTACATTCAAGTTGCTGATCATCCTGGGCGACATGAACCAGGTACAGGTGAAATCTACTACCCCCGCGTTTATGAAGAACTCAAATCCCTTGGATACACGGGTCCAATTGGCCTCGAATGTTCGCCAGTTGCCACAGAGGATGAAGCAATACAGCGCTTACGAAAAGATATGTATTACTCCGCAGAGTAATTAAAAAAACGGGACCGACATTTGTCGGTCCCGCATACAAACCTTCCAAGAGTTTGTCTTTTTAGTTACAAGCGAGAAGTGTTTGAGCTGATGATGCCATTTGATCCCAGCCAGCGTTTGCTTGTTGCCACTGCGTTTTTGTAGTATTCCAATTTGCTCGAGCGTTTCGATACGATGATCGGTTCTTTCGGAAGGAGCGTGCTGCGCGAAGTGATTTCGTGCGCGATTTTTTATACTGAGCGAGTGCCTTCTTGTATTGCTTTGAACCTTTTTTGAACTTTCGTTTTGCTTTTGCAAATGCTCGTTTAGCTTTTGACCATGACTTACGGCTTGAGCGGTAAGAACGCGCTCTCTTGCGGTATGATTTCTTGGAACGAACTAATCTAACTTTTGCAGTATTCAACTGAGCAAGAAGTTGCGCTTCTTGTTGTTGGCGTTCTGCTTCAAGAGCTGCTGCTGCAACCGCTACTGCTTCGTCAGCTGCAACTTGTACTGCATTGTCTTCTTGTTCTGCTAGAGCTCGTCGTGCTGCTGCTGCATCACAAGCTGCATCTACAGACCCTTTCATGTTTGAAAGAAACTCTACGTGTAGCGTATCAACATCATCCCAATATGCTTTACGGTCTTCGTTTGACATGGTTGACCAGTTGTCTGTGTACATGCTTACGAATACATATGCATCCCAGAATGCAACACCATTAAGACGGTGGTCTTTACCCTTTGCATCAGTCCACACAGCATCAAGTGATGATTGAACTTGATCGCGCATGAATTCTGGTGTTGTATGAAAGTGACGGCAACCTGATGAATTTTCGCTGTAGCGTGGGAATGCAACTGCGTATACAGGTATTTCACCATTAACCATTTGGATGCATTTTTCGGTATGTTCTTCGAGGCGATTTGAATCATTTCCAACTGGGTTGTACTCGTAAACATCAGGAAACAAACCAGTTGATGCT
>DTSO01000081.1 GCA_012965315.1 Phycisphaerales bacterium | reverse complement strand
GCTCTGAAAAGTTGAGGTCTGCTTCTGCACCACTTACTCGCCAAGATTTAATTTTACATGCCATGACCTTTGCTGCATTGTCATACGCCATGCGGCCTTTGCCAGTTTTGAACGAACGTCCATGATCCATGCCCATGTCTTCGTATTCATCAAACGACGCGTCATCCGCTGCTAAGTACATAAACTTCCAGCCGAGTTTTTCTTCGCATTCTTTAATCATGTCGCAAATTTGCGAACGGCTAAATTCGCGACTTGCATTTTCCATACCATCCGTTGTGATAACGACTAGAACATTATCTTTTGTATTTTTCAAACGCTTTTTCATGTTAACAATTGTGCGACCAATTGCGTCATTGAGCGCAGTCATCCCTCGAGGCTCATACGTTGATGCGTTTAACTCTTGAGCATCTTGAATATCTACGCCTTCGTAATTCACTTCGTACTGGTCATCGAATTGGATTAATGAAATTGTCGCTTTAGTCTTCACCTTCTTTTGTTCCGCGAGAAACTCGTTATAACTTCGAATGACTTGTTCTTGAATATGACCCATGGATCCAGACCGGTCCAAGATCATTGTGATGTCTGTTGTTTTTTTGTTTGCAGTTTTATTTACTTTAACCATTGCTTTTTACTCCATTGCTTATGTTCTTAATATCTTGCCCGAACCCTTCTGGGTCTGTTGCTGCGATTTTTTTAATCACTCGCACCGCAACTTTGCGAAGCTCGCTTACTCCGTTTGCGCCGCGAATCTCTTCACCGAGTCTTTTAAAACCCGCTGATTCGAATTGTGTTGCCACTAATTTTTGTAATGTTAGTTTCATAAAATTGTCCTTTCAGTTTAAAATGGCATTTCTTGTTCTGGTTCTGAACCTTTTGCTGGCTTTTGAAAAGCTGTGATTGCATTCACATAACTCTCGTCAAGCCGCATACATCTAATCTTTCTTAGGTCGTGGATGATGGGTCCATCAACATCCCCGCCAGGTATAAGCACGCCGAACACCACCCAAGGCCATGAAATGCCTAGAATTTTGTGCGGAACGCCTGCAGTATCCGTGTCTGAATTTCTTGTGTGATTGATCACGATTGGATCGCCATCCTCATCACGCCCCATTATTAATTGTGCCCTTTGTCGTTGTTTTGGCACGACTACGGCAACAAATTCTCCAATTTTTAAATCATCTGGGGCAATCCCTATCCGAACCTTTTTCATATTCATGCGCATCCTCCTTTGATGTTTGCATTACATAACTAAAAACTTCACCACGATTTTGGCAAGCGGCATACGACGCACCGCTTTCGTACAAGTACTACATGGACACATCGTCCGCCCTGACATTGCTCACCAATTTTTTATTCAATTGTTTTTGGTCCCGATGACCAATGTGTATTTTACCATACCCAGAATTATTTTTCTGTCAAGTGCTCCCCGTAAATTCAATTTTCCTCTGTTTTATGATTCTGGGGTGACACTATGTCGTCAGTGGGAATTACCTTAACCCTCGGTTTCCATCACTTCACCAAGCAATGCATCCATCTTTTCGCGAACATCGTGTTCAGAAACATCGGTGCCAGTTAAGTCCCCAGCGACTTTTCGCATCACATCGTCGTCGCCTGTTTCTTCAAAGTCACTTTTTATGACTTCAAGGACATACGCATCGACCGCATCGCCTTCTTTGCCCAAAATATCGGCTGCCCATAGCCCCAGTTGCTTGTTTCGCTTCGCGATAAGTTTAAATCGCAACTCTTGATCATGCGCGTATTTTGCTTCAAATGCATTTTCTCGTTCTTCAAACATACTGTCCCTTTCTACATTAAATTTGAGTTCACATTCATCTTACTCAGTTTTTCACGCAGTTGTGCCTTTCTTCTATCGAGTTCTTCACGATTGCGTCGCAATTGCACTTTCATTTCAATCCAATGCCTGTATTGGTGTCTCACTTCGAATGTAACTACTTTTGGTTTACGTATTCGCATTTTGGTTCTCAACAAATAGTTCAAGACGGTTTGCGACAAAATCGAGACAACTTTCAAACCAGGATTTATGCGAGTATGCAATTAAATACTTGTACGTAGTGAAGCAACACATAGAATGATCTGTGCTTTTAGACGTACACCACCCACAAGAAAACCCTGTTATCAAACTGGGCATATCCTTGTAACAATCGCCCCAATGCGCCCAACTCTCCCAGACTTTCGGCATAAGTTGCTGTTGGTTCTCTACTAATTTATACCAATTTACCTCCAAACCATGTTCATGTACATATTTCATGGAGCACTGAATAGAATAGATTTGGCAACTGAACTCATGCCACTCTGTATCAAATTCATCCGACGTACAGACATGAAACCCTCCGCCATGCGGTCTTCCCTTTGGCTTTGCGATGAATGTTTGTTTCGCTTCAGAAATAGGTATTCCTACTTTTGTAGAGCGGAGTAGGTTCTGGAGAGCTTCATCGTCCTTGCCATAATAGTTAAATCCTCCCTCATAAATAACATCTTCAACTTCAGTGATAGAAACACAATCGCTCGCAAATTGCACTATGCTTGATTCTCCACCGAAGCTCTGACTTGACCTACCCCAAATATCAATGCCGCCGTTGTTTCCTAACTCTGCGTAAATTGTCATCTCGTGCTTCACCACAAAACTCGTACCTACGCCACCTGCTGTACTGTAGTGTTCACTAGTTAACAAGCGTATGAGAGACGACCGCAAACACATTAAACGCTTTTCAAATGAACCGGAAAGTAAAATTTTAAACTGTTTACGAATTTCATTGTCATCCGTTTCACGCGATTCCCTCGCCCACGTTGAAAGAGCATCTACATTTCCGCTCACTTTCGTAAACCATTTGGCAACGCCACGCCATACATTCTTCCTGTATTTCACATCCCATGATCCTTGGCCTGTGTATTGCAAACACCATGGATAACCAAATTTATTCCATGCATAATTGGGTTCCCACACTTCATATTTTAAACCTTCAATCATCCGAAACCTCCTGTCGTCTTAAAAAAGACTTCAAGTCCCTACTCTGTTGCAACCTTAAAAAGTTGCCGCATTCAGAAGTTCAAAACAAAGAACTTCTTACACCACCTTACTCAGGGAAAGCAGGTTGGTAAGGGCAAAGCCCTATTCTTAATGCACGTTTAATAATATATCTTTTGCAATGTTTTGTCAAGCCATGTTAATTACAGGCAAGATTTATGGACACGATCCCCAGTTTGGAATCATTATCAAAATATCTGCTAAGTCAACAACACCGTCTTGATTAATATCCTCTGGTCCACCCAGATTACCCCAAGCTGAAACGAGTTGAAGTAAATCATGGATGTCCACGAATCCATCTCCGTTCAAATCAGATTCACAACTAGCATCAATACATATTGTATTTCCACCAAGATCAGTAAATGGACCTGAAATATTCACTGGTGTATTTTGACAAAAATTAGAATCAATAAGCACTGGATTACTTTTTAAAAAACTTGCCATCCCGCCAACTGTGTCAGTATTGAGTTTTACTTCACAAGAAATAAACTCTGGGCTGCTATTTTCGTTTTCTATTCCACCGCCAATAGTTGCAGAATTGCTATTTATGATTGTGCTTGTAAAAACTGGATTGCTTAACGATTCATTTCGAACGCCCCCGCCAATCTGCGCTGAATTGAAATCAATTATGCAATTAACAAATTGCGAGGTAGTTCCAAAAATATTATGAACTCCACCACCCGTTTCAGACGCAGTGTTTCCCGTCATAGAGCAATCTGTATACGTTCCAGTTGATGCATAATTTTGAATTGCGCCTCCGTTTTCTGCAGAGTTCTGTGTAAACATGCAATTTAAAAATGTTGTACCATTGCTTGCATTTTTTAAACCCCCACCATCAAGTGCGGAATTATTTATGAATGAACAATTAGTAACCGTTGGTGAACTAGAAGCATTTACATACATGCCACCACCAAAACCATACGAGACATTATTTTTAAAAACACAATCTAGCACTTGTGGCGAACCGTTCGCAACCCACATCCCTGCTCCGTGCTGGGCATACCCATTAATAAAAGTAAGTCCCTCGAAAATGGTACTACTTGTTTCTTGAAAGCGAACAAAGACACATCGCTTCAAGTTTTGCCCATCTATAAATGTGACATCCGGACCATCAGAACTGTGAAGCCAAATTACGAGTCCTTTGGTATCTATTACTTGCTGATGTATGTCATGGTACGTGCCTGGCAATATGATAATTTCAGTTGGATTACTCCAATCAATATAGTTTATTGCTTCTTGAATGCTATTGAAATTATCTTGTCCATTACCGCCAACTACCAAAGTGCTGTATCCCGTATTCATCCCACTTAGACCGGCATACATGCCAATGGAACACAATCCACCTGCAACGAACTTTATTAATTTTTCAGAAAATGTTTTCATCTTATTCTCTCCTCTTCTATATTCTGCCAATAAACCGAATTCAAATCAAGTAAAAAAAATCCTATTTATAGACTCAAAATGAGGATTAGTAACTAATTAGCAACCGCAGGCAAAATAATTGCGCCTGCTAATAACAGCATGCCAAGCACAAAACTTAGCACTGCAAGCAACGTAGCAATAATGCCGAGAATTTTCCCCGCTTGCGTACTGCTTCTACCTTCAGGATCCATCGTTCCCGCGTCCATCGCTTTTAAGTCCGCACTTCCCATGACCCAAGCAACTATCCCAAGTGGCATGCAGACTAGTAAGCCAAGAATGCCAAAAACTAAAATCATTGTTCCGCGATGTGGTTGCATAAGGAGAGCCTCCTTGGTTCTATTTCTATCTTAGGGACAAACACCCCAGTTTTGCACGGTTAATAATAAATCTTGCACATTAACAACGCCGTTTCCGTCGTGATCTGCAGTTGGTTCCGCAGAGCCAAAGTAACTTATTCCATGCAAAATATCAGCAGTATTAACTGTACCATCTTGCGTTCCGTCCCCAACGCAATGTGTTGTTCCATAAATACATACATTCCAATTGTCGCACATTTGTTTTAAATCATAAACTGCAAATCGATTTTGCGGAACGGGTAAGCCGCCACTTCCACCCATATACACCGTTGTTGCGTCCGAAGTTGCTTGGGTCGAATTGTAAAAGTTGTCAACAAAAGAGTAAAACATTTCGGGGGTTCCCCAACCAAAAAATGGCAACAAGCCGCTTTTCTCTGCACTGAACATTAAGATAATTCTATCTGGTGATGTATCCGTCATTTCAGGCGCACGAAAGTTGATTGAAATTTCAGTGTATTTGTACGGCAAACTAATGTTAGCTGAACTTTGCGCGGGTCCTGATACCACAACGGTGTCTAACACCGGTGGGTCGCCTAACATATATTTCCAAACACCCGCACTTGGGATTGGTCCTGAAGCACCTTCCAAATATATTCTTGTGAAACCCTCCATAAAAGGAAGAATAGAATTTGTTCCGGTAAGCGTTATTACTTTACTCGAAACACTCGCTTCAATCGAACCCTTTCCACATGCCGCGGGAGTTCGTTGCATAACATCCACTAAATTTGAAGCAATCGTTGCTGGGTCTTGAATTGAATACGTTAACGTTTCACTGCAATCACAATCTGCATTCGTTGAAGCAAATCTCCAAAACTCACTTGTCTCCGCACCAGCAGTTCGCTGCGCTACGCAAGCAGAATAGACTTGCAAATAGGCGCGTTGTAGTAATGGCTCGGTGGTTGTTCGCCAAGGAAGATAGCCATTCCCAAGTTGAAGTTGAGCGAAGTATGCAGAGACTCCCGAATTTGTTTTCATGTTTGCCCACAAACTTGCAGGCCACAATGAACCAGTTGCAAGTGGCGTTGGCAATTCGGCGACGCAATTCTTAACCAACGTGTGCGCTTCAAACGAGAGTGTCATCGAGATGTCAAGCGCTTTCACAAGTGGGTTCGCAACCGTCGCTTTATATTTATCTAACCACAGCATTAAGTTTACATATTCAGGTGTTCCACCTGAGCCCTCTGGGTCAAGTGCAAATGCCTTCACAGGGTTTGAGCCTTGCAGAATAGGATTCTGCATTAATGCTTCTAACCACCCCATCGTATTTGGAATGCGAGAAAAAACACTTGGTAACCAAGCTGGTTCCAAATTCGCACCAGAAGGCATTCCTTGCCAACAACTGTTGGCCGGGTCTGGAGAAACAGATGCACTAAAAGATGCGTAATCTATAAGTAACTCAACATCAGAGACTACAGCATTCAACTGTTTCAAAAATCCTACAAAGGTTAGATTTCCATCTGAATCCGTCACGCCTGAAGTCGGATTGTAGAAATTCAACCAACCGCTTGTCCCAGATGGATCAGGATTGCAAGGGTCAGTTACATATAAGATAAGTCGAGGCGGCGGGCTTGTTTCGCAATGCGTAAGCAACCATTGATGGTATTCATATAGCGAAGTGTCGCCCGGAGCACTGTCACGATAATCCCACAAAATGAAATCCGATTGTACAAAATCTGCATTTGCACCTTTAAAGCAAGTGATAAGAATAATGCAACCTATATATAGATACCTCATCCAATCAAATTAGCACATAAACTGCTCTAATGCAAGGAAAACCAACTAATTCTCAAATACTGATCCTTGCAGTCTAAGTTTTACGAAAGCAAGCGGAAAATAATTGGATATCGGAACTCTTCCGCACCTTGCTTCGCATCCATTGTTTTTACGGCTGCGATGATTGGAAAAACAAGCAGATAAAGTCCGAGTAATCCTAAGAGTGGGATTCCAATAATTACAAGAATAAGCACCGCAAAAACAATGCCAATTATGATAGAAAACAAAAAGAGATTCAATGCTTCCTTTGCGTTTGCTTTAACAAATGCATCTTCTTTACCAGTTGTGTTGTAAAGAACAAGTGGAATAATTAAACTCGCAAATGGTACGACATAGCCAATCAAAAATGACCAATGGGCAAGAGAAGCCAATCCTGCATTTTGCTCCTGATTATTAGCACTTTTATTTTGTTCTTCTGGTACGGAAATATTTGCCATAGTACATACTCCTTTCAATTACTACCCTTTGTTACACTATACATCTTATGAAATTTAACCGCACATTTTTGCTTGTTCTTATTTGGGCCGGAATCATCGAAGGCATCTCCACACTCGTGCTATTCTTCGTTGCAATGCCTCTTAAATACATATACGACCAGCCTATGGCGGTAACACTTGCTGGAATGATCCACGGGTTTTTATTCTTAGGCCTAATTGCGCTATTCGTTATTGGGAAAAGCATTGTTCCACTCTCAACAAAAATGGTAATCGGTGGAATTGTTGGAGCCATCCTACCCTTTGGACCATTTGTTGTAGATGTTAAGTTATATAAACTTTTAAAAAGTTAAATGCAACTACCACAAGCAGAAATAACCATTAACAAATCTGAAACATTGAAATCGTAGAATAAGATCAAAATCTCTTCGACGAAAACTATTTGATATTATTTCTTGCCCGCAAATTTAAGCACTAGTAACAAAAGCAAACCGCTGAAAGCTATAGAGACAAAAGCGAAGCCAAATGGTACTAAAACTTTCCAAGTTGGGACTATGCCTGCGTACGAACGTATAGCTAAAGCAACAACAGTAGCAATGAGAATGCCGGCGATGATTGCCATCACCCATAGTAATTTTTTGTCTTTATTTGATTCCATGATTGTTCACAGTGCCAGTTTCAAATCAAAAGCAAAATGCGTATACATCAATACACTTCAATCATCATACGGTGAGTCGGACGAATGTACCGGCGCATTTGTTCGCGGTCCCAATCTTTAAAACCAACATCTTTTAGGTCATCTTTGATTGTCATATACGCTTCAGTGATCCCCATTTTGGCAAACAATTGATAGATGCCAAATTGCATACCAATCAAACCACACATGTACATTAGACCACGACTACTTTGCAAGATGGGACCAAATATTTCGTCGTACTCTCGTTCCACCAACTGACCAACGTACAATCCTCGCGAGCCATCCGATTGTTTTTCACGGCTTACTGCTTTGTGGTAATGAAAATTTTCATATTTCTTTTCTAGTTCACAAAAGAAATCGTCGTACAGCAAATCCGTTGTATACGGTGTACCCATGACTACATGCACTTGACTTGTAGTTGGTCCCGATGGATTTTCAAATAGATCCTTGCACATCGAACGGAACGGCGCGATGCCTGTTCCAGTTGCCATAAAAATATAATCGTGTTTGTCGTGTTCTACTGGTAATAAAAATCTTTTTCCACTTGGACCAGTAACTTGTACTTTGTCTCCAACTTGTAAGTCACAAACATAATTGCTACACACGCCTAAAAACAATTCGTGGCTCTCAGGATCATCCCCATCTTTTTGCGGCGTAAATTCATCGATGACTCGTTTTGGTGTCGTCGAAATAACTTTCCCTTCGCCATCTTCACCGCACGTCGGGCTAGCAAGTGAGTAAAGTCGGACTTTGTGCGGCTTGCCCTTTGCATCAACGCCAGGAGCAATAATTCCGAAAGATTGCCCGGACCTACACTGCCCTTCAAGTGGCGTACCGCTAATATCAATTTCTACATGACGAACAAAGCTTGCTGATTTTCGTCCCCCCTTTAAACAAACTTCCGACTTAACCACCGTCCCCGTTACTGGAGCTTTAGGCGTTACGATGTTCATCTGAACTTCTGGAAAAATTGGCATAGATGCAGTAATGGTATCGTCACTCATGTTGCTGAGTATTCTAAGCACTCTGGCAAACATCTGGGAAGCCACCTATGATGCATTCCTATGATTCCTTACTATATATATAGATGCAGATTGACCTTTTTGGATAACACCGCAGGTAGAGCCCAACTAAGTTCATGTGGAGAAACTAAATGAACATCGCACTCACTGGAGCATCTGGTTTTATTGGGAGTGCAATTGCTCGACATGCGCATGAACATGGGCACAAAGTTACAGCACTTGTTCGTGAATCGAGCAATCGAAAACACATCGAGCCATACGTAACTACGTTCATCGTTGCAGAGCAAGACGACCATTCGGTATTTCCAGAATTCCTTGATGGTGCAGATGTTGTTATTCACAACAGTTACGACTGGTCAGTAATGCGCAACAAAGGATTGATGGCACATTTGAACAGCAACTTACTTGGCTCAATTCGCCTTCTTGAAGCCAGCGAAAAACGACACTTTATTTTCCTCAGCAGTATTGCAGTCCATCATCACATGCACGCAAACTGGAATGGAACGATTGATGAATCGCACCCAACAAGACCTGGCTCGTTTTATGGTGCGTACAAAGCATCCGTCGAAGCGCATATGTGGGCGGCAAACGCAAGTCGCGGGCAACAAGTTACATCTTTGCGTCCAACTGCGGTGTATGGACTTGATCCCGCTCTCAAACGCACAATTGGGTATCCGATTGTGCAGACTATAAGAGAAGGAAAACCAATCACAAAATTAGGCGGCGGAAAATTTGTAAATGTTGAAGATGTTGCAGCTGTTGCAATTGCTTGCATTAACAATGCAAAAGCATCTCCACGCGTTTACAACCTAGTGAATTGTTACGCACGATGGTCAGACTGGGCGGCAATTGCTGCTGAATTGTTACATGCCAACGTTGAAATAGACATGAGTAGTCCGCCCGCTCCAAAAAATACATTCGACACGTCGGATGTAACAAAAGACCTTGGAATAGAATTAAACCGAGGAATAGATGACATACGCAAAGCAATAGAGGAACTCATCCATGCAACATGACCAAACAATTGCTGCTCTCGTTTCAATGTTTTTTGGTGCAAAATTAAAAGGGCTTTGCGAACAAGCTGGGTACCAATATAAAGGTGCAATTGGAGTCGCTGGGTTACTTTCTCGAATTGAAGAATTCAACCCCGCAGTAGTATTAATCGATTTGGCTAAAGAAGATATTGAT
>DTSO01000080.1 GCA_012965315.1 Phycisphaerales bacterium | reverse complement strand
GAAGTAAGTTCTTTGCAGCGAGTTGCGTCAAGTTGGTTTGCCCAATTTCCGCCTTGTTTGATGGATGAGCCAACGATTGCAGCATCTGCATATTGGAAAATATCTTTGACATTTTCGGGCGTGACTCCCGAACCTACAAGAAGAGGCAGTTCTGTTGCGCCGCGAACTTCGCGAAGTTGTGCAAGATCAACAGCATGCCCAGTGTGATTGCCGGTAACAATGACACCATCAGCGCCCATGAAGTCTGCGCCTCGTGCGTGGTCGCCAATCGAAAGGTCTGCAGTCAATGCGTGTGAAGAATGCTTCTTTTGAATGTCTGCAAGAATTGCTATATCGTCCGCATCAATACGACGGCGTTCACGCAACAATGGACCCGCATCAGCAACATCCATAATTCCTTCGTCTGCAACGGATGCAAAAGCAAAACCCTCAGCACGAATGAAGTGCGCGCCAGTTGCGTGTGCAACAGCAATTGCGGCTTTGTTCGCACCAGCTAGAATTTGAAGACCAACTGGAACATCAACCGCGTCAACAACTGCTTGCACTGCTACTGTCATTGATGCAATAATTTCCGGGCCTACTTCTCGAAGCAAGTACGGTGTGTCGTGCATGTTTTCAACGAGGACTGCATCGAAACCGTACTCAACAAGTTTGGTTGCTTCGTCAACTGCGACGGCAATAATTTGCTCAGGAGTTTTGTTGTTTTTGGGTGTGCCGGGTAAAGCATGTAAATGTACCATCCCGATGAGAGCATTTTTCTTATTGATAATCTTTCGAAAATCAGCCATTGTTTGCGCCCATGCCAAGCAATGTAAATAATTCCATGCGTGTTGCTGGATTATTCATAAAGAGTCCATGGAGTTTACTTGTTGTTGTCCAACTTTCAGGTTTCTTAACCCCGCGATAACACATACAGAAGTGCCTGCACTTCAAGATTACAGCAACGCCTTGTGGTTGAAGCACCTCTTGTATTGCATCAGCGATTTGCGCAGTAAGTTTTTCTTGAACTTGCAAACGTTTTGCGTACGCATCAACAACACGCGCTATTTTTGAAAGTCCTAGAACGCGACCGTCAGGAATGTACGCAACGTGCGCTTTGCCCACGAACGGAACCATGTGGTGCTCGCAGTGGCTGTGGAGTTCAATATCAGAAACGACAACGAGCTCGTTGTATCCTTCCACTTCAGAGAAGGTGCGTTGAAGAAACTCTTTAGGATCTTGGTTGTATCCTGCAAAGTGATCACGCATCGCATTAATAACTCGATGAGGAGTTTTGAGTAAGCCTTCTCGGTCTACATCTTCGCCAATGAATTCAAGAAGCCCTTTTACATGTTCCATTGCTTGCTCATCGCTGATGGATAGCTTTTTCATATTGTTTATCGCAGTTGACATAGTTTTTACATTATCGCAGAAATAAACTATCTGAGGGATAGTTACATTAGCAATCTCCCCACGAGTCTAAAAGCCAAAGAAGATCGGATACATTTACAATTGAGTCGCCATTGAGGTCCGCACGTCCGGTGTTACCCCATTCTGAAATGATATGCAACATGTCGCTTACGTTCACGACACCATCGCTGTTCAAGTCAGCAGGACAGGGCAGGGTAGCGGCGAGTGTAGTTTGAAATACAACACCTCTAGAACTAGAGTAGGCAGGTGCACCTATTAAAAGTGATCCGCCACCCATCTTGACATTTCGCCCAAAACCAGTTGAGCCGTAGCCGGATGGGATTGTCACGGGAATTCCTAACTGCCAGTAATTTCCTATTTTTTGCGAGGTATAGACCGTGCGGTTTGTGGTTGTATTTGTTTGGCAACCCCAAAACCCTCCGCACGTTCCAAACGTAATAACGCCTTCAGCGATTTGCATACCCTCGGGGAAATAAATGTCGAACCCCCAATTGTTACTTGAAATTGATCCAGTGCTCTGAAAGGAAGTGCCAGTAAGAAGCCAAGTCTCTAGATAATCAAAGGTGGAATTTGGACCTGTTATAGAACACCAAGAAACAACAGACTCGCCGTCGCAAGCGACCCATTTTCCGTTCGTGTCACCGGATTGTATTGCAGTGAGGTATTCCCAATTTTCAGTCCCACGAAGATACACGTATGCGCCGTGCACGTTGCCTCCCGAGCAACCTAGTACGGGAGTTGCGCCTACGACTAACATATCGCCGGAGGCATCAATGTCCTGTCCAAATAGTGTGCAACTTGCTGACCAGGGGGCAATCGTTTGAACGTGTTGCCAACCCTTAGCACCACGCTCATACACAAGTACAGTGTCGCGGTATTGTTCATTTGAATCATTACAAGTTATAAAAATGGCGTTATCGCTTGCTGCTGCAAGACTGAAAGAATTGAATCGAGTAGGGTCTGGGTTGGGTAACTCCGAGGTTAATTGCCATCCTGACTTTGTAGGTTCAAGCACAACACCTGCATATCCTGTGCCGGAAAGTGCGATACCAAGAAAGTCATTGCCAAATGCAACGGAGACCGCACGACGTGTGCCAATTGTTGTCGTCTCGGTGAGCGTCCAGCCGGTTATTGAATGTTCGTAGAAACAAACAGCGTACGAACCACTAACTTTTTGTCCTACTGCGGCAAGGTTGTTCTTGACGTCCAATGCTTGCCCCGCGTAGGAGCCAATTTCTGCGATTGGTTCTAACGGAATAACGTCAGCGCTTGCAACTGCAACAGTAGTTGATAATGAAATAAAAAGAACCAAGAAATTAGATTTTAGTGCACGCATTTGTATTTTTCCATTTGATTTTATCGTACAACGTAAGCGTTACAAGTCAAGAGAAATAAACTACTAATAATATAGTTTATTTGAGTCGCCTTTTCCACCATGAAAGAATCTCATTCAGGCGATGTTTTCGCATATCAGGGGCGCCTCCACGACTAAAACCGTGACTTGTTGATTTTGGATATCGAACAAATCTCGCTTCGATACCGCGTAGTTTCAATGCAGCAAAAACTTGTTCGCTTTGCTCGATGTTGCAACGCAAATCGCCTTCACTATGAATAATGAGCATCGGGGTTTCGACATTTCCAAAATGCCGCATGGGTGATTGTCTCCAACGATCTTCGATGCGGCTCCAAAAATTACCACCAAAGTAGCCGTCTTCTTTAGCAGCGAAATCACTATTGCCTCCCATGGAAATTAAGTTGGAAACACATCGATCGGTAATAGCACTGCGGAATTCGTTCGTGTGACCGACAATCCAATTTGTCATATACCCACCATAACTACCGCCCATGACTCCCATGTTCTTTGCGTTAACGTTGCTATCTTTTTGCATCGCTGCGATGACAGACTGCATGTCAACCCAGTCAGCGCCGCCCCAATCATTTTTGATAGCTCCGCAGTGGTCTCGTCCATACCCTTTAGAACCACGAGGGTTTGAGAAGTAGATGGTGTACCCCGCTGAAGCGAGGCATTGAAATTCGTGAAAGAACGTCCACCCATATTGAGCATGTGGACCACCATGAATTTGTAGGATTGCTGGTTTGCTTCTTTTAGTATTTGCTTCTTTCGGCGGGCGCATTATCCAACAATGGACTTTTGTTTTATCGTTTGTAGTTAACCATTTGTCTTTTGAAGGTGCAATCGCATGGTTTTTGCACCATTCTGTATTTTCGAAAGATACTTGTTTTAATGTGATTTTACTTGCTGAAATTTTACCAACGAATATTTCAGGAGGAGCGGTTGCTTTTAAAACTAACAAAGAGCAAGTTTTTCCATCGCTAGCTACATTCCCAATCGTGTGTCCGGCATTGCCTTTAGTAAGCACTTTGAATGCGCCGCCTTTAGTTGAAAATGAATAGAGGTGTTCTTCTCCGTGCCAGCCAATTCTTGCAAGAATATGTGCATTGTCACTTGCCCAAATGAGTTGGGCTTCAAAAGAAACTTCGCCAGTATCAGTAAGAGTTACAGCCATTAGACAGCGGTCGAAATCTTTTGTAATACTTTTGGCATTCCCTTTAGTAGAGCTAGCGATAAATAACTCTAAATTTTGCGTTGAGTACGTGCTTTCATCACCTTCTCGACCAGCCCACGCTAGCCATTTGCCATTCGGCGACCAGCAGATGGAAGTCTTTGGGCCTTTTTTACAGTTGGGTAGTATTGTATTTTTACCACTTTTAATATTGTAAATGACAACTTTCGTAAGGCGAGAATCAGTAAGTGCATTCTTGCTCGTGTTGGTTGTAATCGCAATGTTATCACCTTTAGGTGACCATGCAAATGAAAAGAAACCAAGTGTGTCTTTAGCCCAAATTGTTTTATGCGCTCCGGTAGTTGAATCCACAAGGTATAGATGAAAACGTGCATGCCCGAAATAACCGTCTCCATCAAGTCGATACCACGCTTCTTCAGTGATGATGGGCGGGTCGCTTTCCTTGTTCTCTTTTCTTTTTTCAGATGCAGCTTGTGTGTACACTTCTTCAGTTTGTCGATAAGAAACTGCAAGTTTGCAACCGTTTGGACACCAAGAAATCGATGCAATCGATCCTTCTTTAAAATTAGTAAGTTGTATCGCCTCGCCGCCTGACATGTCAATCATAAATATTTGACCACCGCTTTCACTACCGCGAATAAATGCAACTTGTGAGCCATCTGGTGACCATTGAGGCAAACCATCTTTGCCATCATTCGTTAATTGACGAGGAAGTTTGCTTCCTTTGGTCTGTGCAACCCAAATAGTGGTATTGTTTCGGCCATCTTTCACGCACTTTTTGGTGTATAAGATTTGCGAGCCATCAGGAGAAATTTTGGGGTTACCGACAGAGACAAGATTATCAATATCTTCAGGTGTAATCAGTTTCTTTTTAGCCATAAACTGTATCGTATCGTTTACTCTACCCATAGATGGAACTTAAAGAACTTCTTGCTGATTTAATAGCCATTGACTCGACGAGTAACTTGAGCAATGAGCCAATTGTCGCATATATAGAGCGTTACTTCCAAGGGAGCAAAGTCAAGAGTCATCGACTTCAGGCACACGAAGAAGGCAAATATAATCTTTTGCTTACGAAAGGTGAACCCTCCGAATGTGGTTTGACACTCTGCGGTCATGTAGACACTGTGCCTGCGGATGCCGCGAGGTGGCAAAGTGACCCATGGGTTTTGACAGAACGAGATGAAAACTGGTACGCACGCGGTTCATGCGACATGAAGGGTTTTATTGCAATTGCAATTCAAGCCATTGAAAAAGCGGAAGTGGTTACCGGTTGTCTTGCTGTTTTGTTTCTTTGTGATGAAGAGTTGGGTTCATTTGGTGCAAAACATATTTTGCAAGAGGGTCTTCCCGTTCCAATTCCAAAGCAAGTCATAATTGGCGAGCCAACTTCCTTGCAAGTTGTTCGATTGCACAAAGGGCATCTGAGTATGTCGATTACGGTTGAAGGCGTATCTGCGCATACTGGGTCACCTCATCTTGGTAAAAATGCGGCAGTGGCTGGGGGAAAAATTATTTGCGCACTTGCAGAATTAGCAAAAAGATATGAAAGTGTTCGCACTGAATCAAGCAATCATTTCCCTGAAGTCGCAAAATTCCCAGTGTTGACAGTTTCCACGCTTACCGCAGGATCTGCAATTAATGTCGTTCCAGATGCATGCACTATTGGAATTGGTTTGCGGTTATTGCCAGACCAAAATAAAGAAGAAGTTGTTGCAGAAATTAAAGACACAATATCTGTTGTTTGTGATTTGACGTGGAATCTTACAGAACTTGGAGATAATCCAACTATGCTTACCGCCGAAAGTTCATCTGTGAACCAGTGGGTTTGCTCACATATTGGCCAAAAGGGAAGTGTCGGTGTTTCGTATGGAACAGATGGTGGATATTTATCTCGCGTTGGATACGAATGTGTTCTCTATGGAGCGGGTACTATCGCTGTAGCGCATAAGCCAGATGAATTTGTTCCAATAGATGAGATGAAAACTTGTGCCAGTACTATTCAATCTGCCGCGCAACATTTTTGTGGCGGTGATGCATGACCATCTACAATCCTGAACTAGTTTGGATTGACGGGTCATTCGTTGCAAAAAAATCAATTACGGTCGAGCAAGGTGTTATCACTGGAATTGGCAATGGTGATGGTTCGGATAAGGGCGCCTTTTTGCCTGGTTTTGTGAATACGCATAGTCATGCTTTCCAAAGGGGACTACGTGGACGGGGTGAGCTATTTCCAAGTGGGAGCGATAGTTTTTGGGGATGGCGAGAAGAGATGTACAAGTTAGTTAGCGAGTTGTCCGTCGGTCAATTTCGCAAGTTGTGCGTGCAATCTTTTTTAGAAATGCGACAAGCAGGGATTACAACAGTTGGTGAGTTTCATTATTTTCATCACGACCGAGATGCTGATTTTGCAATGGATCAAGTAGTACTTGATGCTGCAAATGAGGCAGGCATTCGCATCGTAATTCTTCATGCTTTTTACAACAAGGGTGGATTCGATTTAGCTTTGAATGCGGGGCAGAGTAGATTTGAAACTAACAGCCTTGCTTCGTGGTGGTCGCAAGTAGACAAACTCCGCACTTCAGTAGATGGTTCGATGCAGCAAGTTGGTACAGTTGCGCATTCAGTTCGTGCTGTTGGTATAGAAACAATAAAAGAAATCGCAAGTGGTTCAATGCATCGTGGTATGCCAATGCATATCCATGTAGAAGAACAACGCCAAGAAATGGAATCTTGTTTGAAGGCCCATGGTGTAACACCGATGGCACTACTTAACGATGCAATAGAAGTCTCGCCTTTAGTGACGGCTGTGCACTGCACGCATACTGCAGCGGCAGACATGGAACAATGGTTGAGTGCTGGTGGAAATGTTTGTTTGTGTCCGCTTACTGAGGCAAATTTAGCTGATGGCATTTGTGATGTACACCGGATTGTGAAACAGTGTGGATGTGTTTCGCTCGGTTCTGATTCTAATGCGAGAATTTCGATGCTCGAAGAAATGCGTTGGATGGAATATGCACAGCGACTTGTGCGGGAAGAGCGTGGTGTGTGTGTTGACAGCGAAGGCGAAATGGCAAGTTATCTTATTGACGCAGCGACAAAAAATGGTGCGCGATGTCTTGGCATTCCTGCTGGTGTTATTGAAGTTGGAAAACTAGCTGATTTTACAGTTATCGATATGGAGCATCCACAACTTAAAGGTGTAACACCAAAGACGTTAGGCGCAGCGATTTGCTGTGGTGCAGACAATGCAGCGATTAGCCGGACGATTATTGCAGGTGCGTAAGGATGCCCAAGTGTGAACCGAATCGTTTATGCCGTCCAACGGATGAATCATAAATTGGTTTTCGTACTTGGTCAGCGCTAGGAGTTAGTGCAACTTGTTTACTGTTGTAAAATTCGAGACAACGCTCATCGAAATCAACGCCGATATATTGAAGCGTGCCTTCGATTGTTTTTTTGAAATCACTGACAATCGCTTCGTAAGGGACTTCATAAATTAACCCAGGCAAAATAGTGTTCCAATGTTCCATGACGCGTTTGTATTGTTCGTAGACGCCCAACAAATCGCCTAAATCAGCAGTATAAGAATGGTTTGCACTAAAGGAATTTGCAAAACATGAAACACATGTGTCGAGAGGATTGCGAGTAGTGTGAATTATTTTTGCATTCGGGAATAATAAATTGATTAGTCCTATGTGCAAATAATTCATCGGCATCTTGTCGGTACAGAACTTAGAATCACTAGCAAGTCGGTCGAGATATTGTTGTTGCCATTGAGAGTCAGGATCATTAATGCATTTTGGATATGGTTTTTCGTTGACAAATCGAAGTATCTGATTGACTTCGCCGGCGGTATCTATATCAGGATGCGCACCGATAATCTGTTCAAGTAAAGTAGTTCCACTGCGAAACATCCCAACAATAAAAATGGGGTCTGGTACACCGGTACCTGATATACATGTGTCTGGCACAGGTGTGCCAGACCCGACTGATTTAATTACATTATCGACTAGTTTTATATGTTCTTTCAGAGGGAAATTCCCTGCATGCAATTGATTCCCTTTTTCCCATTCCGCCCATGCTTCGTCGAATCGTTCAAGTTCTTCAAGAACGCGTCCTCTGTGCATTCGTAAATTGGATTGGTGATAGGGAGAAAGGGTAGGAGTAAGTGCTGCATCGATTGCTTCAAGTGCAACTTGTGGCTTGTTTTGTTTTCTGGCAATTCTTACTTTTGCAAGTGCTACTAAAACCGAATCAGAAGTGGGTGAATTATCTAGAAATTCGATTGCTTCTTCTGTTCTCCCTAATGATTCAAGTACTTCTGCCTTGCCTGCAATCGCCTCAGTGAAGTCCTTATCTTTTGCAATGGCGCTTTCGTATGATGCTAGTGCTTTTGCTAAATTGCCATTGAGTCGATGTGCTGTCGCTAAAGTTGTATGTGACTGCGCTTCTTGCGGTTGTAATTGAATTAATTTTTGTGCAAATTGAAGTGGGACAGGGAGCGTTCCTGAACTATTAGCTGCCATCGATAGAAGGTGCCATGCTTCGGCATTGTTTGGGTCTGAATCAATAGAGTTTTCGATTGCAATTGCAGCCTTTGAAGCAAGACCTCGCGTTAAACACATTTTTGCATAGAAAATTGCAATCGAAATATCTTCTGGTGCACTTTGGATTGCTTCGGTTGCAATTTCCATCGCTCTGTCAACTTTGCCAGATTGTTCAAGAGTGAGCGCTAGCTCAGCAAGAATAATTGGCGCATTGCCCGAGACTTGTTTCGCCAGGGTGAACCAGTGAATAGCGCCCTTGAGATTACGTCGGTCACGTTCAAGCATGCCAAGCACTCGAATGATTGTTAAATCGTTTGGATTTGCTTTCAGTAATTGTTGGTAAATTTTTTCAGCCTGCCCAAATTTGCCTGCGGCATGTAATTTCCCGGCTTTAGAAATGAGTTGTTGACCAGTAAGTTTCGCCATAAGTAAGCAGGATACAAGTAGAATGACTACTTATGGCAAATTTGCTTTCAGCACGAACAATTTCAAAGTCATTTTCAACAAGGCATCTTTTTCATGGTGTAACTTTACACCTAGAAGAAGGGGAACGGCTGGGGATCATTGGGCCAAACGGCTCAGGCAAATCGACGTTGTTAAAAATTCTTGCGGGGATGGAAACTGCTGATGATGGCGAGATTACCTCTAAACGTGGCTTGCGACTTTGGTATGTTCCTCAGGAATCTATATTTCCTCCAGAATCAACACCGTTGCAAGCAGTGGTCGATTCTATTGGTGGCGACGAATTAGAATCGGAAGTTGCAGCTTCAATTGCACTTTCAAAACTTGGATTTGAAAGCTTTGATCAACCTTTTGGTGAACTTTCAGGTGGTTGGCAAAAGCGTGTTGCAATGGCATGCGGCTTAGTGCATGACCCGGAAGTCATGTTGCTCGATGAGCCGACAAATCACCTAGATCTTGATGCGGTTGAGTGGCTTGAGCGATTCGTGCTTACAGCGAATATGTCAATGTTGTTTGTAACGCATGACCGTCGTTTTCTGGAAAATTGTGCATCTAGAATTTTGGAATTAGCATCGTCGTATCCAGACGGTGCATTTGAAGTGAATGGCAATTACACGGAATTTGTTCGTCGGAAAGAAGCGTTTCTAGTTTCGCAAGAAGCGGAAGAATCTGCGCTTGCAAACAAGGTGCGTCGTGATACCGCTTGGCTTAGGCAAGGAATTCAAGGCAGACAAACGAGAAACAAAACGCAAGTTCGGGACGCTGCATCTCGAAGAGCAGAACTGAAATCTGTTGCGAATCGAAATTTAGCCCCTTCAAAACGTGCTGGAATTAATTTTGACGCTGTTGGGCGTAAGACGAATAAATTACTTGTCATGCACTCCGTTGAAAAATCAATGGGAAATAAATTGCTGTTTAGTGATTTAGATTTAGAATTAACTCCAGGTAGAAGAATTGGTCTTGTCGGTCCAAATGGTTCTGGTAAAACAACACTTCTTAGGCTTATTA
>DTSO01000079.1 GCA_012965315.1 Phycisphaerales bacterium | reverse complement strand
CAGTATCAGTGGGATACAAATAGCATATATTTAAATTGCGAAGAGTTTGGTTTTGATGGAAAACGACGAAATATCGGGGTAAAAACGAATTTCAAATGCCACT
This sequence comes from Phycisphaerales bacterium, assembly GCA_012965315.1. Lineage (GTDB taxonomy): Bacteria > Planctomycetota > Phycisphaerae > Phycisphaerales > SM1A02. The sequence continues at coordinate 2,685 of DTSO01000079.1, read as the reverse complement.
AATACAAATGTAAAATACCTCAACAAAAAAGCCGGCTTGCCTTTCGGCGAGCCGGCTCTAGAATCAAAGATTCATACTAACGAATTAGGCAGTCCAGTTTGCGATCAAGACCAAGAGATCAAGAACGTCAACAGTACCATCTGAATTCATATCGCTAATGCATTCTCCACTACATGGACCCCACTCTGCGATTACGATAAGAATATCAAGAATACCAACAATACCATCACCATCTAAGTCACCAGGGATTGGTGGATTGATAATAATAATGTCGCCTTCGCCAATAATAGTACCTAGGTTATCAACTGCAGAAGTGTAGATGATGTAACCGTTTGTACGAAGAGTTGCACCAGGCGCAACTTCTAAGTTAGCAACATACATTACTTCTGAAAGACCTTGGCCTAGCAAATCGTTATCGTGCGTGTCTACAAGATCCACAATTGCACCGCTTCCAATGCGAACTGTGCTAATTGGGAATGCGCCAGTTGTAGTTGGAAGTAATCCATCTTCAATTGAACCCAAGTCTAAACTCATAACTTCACATGTGACTGGATCTTGTCCAGCGTGCGAGTTAAGGTTTAAGGTTGCTAGTGACATATCAAAACGATTGTTGTCATCGATTGCAACATCGAAGTTGCCACCGACTGCTAATTGCCAATTTACATGTTGCATGTAAAGACTTGCGCCACTACCTGCTGCATAATTGCCAATCACTCGAAGACCATCGCCAGGAGCTGGAGGAGTTCCACCGCCACGAACGCCAGGACCAGGATCAACTTCACCAAGAATCGTACCGTTATTAGTTATGTTACCTAGAACATAAAGAACTCCACGGTGAATAGCAACAAGGCCGTTGTTAGTGAGATCACTGCTGATTAATACATCATTTGTTGCGTTTAATGTTCCTGAGTTACTCATTGAACCAAAGAGGTCAAACGAACCAACCATTGAACCATTTAATGAAACAGTTGAAGCATAAATTGCAGAACCAGTTGAACAAGTCCACATACCATCAACGTTTGTTGTTGGTGAATCAAGTGAAAGTTCACTACCCATTCGCTGGTTAATATCACCAAGAATCATGTGACCGCCAGAAAGATTCAATGAAGAATCTCTAAAGACGTTAACTGATGATGCGTGAAGATGCATGTCTGAAGAAACAGATGCAGTTCCACTTGTGTCAGAATTAATACCAGCAAGAGCTGATGCACTTCCAACATGTAAACTTGAGCCTGCAGCCATTTGAACTGCAGCAGTTGGTGAACCACCACCTAGAATTTGAACGTCAACAGCAGCGCCGCGGAAATCCATATCTGTAAGTGTGTCAGCGTAAACGCCGTCTACCCAAATTTCGTCATTAGCATTAGCGCTTTTAATTGCAGCATGGAAGCTACCGTAACCAACACCACTAGTTGCGTTGTATGCAACTAAACCTTCACAAGAATCTGGAACGCCATTGCCATCCCAGTCAGTGAGTGCTTCGCATTCATCTGGAACACCGTTTCCGTTACAGTCATTGAATGTTTCACATTCGTCAGGAATGCCGTTGCCATTACAGTCATCGAATGTTTCACAATCATCAAGAATACCATTGCCGTTACAGTCGCCTGTAGGCATTTCGCATTCGTCTGGTGTGCCGTTTCCGTTACAGTCAGCTGAAGTGCCATTTGCAATGTCGTCATTATCATCAATGCCGTTGCCATTACAGTCAGGGAATTCGCATTCGTCAGGAATACCGTTGCCATTTGCATCGATACTTGTACCATTTGCAATATCACAAGCGTCATCAACACCGTTTGCATTACAGTCAACCATTACAGGATAGGTAATGCTAATTGAGCCGCTTTGTTGCCAAGTTACGCCAAGAGCATCTTTGCCTTGGAAAAGTGCGCCAAGAAATACTGAAGCGTTTTGATCGAAAGTAGTCACGCGAGCAACAAGAACACCATACTTATCAACACAATTTTGATTTGTAAATAATGTTGCTTGGCCTTGTGTATCATCTGGAGTCACAAACCAAACGCCGTTAGTTGTGTAAACATCACCACCAAGAGTTTCAAATGCAGTCCAATCAATACCTAAGTTTAAAAGTGCATTGGCAGGGAATGGTGTGCCTGTGCTATCCATTGCACCAATTGTCACCCAACTGTCATATTGTAAACTTGGAAATGATGGGTAGAGTGCAGGGTTAATATCTGCAGATGTAGGTCCACCAAAAGGATTTTGGTAAAAAGTGCCTGATGTTGCAAGACGTTTATCTTGTACACCATCACCTGCGCAAGCATCCAGGCGTTCGCCTGCGTCAAGCACAACATAAATTTCAACGGTCCAGTTAAAGTTGCCAGCTACAGCATTTGTAGCAACAACACGGTAGTCAAGTCCTTGGAAAGCCGCGGTTGCGACAGAGCCACAAACAAGCGAACTTACAAGTCCGATTCCTAACATAGCATGAGTTTTCATACTCTTCTTCTCCTCTTAATCCCGCGAATTACAAATTAATTACATTAAATGCACGTGCAAAAATGTGTCGTTTCTCTTCTTATGCATTTCAATTTACTAGAAAAACATGGTAAATGTCCAATAAAAACTACATTATTTTTGGCTTTTAGGTGAATTTATAGACAATATTGAACATTCGCCATCAAAAAAGTGGATATTTAGGAATACATCGATATTTAAATCAAT
>DTSO01000078.1:959-10039 GCA_012965315.1 Phycisphaerales bacterium | reverse complement strand
TGGAAGGGATCGCGATGTTTCTCAAGAAATTCAATTTATAGATGAAATTGGAATTCTTAGTGAAGTAGCAATTACGCTTGAGGGTGGCGACTCAGTTGCACTAATGGGTATTAACATGATTCGCGACATACTAGAAGGCGAAATTCAAATCGAAGCACTTGAAGAAATTATTGATGAATCTCTCGAAGGTACTGCGGTTCGAAATGCTGCTCTAATCGTTTTGATTCAAGCACTAAAAGAGCATGGCGATGATGAAGGCGCAGCAGATTTATTAGTTGATTTGGTACTTTCTAACTAAGCAAACTGGCGTAACGTTTTAGCCGAGTTTCTAAACCCTTTCGAAGCGTTGCTTTTCTTTGTTTATCTAAATCACGGCAAATAATAGTTAACATCTTTACAAGCCCGTGAAAATCGTTCACTGAAATTATTTCAGGCGCGACTTTCGCGGGTTTGTTTTTTTGTACTACTCCGTCAATATCTTTCATGTTGTGATAATTTCCAAGAGCTAAACATAAGCATGTTGAAAGGTAGCCATATTCGCAGAAAGCGGTTGATTCACACGTGCCTCCCGGCATTAGCTTTCGCTGCCACTGGAATTTTTTCTGCGTGTTCATTATGTTTGCGGAAGCGTTTGTAAGTTCAGGTCCAAACACGCTAGTCTTATCGCCAACTCGAAGAATTGGACCACCGCCAATTGGTGACTCTGAAAAACTTCTGGATGTTTCAAGACAGAGTAATCGTGATGTTTTTGGTACGGTTCTATTTTTGGCAGCAGCGATAGCTCCAACAAATCCAATTTCTTCCGCTCGAGTTAACAGTACTCCGACATGTCCAAGACCGGGAAGTTTTTTAATTGTCTCCAAAGCGCTAATGGCAGCAGCAACACCAGCAAGATCATCGCAAGCGGGAGCATGCAACAAACCATTTTTTACAACGGGTGCTGGAAAATTCCACCGTGCAATATCGCCCTTGAGCAAAATGCCCGCTACTCCTTTATTTAGTTTGACTATAACTCGTTTGAACGGCTTCGCTTTTGGCTCAAGTGATTGGATGGTTCCCTTGTAACCATTATTTTCATTATCGAACACTTCAATTTTTGCACCGACAAAATAAGCATCATTGACACCACCACGAAACTCCATTTCAAGATGTTGATCGTCAATTTGTTTTCGAACAACAAACGCAGGGTGGTCGAGGTGGGCCGTAATGTAAATTGGTTTTTTTGTGGATTTACGAGTTTGTTGTAGTAGTAAATTTCCAAATTTGTCTCGTTTTAGAGTTATCCCGTTTTGGGAATGCACCCACCTTTCAATCCAGTCAATAACGCGAGTTTCCTCCCCTGCAGCTGTCGGGATTGCTGTGAGTTCCATTAACCATTTTAAATGTTTTTTCATGCTCCCCATTCTATATGAGGGTCTGGCCCCTTGTGGTCAGGTCATCGGTGGTCTGACCCCCTAGGGGGACAGTCCCCTGTAAAATATGCGGATGGCATTAGCACCGATAGAAGAGATAATGGAAGATTTGCGTCAAGGCAAAGTAATTGTTTTAATTGATGATGAAAACCGTGAAAACGAAGGCGATTTCGTCGTTGCGACGGAACACATCAACGTAGAACTTATCAATTTTTTCACAAGAATCGGCGGTGGGTATCTTTGTGTAGCGATGACGGGCGATGATTGTGATCGATTAGATCTTGGGCCGCAGGTTGCAGATAACACTAGCGTTCGCGGAACACCATTTACAATTAGTGTAGATGGGCACCCAAGGCACAATATATCAACTGGCATTTCTGCTGCCGATAGAGTGAAGACCCTCGAATTACTTGTAGATTTGAATTCCCGTCCCGACGATTTTGTAAGACCGGGACACATCAATCCGCTTCGAGCAAGAGAGGGAGGTGTACTTGCAAGAACCGGTCAAACCGAGGGTTCTGTAGACCTTTGTAAACTTGCAGGACTGCAGCCTTCTGCGGTCATTATCGAAGTAGTAAAAGATGACGGCGAAATGGCACGTGTCCCAGATTTGGAAAAAATTTGCGAAGAACATGATTTTAAAATGTGTTCGGTAGAACAAATCATAGAGTACAGACTTGCTCGTGAAAGTTTGGTTAAACGAATCGAACCACGCTGTGGTACGCCAATTGAAACTCCGTATGGAACGTTCAATTTAATTGCATATCACAGCGCAATTGATGCTGTTCCTCACTTGGCGTTAACCGTCGGTAATGTTGGTGAACTAGACCAATACGGAAGTGCAAAGCCATCAGATGAACCAACATTAGTTCGTGTCCATCGCCGTAATTTGTTGGGAGATATTTTTGACGCTAACGATCACCCTTCAGGCAGAGAGCTGCGAGCTTCTCTGCGAATGATTTCAGAAGCGGGCAGAGGGGCATTAATATATTTACGCCCCGAGCTTTACGGCGATGAGTTTATCGACCGCTTACAAAAAATTCAGCGTCCAGAATTAGATGTAAATATTCCAGACTTAACTGTATCCAAAGAGCCAATGGATCGACGTGATTATGGAACTGGAGTGCAGATTATTAGAGACCTTGGATTAAAAAATCTAAAGTTACTAACAAATCACCCTAAACACCTTACAGCGCTGCACGGTTTTGGAATAGATATTGTTGAAGAAATTCCAATTGTGACGAACGGCGATCGTTAATCACGATTACCAAACAGTAGCGCTAAACGGAAGCAAAGTTTCACTGCTTCAAGGTAAATCCAAACGAGTGTTACCATCAATATAAATGCACAAAACCATTCCATTTGTTTTGGTGCACCAGATTTAACTTGTTGTTCAACTATCCCAAAGTCAATGATAAGCCAAAGTGATGCGACACCGAGAATTAACAGATTTATTCCGATGCCAATTAGGGCTGTGTTTCCACCCGCCGTCGCAGAACTGAGTGACAGAAATGGCATCTCTGCACCGAACATCGACATTCCAAACGAAATTAAATACGTAATGAAAATTCCAAGTGTAAGAACACTAACTGCGGCAGTGAATTTTTTAGTTGGTTGCAGAATTCGAAAATAATAGAGTGCCAACATTGAGATTAACACGCTAATTGTGATAACAAATGCTTGAAGCGCTAGCCCGCCCACCGCGACGTAACCCATATTTGCAAGTGCGGTATCAAGAGCGTGAGTTAGTGCACCTAAAAATGCTCCTTGAATCGCAGCATATATCCAAGCCGTATATTTTGCCCTAGCTGGATTTCGCATAATCATAAAGTAAACAACTATGGTTGCAATTAAGCCAGCAATTCCAAGGGGCCACGCTAGACCGGGCTGGTTTTGGGTAAGCCAAATGCCGAACATGCCCCCCGCGACTGCAACAGAAGTAAGCATTCCTGTTTTGTTCACTACTCCTGCAATGGTTGCTGTTTCAACCGTATCACAGGAACGAATACCATCGCGCCACGCTTCATGGTTTTTAATCGCGGGATTAGTTGATTCAAGCATGTTTTTTCCGAGTCTCATTAGGTGTACCTCTTTCTGTTGGACTACTGTATTCTACTCGTAATTAATCATGAAAACAGAACAACTCATATCGGCTTTTGAAACATTTGCTCCCACCTATCTTGCAAACGATTGGGACAATGTGGGTTTGCTCGTTGGTTCAAAAGAATGGCCTGCAAATATTATTTTGCTTACGATTGCAAATATTCACTTGTTTTCATTCACAGTTTGAATTAACATCTTTGATTTTAGAGGACTTGTAATCGGAGGTATATTTTCACCCGCTTAAATCAGTGACGGATTCTTCAGCAAATGAACGTGTTGTGTTAGAAGCGATTACAAATAAAATTGCAGTTTACTCACCACACACTTCACTTGATGTTGCAACAGGCGGCGTTAATGATTGGATTGTTGAGGGCATCGGCATTGGAGACATTCGCGCACTTCGACCTTTTGGGAATTTACCACCTGACGAAGAGTGCAAATTAATTACTTTTTGCCCTGAAGATAAAATAGAAGCGCTACGGCTTGCGATGTCGAGCGTTAGTTGTGGTCGAATTGGGAACTATGAACAGTGTTCTTTTACAACAAGCGGAACCGGAACGTTCATTGGTGGCGAAGGCACAAATCCATCGTCTGGCGAAGCGGGTGAATTGCAACGAGTGGTTGAATGTAAATTTGAAATGGTTGTTTCCAAAGCATCTCTTTCGCTTGCTATTCAAGCGCTTCGTCAATTTCACCCTTACGAAGAGCCGGCGCTTGAAGTACACGAACTTGGCGAACGACCACGACGCGAAATAGGCATCGGAAGGCGGATTCACTTAGACAAATCACTTCAACTAGATGAGCTCGCTAGAAAACTTAAAAAACATCTTGGGGTTGGTTATGTTCGTGTAGCTCCTGCTGCAGGAAAGGATGACCGCGCGCAAGTTCAAACAATTGGTTTGTGTGCTGGCGCTGGTGGTTCAGTTTGCAAATTAGCTATAGATGATGGCTGTGAAGTCTTCATCACTGGCGAAATGACACACCATAATGTTGTTGCAGCAACTGCTCGTGGTTGCACCGTTATGTTGACAGGCCATACGAATAGTGAGCGAGGATATTTGCCAAAACTAAAAGAACAACTTTCGCAACTTCTTCCAGAAGCAACAATTTCGGTCAGTAAATCAGACTCTTCGCCGTGGACTTACTTCTAAGTTAACTGGGCGTATCGTGGACAACCAACGACGTGATCGTTCACCATGCCTACCGCTTGCATGAATGCATAGCAAATTGTAGGTCCCACAAACTTGAAGTTGTGTTTCTTCAAGTCTTTTGTTATGGCTTCACTAATCGGAGTGGATGCCGGAATTTTCGAATCGGTTTTCCATTTATTCACGATGGTTTTAAAATTGACATGTTTCCATAAAAACGAATCAAAAGAACCGGTCCCATTCTCCATAATTTCAAGCCATGCTTTTGCATTTGCGATTGCACCGTTTATTTTTGCTTGGCTGCGAATTATTCCTGCATCTTTTAGAAGTCGATTGACTTGACGTTTGCCATAACGCGCAATTTTTTCGGGATCAAAATTATCAAACGCATTTCTGAAATTTTCTCGTTTTTTCAAAACGATAATCCACGATAGTCCTGCCTGAAAACCATCAAGGCAAAGTTTTTCATATAGTGCTTGATCGTCATGTTCAGGCACGCCCCACTCTTCGTCGTGGTACGCAACATAAATCGGATCTTCTCCGCACCATGTGCATCTCGTCATTATTTGCCTCCAAATAGTTCGTCTAAGAGATCAAGTGGGTTTGGGGCCTCTTTGCCATCTCTTTCGCCGAGGGCATCGCCTATTGCTTCGCCAAAAGCAGATAGTGCAGCGTCTTGTAATAGTTTACCCAAGTCAAATTTTGGGTCTACTTTCGTAATCGGAGAATCAATCGTTCCCTTAATTGTTATTGGTACGTCAATATCTTCCGTCAATCCTCGCAACTCTTTAATGGAATATCCAAGACCAGTAAGCGGAATGGCAGAACGCAAATTCAATTTTCTATTAATAAGGTTGATTGTGCCTGAATAAGGAATAGAGAATTTGTTTGCAATCGTTAGCCGGAACTCTTTATAACGAGCAATTCCTTTTTTGATAACAATGTGAATTGGTTCAAAGGATGCTGGGATATGCTCAACATGTTTTGTATTGAACATAGGTAGAAGTTTCATAGTTAATGAACCGCTGTCGAGTTCTACTTCGCCAATATCAATGTTAATCGTACCGTTTAGTGCAGACAAATCATTGTCGAGCGATGCCGATGCATTCGATATTTGCATTTGTATTGGGTGTTGGACAGAACGAATATCTGCAAGTATGGGTCCAAGATCTTTTAAGAGGTGCTGCGTGAGTGTTGGAGACAACTGCAATTCAATAGTCGTGGGCACATCTTTTACGGTAGAAATTGTGTCGTTATCTAGTATCAACATAGTTTCAAACAGTGCGTTTGGCGCAGTTCCAGCGACTTGCAGAACTGGTTTTCCAAGAATATCTAAAACGACAACATCTACAGCCAGGGGTGCGCCAATAGTGTCATGTAGTATTCCGTCACTTTTACAAAGCGCATCGAGAAGTCGCGTGTCAATACCCGTGCACGTCATATGTAATTCAAGCGTGTCGTCTTTTCTTCTCGTTGTTTTGCCCTGAACAAATGTGTGTTGTTTACCAACATCAAAAGTTGCATCAAAGTTTGCATTTCCAACCATGTCCACTGATTCGATGTTTGCATTTAAAACAGATTTTGATTTGAATGAAACCCCTAATAATTCTGAAGCAGATTTATTAGACAAATTGATTTTAATCTTCGCGTTTTCTACGGTAGATATTTCATTGTTGTCAAACATAACATTCCCGACGGCAACACTGTTTTTACTTGTTACTTCTAATTTAAAACCAGATGGGATTAAATTTGCGCTTGCAGAAATTGGACTTCCGAAGTGCGAAATCATTTTGAATGTGTCTTTGTCTACATATGATTTAAAAATTGAAGCGGGAATGTTGTTTATTGTTGCTTTCCCAGTTCCTCTTGGTAATTGCTTCGCCGTTGCTTTCCAAAGATCACCGATGTCATTTAATTTGTTTTTATGTAAGGAGCGCAGCGCAATGTCAAACGTAGCTTCTTCTTTGTTTAGAATTGCGCTGCCACTTGCACCAATGCTTCGAGTTCGTATAGTTGCGTAAAAATCACTTTTGACAAGTTGGATGGAAGTGTTTGATGCAGTATGAAGAAGGTTTCCTTTAATTTCAATGGTTCCACTGCATTCAGATTTGTCTTCTGCACTTGTTGTATCAAGGAGAAGATGGTCGATGTGTACTGAGACTTGTGCCCCGCCTGAAACTGCGCCATTTGTTAATTCAACCAGCAAATCGCTGTTTAGTGTTGTATCAATGGAAGCATCAGTAATTGCCCCGCTATCCGCGTCTACAAAACTTTTTAATGTAAAGTTTTCTGTGTTGAATGCAACTTCAACTGAAGGTCCTTGGACGCGACGTTGAACGTGTAGGTCCATAGTTGGGCCTAGGTCTCGTAGAATATTGATGTCCGTCAAACTAAGAAATGGCGAGAGCATAGAAGTAGGAATGTCTTCAATTTGAATTGTTCCGACAAGGTTTTTATATTCGTATGAGAACGGCGCACTTTTGCCATCGGCATTTAATACCTGTGCTTTAACAAAGATAGAGCCCCTTGGCGTGTCGTATTCAGCGAGGATTCCTTCTGCTCCAATGTTTATGGATTCGAGTAAACTTTGAGAAGATAGTTCGCCGTCTAACTTTAAAACAGACCAGCCACCAATGCCATTAATCGTAGGTATCGGTGCATCAACAATTGAAAAAGCACACGTTGCACTTGTGTTCAAATTTAATTCACCACTTTTTGTAAAGAGGTCTGGAGCATTACAGGTTAAATCAATAGTTCCGCCGGTTTCAGTAATTGCAACAAAGGACGTACTAAAGTGCATGCCTGGATCAACACTCGCAGTTGCGTGAACATTTTTTAACTCGATTGGTTCATCACCATGAACAGTTAGGCTAGAAAGTGATACGGCAACCCGTAAAGCGGGAATTGTAAGTTGGGGTTGTTGTGCTGAAGTTGAAATTGAAGTTTTAGTTGGTGCTGTTTCGTTTCCACTCGGTTCAATTTCTTCTTCATCTTGCTGAAGCGTAATACTTGCATCGCCAGTAACTACAACATTAATGGGTTCGTTTCCAACGAGTAAAGAAAACAAACTGTTTTTTACAACAACATCGATGTCAGCTGTACCTGTTGCATCAGATACATGAAGGTTGGTAATTAATTGCGGTCCACCCCAAGAGACATTAATATCACCAACAGTAGCACCGGGTTTGCTTGCAAATTCCTTGGCAATGATCCCTTGAGCAAGCATTGGAACGACTAAATATATACAAATTACGAGAATTCCCGCAATGGCCAAAATGCTACCAAATACCTTCTTTTTCTTCATGTGAACTACCATGATACCCGTCTGGTATCCTTGTTGAAATGACCTGCACCTCGACCCAACAAATTGCGTACGCAAAAGTGAATTTTTCACTAGAAGTTGGTCAAGCACAGGATGATGGGATGCATCCAATATGTTCAAAAATGGCAACTATTGCCCTTTTTGATGAGCTGGAACTGACTCGTCTTGATGATCACTCGCTCTCTATATATTCCATTCTGTGGCACGAAGATGCTCCACTTACAAGTGAAATAGATTGGCCATTGAAATCAGATCTTACAGTTCGCGCCCATTTAGAGCTTGAAAAGGCAGTTGGTCGCAAATTGCCCGTTCAAATGAAACTTTTGAAACGAATTCCAGTCGGTGGTGGGCTTGCAGGTGGGAGTGCAGATGCTGCGGCGATGTTACGTGCAGTCGTTGCAATGTTTGATTTAGACGTGGAACTTGCTCCAATTGCATCAAAATTAGGTTCGGATGTTCCTTTTCTCATTACTGGGGGTACTGCTAATGTTGCCGGCATGGGTGAGCAAGTTACACCGCTCGCTTTTGAAACTGTCCACTTGTTGTTGATCATCCCAAGTTACAGTTGTTCAACGGCGGAAGTGTTTAAGGCTTTTGATGGGCTTGGAGAACCTCAAAAGACGGATAATGGCAACGATTTGATGCAAGCCGCATTTACGGTAGAACATCGCTTAGCAATTGATTTTGAAGCAATGATGGAATTGACGGGTTTGACCATACACCTATCAGGAAGTGGTTCAACAATGTTCGCAATCTGCGATAATGCTGAACAGGCAAAAAAACTTGCCGAACGAATTCAGAAAGAAACAACACTAGTTGCGATTGCAACTCACACATGTGCACCGTAATTGGCACGGAGAAACTACAGATGACAACAATGATGATTACAAATTTTGTACCCGCAGATATTGACGCAACATCTTGGGAGAATTTACAGCCGTACTATCAAACACTTCTCGACAGAAAATTTAAGTGCGAAGGATGCCTCGAGCAATTTCTTTTAGACAGAAGTGAGCTTGACGCTGCAGCAGCTGAAGCGGGTTCTAATTTGTATATTGCCATGTTTTACGCGTGCTTATCTAATTCTTCCGCAAC
>DTSO01000078.1:0-949 GCA_012965315.1 Phycisphaerales bacterium | reverse complement strand
GGTTCTAATTTGTATATTGCTATGACATGCGATACAGAAAACGAAGAAGTCAAAAACGCATTTTTGTCTTTTGTAGAAAATGTAGAACCAGAACTTAAAAAAGTTGGTTTCGAATTAAACAAAAAAGTTGTTAGTTCGGAGCACGTTGGCAAGTTAGACAAAGAACGGTATACCGTTTTATTACGAGATTGGTTTGCTGACGTGGAAATATTTCGTGAAGAAAACGTCCCGCTGCAAACAGAAGACACAAAGTTAGGACAAGAATATTCAGAACTTTGCGGTGCAATGATGGTCGACTTTGATGGCGAAAAACGCACGATGCCACAGATGGGCATGTATCAACAGGATCAAGATAGAAGTGTACGAGAAGCATCATGGCGTGCAGTTGCAGAAAGAAGACTAGAAGATCGAAGCGCAATGGATGCAATTTTCGACAAGATGGTTGTGAATAGACATCAAACAGCAATCAATGCTGGCTTTGAAGAGTATCGTGGTTATATGTTTGCGGTCAAGCACCGTTTTGATTACACGCCAGAAGATTGCCTTGCATTTCATGAAGCAATTGAAAATGAGTGTATGCCAATTGTGCGAAAGCTTGCCGAAGAACGAAAACAAGCCCTTGGTTTAGACACATTACGACCATGGGATCTTGCGGTTGACCCACACGGGCATGCTGCGTTGAAACCATTTGATTCTGCAGACGATTTAATTGAAAAAACATCGAAGCTCTTTCATCGAATGGATGAAAGTCTAGGTGAAATGTTTGACAGTATGCGAGATGGAGGATATTCACTTGACCTTGCTTCTCGAAAGGGTAAAGCTCCAGGTGGTTATCAAGCAAGTCGTGACCGTCAGCGAAAACCTTTTATCTTTATGAATGCAGCAGGTCTTCCGAGAGATCTTGACACGATGGTTCATGAAGCAGGGCATGCTTTTCATTACATGTTGC
>DTSO01000077.1 GCA_012965315.1 Phycisphaerales bacterium | reverse complement strand
ATAAATGACATGAAGCCAAATGTTTCAGCCGCACTTGCAAGCGAATTTTCAAAATCTTTTATTTCACCATTACGATTTCTCGCAAAATCTTCGAGATACCGGTCATACACTTCTAGAAGTGCTTCTTGTTGCGCTTCCGACATATCCAACTTGTTTGACATTCGTTCTCGTTCGCGAACTTTGACGGGATCCGACAGCAAGGGAATAGATTGCGCACTTGAGTCAGTTACGAAAAGACAAGCTAATAGAACAATAATAACTGCATATAGTTTATTTTTCATGCATACATAGTAACACAAAAAAATAACGCAACGAATATTACTCGTTGCGTTATTGGGTTTTGCCAAATCATTTTACGCTGTAATTAAGCGGCTTTTCGTGTACGGATGTTCTTCCCAACCGTTCGTTGGTCTTCTGTTGCACGTCGGCTTGACTCTGTTGTTAGTTTAGCTTTCAGCTCTGCTGGTGAGCTTGCCCAAAGGTCTGCACCAATTTCTTCAGCAAGACCTTCAACTCTATTGAATAGACCGCCGCCTACTGCAATTTGTGTATTAGGCGAAGCGCCAATTGATTTTATTGTGTCAATAATATTTCGAATGTGTGGTGCATCACTTGGCGCTGATGAGAACATGCAAAGCGCGTTTGGTTTACATTCATTTGTTTCTGCAAGAATTTCATCTGCTGGAACTCCGCCGCCGCCAAATTTAACATTCCAGCCGTCTGCTTCACATAGGTCAGCAACAATCTGAGCAGCAAGGTCGTCTGCTTCACTTGGGCCACAGAACAAAAGAATGCTCTTGTCTTTACTTGCTTGTTGTGTATAACCTGCTTGCACTTGGTCGACGAGCGAACGAAGTAATCGTGTTGCATAATGGTGAGCAACACTTGTCATTTGATCAGATCGATAGAGCGTGTTGATTGCTTCAAGAACTGGCCAGAAGCCGTTCTCGGAAATCTCTTCTGCTGACCAACCACTTGTAATAGCTTCAGCGACGAAGGCACGAGCAGCTGGCCGATCGCCAGTAATGAGTAATGGAAATAGTTTTTCGATAAATGTATCAGTGTTCACGGCAAAACCCCTTTTGCGTTGTATGCCTCTTATCCACGAGGCGGATTAATCTGTCAAAGACAGTGACCTTGTGGTTCCAACCATTGAAACTCGAACCAAGGACAACCCTACAATCGTTTGGAATGGGTTCTCCGCTCGACAAATATCGATATTCTCTGTATTCTCTCAATATCGGACGACTTGAACTAGTCAAAAAGCGCTCTAAAACTAGCAAAATGGGCATTCCCAGCAGAATAACGGCGATTATTATCGGCAAAACCAAAATAAAAAACCTCAGAGCCAATCGACTCTGAGGTTTTTTTAAAATCAAACTAAGTGTAGTGCTCTTACGGGCATTGACCCCAAGAACCAACAACTGCAAGCAAATCGACTACGTCTATTAAACCGTCGCCATTTACATCACAACCGAAACTTGTGCCCCAACCGTCAATGATTGCTAGAAGATCACTTACATCAACGAATCCATCGCCGTTGCAATCTTCAGGGCATGGTGTGCCACCTGAGCCAATCCATCCAAGTAAGTCATTCATTAAAGTTGACTGGCTTGCAGCAGGCATTGCTTCGATTGGGAAACCAAGGAATACTGCCCCGCCTGACGTAGCTCCATTTAGAATGGTTCCTGCATCACCAATGTTTCCATTGAATGAAATTGCTGCAGGAACGGTGTTAGAAACTGTATCACTGTAATTCGTAAATGGGAAATTCAAAGAAACAGAACCAATGTCAGCAAAAATATCTAAACCAGTAACACTTGATTGGTTCACATCACTCGTGAAACTACTAATTCCCAAATGCGTTGTACCAAACGAAGTTAAACCATTGTCATATAAATAATCTTGGCTTGAGAGTAAAAGGTAACCTCCTGCATCAATATAAGATGCAAGTGCAGTTTCACCAGCAGTTCCAGGACCAGAGAAGCCGCCCCACTCATCGCCAGTAAACCAAATTACAAGTTGATACGCTTGCAATTCTATTGCCGTCGGCTCATTATTTGAATTCTGAGTATCAAACACGTCATACAACAGGCCCGCTGCTTCAATCATTGCAATATAAGCGGAACGAACATCTGGTCCATTGTCATCATCATCAACAAGAAGAACAGTCATTGCGTCCGTTGTTCTGAATGTCCACCAACTAGACCAAGCACCTTCACCACAATTGTTTGAAGCACTTACTCGCCAGAAATACGGTGTATTTGAAGTCAACACTATTGGCAAATCATACGATGGCATTTCAATATTAACTGCATCGTGAATAATTCCAAATGGTGAAGAAGTTGTTGAAAGTTGTAAGTTCCATGAAGTTACCCCAGCAGCACCTTGCCATGCAAAGGATGGTGCAATTGAAACACCTGTTGCAAAATTAGCAGGTTGCGATAATGCTACAGTTTGTGGCAATGAACCAGAAACTCCAACTGAAGCAGATGAATCGTGCGTTGTTCCATCTGATGATGTTCCTGAAACTAATACCATATGATTGCCGTCAGGTACTTGACCACCAACTGAAACTGTCATTGTTACTGTTGCGGGTGGTATAACTGGGTTTGCGGAAAATATTGCTGAAATACCAACATTTGTTTGTGCGGATAATGTAATTGGTAATTCGTAACCCATTACTTGACCAACAGTCACTGTGTAATCAATTGTTGCTGGCGCACAAACTGATTGTGAACTCGGTGCAACTACTACTGAATATCCAGGCTCTGCTGCACAGTTGTAACATACAAGCGCAAAATCTTGATCAATGGCATCGCCCATTCCTGGAATGCCATCCGAGTTTAGATTTGCAGCGGTGACCGTTATTGTTGCTTGCCCTGGAGCAGTTGGCCCTAGAAAAACACCTTCAATATTGTTCTTGCCGTCTGCAATTCCGCCGCTTGTTGACCAACCAGCAGAGCCGATATTGTTCCCTTTATATGTTGCTAATCCAGTTGAAACTAGTAAGTCGAGGTCGTTGTTCCACGCCGGTGTGCTTCCGCCAAGACCGTGTCCTAGAGCATCTGTCCAAACCAACATAATTTTCATAGGTTTTGAAGGATCAACTGGTGAAACTGTTGCTGACCATTGATCGCCGGTTTGATCTAGAACAACTGGCGCATCGTAATATCGAACACTGTTTATTCCATTTGTAAGAACTGCAGGCAAATCCATTCTGCCCCAGCCTTGCTTCGAATCAAATACATGCCCGAGCACTACTCCATCTGCATCGTTGTTTCCAGCTAAGTCTTGCGCGCCTGCAGTAAATGCTGCTTTGATAAGCGCAGGTGATGGGTCGTCAATATATTCGTTGCGATATTGTTCTACGAACAGTGCAACTGCACCAGCAACTTGTGGGCAAGCCATGCTTGTTCCACACATTAAACTGTGCGAACCTGGCACGGTTGAGTCAACACTACAGCCGGGTGCCACCATGTGCGGGATTGCTCTTCCATCGAGGCATGGCCCGTGAGCTGAGTTACTTGAGATATCATTGATTGCTAACTGTTGCGTTCCACCAGAGTTTCGCATTTTTGTTGAGCCAATTGTAAAAATATTTTTTGCTTCATCAGGAGAACCCTGACTGCTTGTTCCACCACTACCATTCATTATTGCAAGGACGTACGAAAAAGATTGGTTTCCTGCCACGTCTGGTTCAGCATCTCTAACAGCAATATCTACTTCGAGTGTATCAATGTCATACCCTTGCGGTGAGCCAGAGGGGCCCCAACTATTACTCGAAGCAACTGCACCGTTTCGATACGATTCTGTCATCAACAACGTCATACCACCTGGTTGTTGATAGGTAGGTGAGTAGACTTGTTCAACTAAGTTAGCGCCTGGTGCTACACCTTGGCCGCGAAGGAATCCACCACTATCTGTAACGCCAGAAGCACCAGTTGCTCCAACAATACCAGCAGTATGTGTACCGTGCGAACTTGATGAAGCGCCACCACAACTTTGTCCTACACAAGAAACGAATTGTCCTGACAAATCAACATGCGATTCATCACTTCCGCCATCTACGATTGCAATTCGAACACCACTACCGTCAAGTCCAATACTTGTTAACCACGAAGCATAGCCAGGAAATGCTGTGTTGCTGCCATCGTAATTACCGGCATTAATTTGGTTACTCATTTCACTTCGTAACCCGCCGTCGGTTGGTTTTGGTTGAATTGTGAATACTCCAGGAATCTTAGAAATATCTAGGAATGAATTACCTGGAGCCACAAACGAAATAATTTCAAATCGAGAGTCAAGCGTGTGTTGTTCTATTCGAGTTGCACCTGCATTTCGTAATTGTGAAAGTGCCATTTCTACATCACTTCCTTTGTACACCATTACTTTTGAAGCAATTGGTCGTGCACTCAAGTCTCTCCACTTTGGTAGAACTCGATAGCCATTTAAAAAATCGCCCGACCAGCGCACATGCGCAAGTAACGAAGCAACTTCTCTACTTTGCGAATCAGACCAAGTGATGTAAGTGAATGGATGAATATATTGAACTGGTGTTATGCCAGCGTCTTCCATGTCTGCAAGCCAAGATTCTTGGATTGGCCCATCAAACTGAACTAATCGCAGGTCGTTGCCTTCTTGTGAAGCAACTTCCCATTCTGTTGGAGAAACGATAACTTGAAATTTTGGATCAAACGTTTCTTCACCAAGCGTAATTGCGTAATCGTAATTAAACTGGGGTGACTTTTTGAGTGGTTTTGCTGCCTGAGCAACTGTGAAAACCAAACACACTGCAACGATAGATGAACTGATATATTTAAACATTTTTCTTTTTTCAACCTTTTTCTAGTATTTAGGGTACCTATTAGTTCGTCAAAACCAAGGGAAAGGTTGCGTAAAACATAGAAAATCAACCTAATAACACAGATTCCCCAATTTTGAACACGTGTTATAGGACGTTTATTATTTAAAAATCACAGTTGCGTGGAGACCGGGGAAACGGAATAACATCACGAATATTAGCCATTCCAGTCGCATAGAGAATCGTGCGCTCAAAACCGAGCCCAAAACCCGCATGTGGAACAGTGCCGTATTTTCGCAAATCGCGGTACCACCAGTATGGCTCTGGCTCTAAGCCACATTCTGTTAGGCGTTTGTCCAAGACATCAAGGCGTTCTTCACGTTGAGATCCGCCAATAATTTCACCAATTCCAGGAGCTAAAACATCCATTGCTGCGACGGTTTTTTCGTCATCATTCAATCGCATGTAAAACGCTTTAATTTCTTTCGGATAATTCATCAAAACAATCGGTTTTCCGACATGTTCTTCGGTTAACCAACGCTCATGCTCCGACTGTAAATCACTACCCCACTTCACGTGATAATCAAATTTTGTGCCAGAATCTTGTGCTTTAATTAAAGCAGAAATTGCATCGGTATATTCCATGCGTTCGAAACTTGACGAAACAAAACTTTCAAGCCGTTCGATGCAGCCTTTATCAATTCGTTGTTGAAAAAAGTTCATGTCATCTGGACGCTCGTTTAACAAATCAGTAAAAATAGTTTTCAAAAAGTCTTCTGCTAAATCTGCATTGTCTTGCAAATCTGCGAACGCAATTTCAGGTTCAATCATCCAAAACTCTGAAAGGTGCCTTGAGGTATTTGAATTTTCAGCACGAAACGTTGGGCCGAATGTGTACACCCGCGATAACGAACACGCATATGATTCAACGTTTATCTGTCCAGACACGGTAAGAAAAGATTCTTTTCCAAAGAAATCCTTGTCAAAATCGACTTTTCCTTCTTCCGTTTTGGGTATGTTTACAAGGTCAAGGGTTGAGACGCGAAACATTTCCCCAGCACCTTCGCAGTCACTTGCAGTAACGATTGGCGTATGCACCCACAAAAAATTGTTTGAATGAAAATAGCGGTGCACTGCTTGTGATAAACAGTCGCGCACTCTTGCAACGGCAGCAAATGTATTTGTTCTTGTTCTCAAATGAGAAACTGTTCTCAAATATTCAAATGTATGTCGCTTCGCCGCAACTGGATAGGTGTCGGGGTCATCAACAAAACCAACAACGATAACTTCGGTTGCTTGCATTTCGACTGATTGACCTTTGCCTTGTGATTCAACAAGTTCACCAGTTATTTCAACGGAAGCGCCAGTTGTAAGGCGCACAATTTCCGAATCATAATTTGACAAATCGTTGTTCGCAACAATTTGCAATAAGTCAAAACAACTGCCATCAGTAATTTGAATAAATGACAATCCTGCTTTTGAATCTCGCCTCGATCGTACCCATCCTTGGACTGTGATAGTTTCACCCACAGGAGTGCGGTTTTTTGCATCTCCTGTAAGAATTGAGCAAAGCAACGTTGATTTTGTTTTATACGACATAAGTTGGGAATAATACCAACTGCGTACCATCGGGGACAGTCCCCTTTTGGGCTGTCTCAAAGTGTAACTGCATAGATGCACTGCCAAGACGGCAGTTGTAGAGATGTATACATGTGCATTGACAGCCCTGCGGGGCATGAAAACGGCACGGAATTTGCATTAGATATTCGTAACCATGGTCTTCCAATCCACACAATCTACTGAAACACATGACCACAACAAACGACTTAATTTGTTGCTGACATGTGGCTCTTGGCGGCAAGATTCTCCCATTTTGCAACTCCCGCAGTTGCTCGGGCCATTCGGAATACGCAGTTTAACTGCTAAAAATGGGGAAGAAGCCGTCAAAGTGATTGAATCCAGTGCTATTCATATTGCAATCGTTGACCTCGCAATTCCACTCAAAATGGGGTCCTCAGACAAAAGACCTGGTGGCGAACGTGTGCTCCAACTCCTTCGTCGGCTCAACCCGCAACCCCCCACAATCGTCATTAGACCTCGGCAAACTTCCGCCCGAGAAAATGCCCGAAGTTTGGCACGTTCTCTGCATGAAGGTGCCTTTACAGTCGTCGATCGTCCAGCGATGCTAGAAACACTGCTCGATGCTCTCCAGCGAGCGCTCAGAAAGCATTACTCAAATCGATGGCCAGACCAGAATTGGAATTTATAACTTAGCTAACAAATCACATAGAGAAATCAGAAAGAAAACAAGGAGTAAACATGAACATCAAACCACTAGGCGACAAATTACTTGTCCAACGAGCAGAAGCTCAAACACAAACAGACAGCGGAATCTATCTTCCAGAGTCTGCAAAAGATAAGCCAAAAGAAGGCAAGATTATCGAAGTCGGCAACGGCCACCTAAATCAAGAAACTGGCGAACGAATTCCTTTCACGGTTAAGAAAGGCGATAACGTTTTGTTCACTTCTTATGCAGGCACTGAAATCAAAATCAACAACAACGATTATTTAATTATGACTGAAGACGACATCCTTGGAATCGTTGAGTAACAAATCGAGGTAACACACTATGGAACGCGGACCACTACTTGAAATACTTAGAGACATGGTAGGAACAGACAGAGAACTTTCAATTATGTTCTATGGGAAAGACAGTGAACTTGAAGTGATGGATGTTTTATCCGTTGAACGATTAACAAGTTCGCAGGGAATTCATTTAAAAACTAAAGCAAATAATATTTGGATAGATAGTTCGCATGTTTCTGCCGTGTGGCAAGTCCGTGACGACATCTAAACCAAAAGAAAGAAGAAAAATATGGCAGCAAAACAAATTGCATTTGATATCGAAGCTCGCGAGCACATGCTACGCGGTATACAAAAACTAGCTAAAGCAGTAAAGACTACACTCGGCCCTTCAGGCAGAGTTGTAATTCTTGAAAAGTCATTCGGAGCACCAACCGTAACTAAAGATGGTGTTACGGTTGCAAAAGAAATTGAACTTGAAGATCCACGTGAAAACATGGGCGCTCAAATGGTCAAAGAAGTTGCAACGAAATGTTCAAAAGACGCTGGCGACGGCACAACCACTGCGACTGTATATGCTGAAGCAATCTTCAGCGAAGGACTTAAAAATATTACAGCAGGCGCACACGCAAACCAAGTTCGTCGAGGTATCGACTTAGGCGTTGCAGCAATCGTAAGTGAATTACACTCGATGTCGAACGATGTCAAAAACTCAAGCGAAATTGCTCAAGTTGGCATGTGCGCAGCTAACCAAGACACTGAAATAGGCAAAATTATTGCCAAAGCAATGGATAAGGTTGGAAAAGACGGCGTAATTACAGTTGAAGAGGGTCAATCTCTTGAAACTGATGTTGAACTTGTCGAAGGCATGCAGTTTGAAAAGGGCTACCTTAGCCCACACTTTGTTACAGATACAACAGCGATGGATGTAACACTAGAAGACTGCTATGTATTGATTCACGAAAAGAAAATCAGCACAGCAAAAGACATGCTTCCAGTTCTTGGCAAAGTTGCAGAAACTGGAAAAGCACTTCTTATCATTGCTGAAGACGTCGATGCTGAAGCACTCGCTACTCTTGTTGTCAACAAACTTCGTGGAACAATTAAAGTTTGTGCAATCAAGGCTCCAGGTTTCGGAGACCGTCGCAAAGCGATGTTGCAAGACATTGCAATCCTTACTGGTGGCGAGCCCGTTATGGAAGAACTCGGCATGAGCTTGGAAAACATTGAGCTAAACCAACTCGGTCGTGCAAAGAAAGTTACTATCGAAAAAGATTCAACGACAATTATTGAAGGTGCTGGAAAATCATCCGACATCAAAGGTCGCATCGATCAAATTCGTGCTCAAATTGAAAACACATCTTCAGATTATGACGCTGAAAAATTGCAAGAACGTCTTGCAAAATTAGCTGGCGGTGTTGCGCAAATTAATGTTGGCGCAGCAACTGAAGTTGAAATGAAAGAAAAGAAAGCTCGAGTTGAAGATGCATTACATGCTTGCCGTGCTGCTGTTGAAGAAGGCATTCTTCCAGGCGGTGGTGTTGCGGTCATTCGTGCAAAACGCGCTCTAACTGCAGCACGAAAGAAAGCTAAAGGCGATGAAAAACTCGGCATCGAAATTGTCGGACGTGCTCTTACTGCTCCGATTCGTCAAATCGCAGAAAACTGTGGCCTTGACGGTTCAATCGTTTGCCAAAAAGTCGAAGAATCAGACGATGATTGCTTCGGATTTAACGGTTTGACAGGTCAATACGAAGACCTCATCAAATCAGGCGTTATTGTTCCAACTAAAGTTGAACGGATTGCTCTACAAAATGCTGCCAGTATTAGCGGGCTTCTCCTCACAACCGATTGTGCGATTACTGAAATTAAAGAAAAAACTGCAGTTAATGCAGGCGGTATGGATGGCATGGGTTTTTAATCCTCATTAATACAACTATTCTCTTATTACTAAAAGGAGCGCCGCGAACTTACAATGCAAGTTGCGGCGCTCTTTTTTTTGCCACTAGTTCTTTCCCCTCCGAAAAACTAGTAGACACCTTCTCTTCACCAGAAGATTCGTGAAGACTAGTAAGGCGGTTCCATCGCTCCTCTGATAGAATTAAAAATCTATGGGAACAAGCGGATCACATCGACGTAAACACCGGCAACAAAGCCACAACGAATCCCACGCTCAAGGGACGATTACACCGATTTTAGAGGGCCATCCGCTCGTTCCAACTGGTACCGCAGAGTGGGTAGATACCGATGAAAAATTTCTCGAACTTTGCGATTCCTTAAAAAACAGTGGGATTTTCGCTTACGACACAGAATTTATTGGAGAAGATTCCTATTACGCGTTCACTTGTTTAATTCAAGTTGCTACTACGCAACGAGTTGCGCTTATTGATCCATTTAAAATAAAAGACCTTTCACCGCTGTACGCACTCATTGCCGACCCAACTATCACAACCCTTTTACATTCCGGCTCCCAAGACCTTGAGCCCGTTGCTCGGCTGTTTGGCAAAGCCCCAGCAGGCATTTTTGATACCCAACTTGCAGCAGGACTTGTTGGATTCCCTTGGCCAATCTCTCTTACCAAACTGATCGAGTCAATACTTCACCATGACGTCGGTGGTCACTTTACTTTCTCGCAGTGGGATGCTCGCCCGCTTTCAGAGCGACAAAGATTCTA
>DTSO01000076.1 GCA_012965315.1 Phycisphaerales bacterium | reverse complement strand
CGACCTCTTGGTGGTTCTTGTGGCCAATTAATAAAATTTGCCAGCCTCGTTTTGCATATCGAATTGCTTCAGCATGCACTTTAGTTACCAAAGGGCATGTTGCATCTATACAAGTAAGATGCCTGTCGTTTGCAAGTTTTTTGACTTCTGGGCTAACGCCGTGGGCGCTGAAAACAACTATAGAATTTTTTGGTATTTCAGCAATGTTCTCAACGAAGACCGCTCCTCGCTCACGTAGTCGATAGACAACGTGGCGGTTGTGAACTATTTCATGATACACGTATAACTTTTCATCATCGCCAATTGCATCAAGAAGCATATCTACAATGTCAACAGCCATGCGAACACCCGCACAAAACCCCCGTGGGTTTGAAAGTTTGATTCGCATAGGTGTATTGTACGGGAAGGCTGAACTTCTAGCGTAAGTTGGCGATTTTCATTGCTCTTTCATTTGCAAGGATTGCCAAAGAAAAGCGTACACGTCTGCCGCTTCATCAATCCGAAGATGCGTGGGTTTGCCAGCACCATGTCCTGCCCTCGTTTCGATACGAATTAACACTGGGTTAGCACATGCCTGAGAATACTGAAGTTCAGCAGCAAATTTAAAACTGTGTGCAGGGACAACTCTATCGTCGGTGTCTCCAGTTGTAACCATTGTTGGTGGGTAACAAGTCCCTTTTTTTAGATTGTGGTACGGAGAGTAGCTAAAGAGATGTTTGAACATCGTTGCATCTTTCGGATCACCGTAGTCACTAGTCCATGCCCATCCAACTGTAAAAAGCGGGAATCGCAACATGTCCATTACGCCAACTGCAGGCAAGCAAGCACCGAAGAGGTCAGGTCGTTGTGTCATGCAAGCACCCACAAGTAAACCGCCATTACTTCCACCTTGTATCGCTAGTTTATTTGAATTTGTCCATTTTGAACTGATTAACCATTCACTGCATGCGATAAAGTCGTCGAATACTTGTTGTTTATTCTCAAGCATTCCACTCTCGTGCCACGTTTTTCCATACTCACTTCCGCCCCGGATACATGCAACGGCAAGCACACCTCCCAATTGAATCCAAGTTGCTCTTGAAGCAGAGAAGCGCGGCAAGATTGCAATGTCAAAGCCGCCGTACCCATACTGAAGAACAGCATTGTCTCCATTAAGCGTGACATCTTTATTTGCAACAATAAATAATGGAACGAGTGCGCCGTCGGTGCTTTTTACAAATTCTCTTCGGACTACAATGGAGGACAAATCAATTGGAACATCAGATTCCCAAAATAATGTCGTTGCTCCATCTGCTAAGTCAAGCGCATAAATTGAAGGGGGCTGGTTGTAACTTGAATATGACCAATACACTGTTTTGTCTTTTGCATCGCCATTAAAACCGGATGCTGTTCCAATGCCGGGTAGTTTGACTTCGTATAACAAATTGCCAAGCAAGGAATGTACGGTTGTTTTAGATGAAGCGTGTTCAAGCCAAGAGCATGTGATTTTCCCGCCAACAATATCAGCACTTCTTAGAATATTTTGTTGTTCAGGAACAACAACGGACCATTTTGGAGTTTGTGAATCAAAATGTACAGAAATTAATTTCCCGTTGGGAGCATCACGGTCTGTTTTGAACCAAAGCGTGTTGCTTATTCCGCCAATAAGGGAAACTTCTGCATCAAAATCTGAAATTAACCAGTGCAGTTTCTTTTCGTTTGGTCCTTTGACGAGCACTGCGTTGTTGGATGAAGTGCCAATATTTACTGAGATAACAAGCCAGCCACCGTCTTTTGTAACACTTGCATTGTAGAAACGGTCCGGGTGATCGGTGTCACTCCAAATAAGTTTGTCATCGGATTGTGGCGTGTTCATTGTATGAAACCAAAGTTCGGTGGAATCTGCAGTTTCAATATGACTTTCGTTTTTAGAGTCTGGGTATCGGGAATAGTAATATCCAGATTCATCAGGTAGCCATGATGGAGAATCATTTTTGATGTCGCGAATCACTTCTGGAAGAAGTTCGCCACTGCTTAAATCTTTTGCATACCAAGTCGACCAGTCTGAGCCAGCATCTGAAATACCCCACACTAAGTAATTTCCTTCTGGGCTAGGGCTGTACATTGAAAGCGCTTGTGTTCCATCTTCAGAAAACAAATTTGGGTCTAGTAATACTTTTTCGATTGTTGTTGGAGAATTTCCTGTGTAAATAACACTGTGGTTTTGCAATCCTGTGTTTCTAGATTGGAACCACCGACTACCACGATGGAATGGTAAGCCATGTTTTTCATAGTTCCATGCCTTCGTTAGTGTTTCTTTTATGTAAGGACGTGTTTCTATGGAATCTAAATATTGCCGAGTAATCGTATTTTCATCTTGTACCCAGTCACGAACGTCGTTACTCTCTCGAACATCTTGTTCAAGCCATCTATATGGATCGGCTACTTCAACGCCATGCAGTGTGTCAACTACATTCCCTCGATGCGCCTCTGGATATTGGATTGGTGCAATTGCGAAGAGACTTGCAATGATTAAAAGCATAAATTAGTTTCCGACAATGTAGGGAAGGTCGTGTAGACCTTCAGTTAAATCAATGGGTCCATCTGCACCAATCAAAATGTCCGCTTCGTAATGCACACTCATAGAGTGGTCAGCTGAATAAATTGGCCATGATCCTCTTGCATTTTCAATTTCTCCAGTTCCAACCGCCAGCATCGGCTCTACTGCAACGAGCATGCCTTCTTCAAAAGTGCGCCATGCGTCTGGCCATTCAGAAGGGTGTGCTGGAACTACATTTGAAATAAAAGGCGGTGCATGAAGCGACTTTCCA
>DTSO01000075.1 GCA_012965315.1 Phycisphaerales bacterium | reverse complement strand
TCTACATCTAGTACCAATGCTTCAGGGGACTCAGGACGAAGGCTCCAACTACAAATTCCAATTTGGTGACTAATCATGGGGTATAGCCTACAATACCTAGGATTCATTAGGCACGATCAATGACAACTCCATCCCTGAAAGAAAAACATGGTGAGGCTCCCCCTGAGTCCGAGTCAACAACAGGAGCACTCCAAACTGGCACTTCTGAATTACCTGTTGAACTCACGAATACACAACCAGAAGATCTAACATTCTTGGAAAAAACTGAGGCATTTCTTACACGCCTGAGTACAAAAAACAACTTTTGGCACCGGGTATGTTCGTTGATTTGGCTTCCATTTGCCTTCCGAAGTGGCATTTCGATGCGACGAATTACCCACGACCGCTTCACGGCAGTTCTGCCATTTAAACGGTCAAACCGAAATTTCTATAACGCCATGGCTGGTGCAGCACTTCTGGGAAACAGTGAAGTCGCAGCAGGCATGTTTTTGTTTAAACATTGCGGAAGCGATTACGCGGTTGTGTGTAAAAATATGCAATATCGTTTTTTGCGACCATGCTATGGACCTGCTGTCTATAACGTCAAAGATGCAGAAGATGTACGAAATCAACTTATAGAACAAATGAATATAGGCAAGGAATTCAACATTGAGTTTACGATGAACATCACGCAAACATTACAAAAGCGTGACAAAGAAGTACGCGTTGGCAGGTGTATCATCACGTTCCATTGCACGCCAAAATCAATGCTTCGAGAACGATTCCGACGTAAGAACAAACAAGAAGAGTCGAAGTGAACGCACTCAAAACAATAGGTTGGGGACTGTATCTCACGTGCAGTTGGACGTGGTGCATCGGCATGTTTCTTCCCGTTATTTTGATTGATCGTTATGGTTGGGCAGGTTTCTTTATTTTCGCAATTCCAAATGTCATTGGATGTTCTGTATTTGGGTATGTGTTAAAAACTCCTGAACGATCAAAAGCACTGGTTGAAAGATATCACGGAGCGCTTGCAAGTTTTGCAGTCGTTACCGTTGCGTTCCATACCTTTTTTCTTGCGATTGTCGCGAGGTATTTCATCTCCGAACTCCCCACGTGGTGGATGGTTGTACTGCCCGCAATTGTGCTATGCGCAGGACTTCTAGTAAGTTTCCTTCCAAACAAACTTTGGCCAATTCTCGCTGCAATGGTGTGGTGTACTTCAGTTGGAATTGGTATATCTTTGTGGCCCGGTTCGATTCACGTTGAAGCAGCACCAACACATCCTTGGCAAGAAGTGATTTGGCTACTTCCAATAACAACTTTCGGTTTCTTTCTGTGTCCTTACCTTGACCCCACACTCCACAAAGCATTGCAATCTTCGCCATCGAAACATTCGTTTGGAGTATTCGGATTGACATTTGCTTTGATGATTGGACTCACTTGTTTGTACCGTGATGCGATGGTTGTTGGTTTAGCAACATTGATTGTAGTACACATCATCTCACAAGCAACCTTCACCATTAGTGCGCATATTCGGGAAGGTTGGTTGTGCGAAATAAAGTCTCGGAGACTATTGTTTGCTATTGGGACGATCATTGCGTGCGGAGTCGCGATTTTGGTTGCCCATCGATCGCACGAGACTATTCAAGGGATGGCTGATGATTACTTAAGGTTCTTCGTATTTTATGGTTTGATATTTCCCGGTCTCGTCGCAACCTTTATTTGGACAAAGCGAAAATTTACATTGGTACGCGGGGTACTTTTTACACTCGCCGCCCTTCTATCGCTACCTCTTCTTGAAGCAGGGTATATCGGCTCAAGTACGTGGCTCTGCATATTACCAGTTGTTGTCTTTACAACATGGGTGTTTGCGGATCACAATTAATTCACAGAGGGTGAATTAATTACCGGCCGCCGCAACACTTCTTATATTTCTTACCGCTTCCACATGGGCAGGGTTCATTGCGTCCTACAGTCATTGCACCGCCAGAAACTGGGTCATCCTTCGATGCAGCTGCCGAAGCTGCGCGGATAGATTGCTCTGAAACTTTTGGTTTTGGACGAGGTTGCTGAGCAGTTTTTGCGGTTTCGGGTGGTTGACTTAGTTGCTGCTGTTGCTTCGGGGGGGGTTGTGACATACGCACTTGCATTTTCGCCTTGAAGACTAAATCTGTCACGCGGTCTTGGATATGTTCGAACATTTCATCAAAGAGCCGTGCGCCTTCACGTTTAAATTCAATTCTGGGGTCTAACTGACTAAACGATCGGAAACCGATCGATTCGCGTACTTGATCCGTTTGATGGAGGTGATCTTTCCACGCACTATCGAAAATTTGCAGAAGGACATTACGTTCAAGTTGTGCTAACTCTGCGCGTTGCACTTGTTTAATTTTTTTCGTTGCAACTGCAATTGGATCTAGTTCTGCATCAGCTTTCTCATCATCGCTTAGTGCAAAATTCCAATTTGTACGTAACCACATATCAAGATCACCATTGCTTTCTTCAACTAGACGTTCAGCACGACGCTTGAACCGCTCATCATCCCAACGAAGTGCTTCTTCAAGCAAAAACTTTTTCAAATCCTCCGGGTTATTTGATGGTAATGTCTGCGGTGTCCAATCGAGTTCATATTTTAACTTCACCCATTGACAGAACGCTTCGATTGCTTTTGCTGGGTCTTGCTGCAAACGCATGCTTGTCATGTCAATCATAAAATCGACAGGATAGATTCGTTCACGTGTTCGATACGCATCCAACGCACGCTCCATCACGAGATCGACGGCTTCTTCTGGTTCTAGGTCTACAAGGTCGGAAGCCTCAAAAGGAATTTCAAACTTTGCAGTAAC
>DTSO01000074.1 GCA_012965315.1 Phycisphaerales bacterium | reverse complement strand
ATTGCCAAATGAGAACCCGCTATCTATGAAACTTCTTGCGGGTCTATCAAGTTGAAGCGATCCCTTGCCGTCGCCAGACGCACCGTGGCATTGCGCACAGTACATCAAGTAAGTGTTTTTTCCAGTTTGCTCAGTTGGAGCGTTTACTACTGCGATTTCTTGCGGCTGCGGTGCGTCATTACAACCTGCAATGAGTACCAGAGAAAGCGTTGCGAATGCTATTGGTTTCATATCCCATTAGGGTACAGGACGAGCGAGGTCAATTGCAGTGAGGAAGACAAGTTGCGTAGTTTTTGTAGCGAGGCCAGGCAATATTTTGTCTGCGTGATCGGAAACTCTATGATAATCCTCATGATCTTCAACGCTGAAGAAAACAGCAGGTACGTTTTTTTCTATGAACGGTGCTTGGTCACTTCTGTAAAGCCAATCTGGGTGTGCGTTTCGAATGATATGTAAATCTATTTGAGCATTTGCGCGAACGATTGCCATATTTATCCGAGGAGCATCTGGGGCTCCTTCAAGAAAAATAGTATTTGGTTCTCCTCGACTAATCATGTCTAGGTTCAACAAACCCCGAATTTTGTTCAGTGCGATTGGTGAATTATTCGCGAAGTGTTTAGAACCTACGAAGCCCGCCTCTTCGCCAGTGAATGCAATGAGAACGATGGAAGATTCTAATTTTGATGTTACTTTTGAAAGGGCGTTCCCGATGGAAATGAGAGCGGCAACTCCTGAAGCGTTGTCGTCTGCACCATTGTAAATGCGATCGTCACCACTTCGTTTTGGTTTTAAGTGGTCGTAATGTGCAGTAATGCAAACGAAGGTATCGCCGGTTCCTTTATAGATTGCTGCTACGTTTGGTGAATCGCGAAGATCAGCTGTTGGTAAATACATGGAATTTCGAGATGGAAGCGGTGTAAGACCCGCTTCCTTCCATGCAGATGCGATATAGTTTGCGGCTTTCCTTGCCTCAACAGAACGGTAGTGCCTTCCTTGCAATGCATCTGAGGCAAGCCAAGTAACATCACGAATTATGTTTTGCTCGGTAATAGAATCAACCGGTGATGGTATTTTTGAACTGCAAGCAGTGCAACAAAAGAGAAAGAAAATGACTGTATATTTAAGCAAATTCAACTTCTATTCTTCCTGCTGCTGCAAGACCTAATACGACTTCTTCGCCTTTTGAAATAATGGTGATGGAATCTGCAACCTCATTTTTGTTCGCAACTTTGATGGTTGCTCCTAAAAGAAGACCATTGTCTTCTGCGAATTTTAGAAAGCTTGTGTTTTGGTTGCCAATTCTTGCAATTGAAACGGTATCGCCTAGTTTGCAAAATGAAAGTGGCTGAAGTGAACGCACAGGCAGTGTCCCTTCTGGAGTAGGAATTGGGTCTCCGTGTGGATCATGGGTTGGATGACCAAGCAAGTCGTCCATTTTGGAAATGACTTGGTCAGAGACAACGTGTTCAAGTTGTTCTGCTTCGTCATGTACTTCGCTCCAATCCATTCCAAGAATGTTGACTAGAAATAATTCGACAATTCGATGCCTACGTACAACGTGGACTGCAAGAGTTCTACCTTCATTCGTCAGTTTCACCCCGTAGTGTGGTCTGTGTTCGACGAGCCCAGCCTGAGCGAGAGTTTTAATCATCGAAGTGGCAGAGCCAGGAGTTACAGAAAGCGCTTTTGCCAATTCGCCCGTTGCGACTTGGGTTTCACCGTCTGGATTGAGCAAAAAGAGCTCTTTTAGATAATTTTCTACGGTACTTGATAACATGGCTTGACTTATAGCATATCATAGATTAAACTTTTGATTAATCAAAAGGATTGTTTTATGCTATTAAAAACACTAATTTTCACGCAAATGGCCTTATTTTCTGCCAGCGATGCTGATGCTGCATTAGAGATTGTCGCAACAACCGGAATGGTCGCCGATATCGTTCGGCATGTTGTAGGCGAATATGGAACGGTGGATTCATTAATGGGAGAGGGAATTGACCCGCACCTGTACAAACCCACGGCATCCGATGCTCGCAAAATCATGCATGCGGACATGATTTTTTACAGCGGGCTTTTACTAGAGGGAAGAATGACGGACACGTTTCTCAAAGCAGCACGAATGGGAAAAGTTGTTTTTCCAGTTACTGAACTCATCGAAGAAACGTATTTGCTTGAACCCCCAGAATTCAAAGGGCACTGGGACCCACATGTCTGGATGGATGTTTCTGCGTGGGCACATGCTGTAAATGCCATCGCGAAAGCACTTTGCGAACATGACCCAGCACATTGCGAAGTCTATACATCAAACGCTAAGAAATACAATGAGCAATTAACTCGGCTTCATCAGTACGCTTTAGATTCCATTGCATCAATTCCAATTGAGCAACGAATTTTAATAACCGCGCATGATGCGTTTAATTATTTTGGTCGAGCGTACGGAATCGAAGTGATTGGCATTCAAGGGTTATCAACAGAGTCTGAAGCAGGAATTGAAGATGTAAATCGATTGGTGCATTTACTTGTTGACAAGGGGATTACTGCTGTTTTTGTAGAGTCAAGTGTTTCAGATAGAAATGTAAACGCATTAATCGAAGGTGCTGCTTCAAAGGGGCACACCGTTGTAATTGGTGGTCGTTTATATTCAGATGCAATGGGGAAGGGCGGGACGTATAGAGGCACATACATTGGAATGCTCGATCATAACATCACCACGATTACAAAAGGTCTCGGTGGTTCAGCGACTGAATTGGGTTTTGCTTCAACACTTCAACAAGAAGAGGTGGTTGAATAATGAAAGTAGAAGCAGGACACTCAACAACTTCACCAGTCTCAATTCACGACTTGACGGTTGCCTATCAACGGAAACCAGTTCTTTGGGATGTTGACCTCGACATTCCTGAAGGAAAATTGATTGCAATCGTAGGCCCAAACGGGGCAGGAAAAAGTACTCTCATTAAAGCAGTTCTGGATTTAGTTCCAAAAGCATCTGGGAAAGTGATGATATATGGAAGACCATTTGCAAAACAAAGAAAGTTAGTTGCGTATGTTCCTCAACGAGAATCGGTAGACTGGGATTTTCCTATTGATGCATTAGGTGTTGTCTTGATGGGACGCTACAACAAGATCGGTTGGTGTAAGCCAGTTCGCAAAAAAGATATTAAAGCTGCCATGGAATCGCTCGACAGAGTTGGTATGGCAGATTTTGCTCGTCGACAAATAAGTCAACTCTCAGGCGGACAACAGCAACGCGTATTTCTAGCTCGAGCGCTGACACAAGATGCAACTATTTATTTTATGGATGAACCGTTTGCGAGTGTTGACGCTACTACAGAGAGAGCAATCGTAAAAGTATTGGGCGATTTACGTTCGTTAGGAAAAACAGTGGTTGTGGTTCATCATGATTTGCAAACTGTAAGAGACTATTTTGATCACGTCATTTTATTGAATATGCGTGTTGTTGCACATGGACCCGTTGATGAAGTTTTTACAGATGAAAACTTAAAGAAAACATATGGCGGTAGATTGACATTGCTTTCAGAAGCCGCAGACCGCTTGGCAAGACATTGATTGGTTCGCATTCCATTTCAGATGTCCGCATCTCGATGCCATCGCTCGAACAAATTGTGCGAGTGTTAAGTCTTGAAGACTACAACACACGCGTTGTGGTCCTTGGCGTGATGGCTCTTGGTGCAGCGTCAGGTTTAGTGGGAACTTTTTTGTTGTTGCGAAAAAGAGCACTAACTGCTGATGCTTTAAGCCATGCGACACTTCCCGGCATTGCAGTTGCATTCATGATTATGGTGGCTTTTGGATATGATGGCAAATCACTTCTTGGATTACTTATTGGTGCTTTTGTGTTTGGTTGTATCGGTGTGCTTGCCATTTTGGGAATACGACATACAACTCGGTTAAAAGATGATGCAGCAATTGGAATCGTATTAAGTGTGTTGTTTGGGCTAGGGCTTTGTCTTCTACGAATTGCTACCGAACTTCCCAGCGGAAGCGCTGCGGGTCTGAGTGGGTTTATTTTTGGCAAAGCATCCTCGATGGTTGCAAGCGATGCAACAACGATGGGAGTGGTCGCTGTTTCAATTGCACTTGTCACAACGTTCCTTCACAAAGAGTGGACGCTTCTTTGTTTTGACGAAAAGTTTGGCTCTGTTCAAGGGTGGCCGGTGCTTCGGTTAGACATACTATTGATGGTAATGGTGGCAATCGTCACAGTGGTTGCCTTGCAATCTGTCGGATTGGTTCTTGCGGTTGCAATGTTAATTATCCCCGCCGCATCAGCGCGGTATTGGACAACTAAAATCACACCCATGTTAATTGCAGCAGCATCGATTGGATGCCTAAGTGGTTGGCTTGGTGCAGTTGTGAGCGCACTTGTACCCCGTATGCCAACAGGTCCAATTATTGTTTTGATTTGCGGTTTATGGTTTATCATCAGTTTCATCGCGGGTCCGAAAGACGGCTTAATAATTAGGCAATGGACTCGTTTATATTTGAACAGACGAATTGCAAAACAACATATCTTGCGCGCGATGTGGGAAGTTTGTGAAGGTAATGCAGTCCCCGAATTTACAGTAGATTCGATTGTTTACGTTCGGTCATGGAATAAACGAACAGTTATTCGATTGCTAAAAAAAGTTTCAAAATTAAATTATGTCACGCAGCTTCCTTCGGGCAAGTGGTTATTAACAGAATTTGGTTTTGCAGAAGCGGCACGCGTAGTACGCAACCATCGCTTGTGGGAGATGTATTTAATTACATATGCTGATATTGCGCCTACCCATGTCGACAGAGATGCAGACATGATTGAACATGTTCTTGGCCGTGATCTTGTTGCAAAACTTGAGTTGCTTCTTGACGCAACAAAAATACCTCAGAGCCCGCACAAAATTGGGGTAACGCTGTGACGTGGTCAATAATTGACACTTGGATTGTAATAATTGGTGCACTCTGCGCTGCGGGGTGTGCAATTCCAGGAGCAATTCTTGTTTTAAGAAGAATGAGTTTAATGGGAGACGCAATTAGTCATACGGTCTTGCCAGGAATCGCAATCGCATTCTTAATTACAGGCACCCGCGACCCTATGGCGATGTTGATTGGTTCGGTAGTAGTTGGTTTGTTAACAGCATTTTTAGTGCAAGCAATTCAAACATTAGGAAAGGTGGAAGCCGGTGCTTCCATGGGCATTGTGTTCACTGTGTTGTTTGCATTTGGACTAGTTCTTATGAGACAAGCTGTAGATCATGTTGACATTGACCCCGACTGCGTTCTCTATGGTTCAATCGAACTTGCATGGTTTGATCAGGACCCAGAGGGTTTAGGGATACCTCGTGGAGCAATCGTCAACGGCGTGATGCTTTTGGCAAATTTATTGTTGTTCCTGCTTTTTTACAAAGAATTCAAAATAACTTCATTTGATCCTGCTCTGGCAAAAGCACAAGGGTTTCATCCTTCGTTTATGCATTACATGTTGATGACGATGACTGCGGCAACCGCAGTTGCAGCATTTGAGACCGTCGGTTCGATTCTTGTTGTTGCAATGTTTATTGTTCCGCCCGCAACAGCGTACTTGTTGACAAATAGATTTGGCATGATGTTTATTCTTGCAATCTTTCTCTCGGTGTTAGCAGCCATCATTGGGCATGTTTCAGCAATCACGATTCCAACGTGGTTTGGTTTTTCTGGAACGAGTACTGCTGGTGCCATGGCAGTTGCAACCGGGGCACTATTTCTAGTTGCATGGGTTGTTTCTCCACTGGATGGAATGCTCGTACGTATGTGGCACTTGTTCTCTACGCGATTGCATGTTGTTCGAGAAGATATTCTTGGTGTCCTCTGGCGACTAGAAGAAAGAGGGCAAAAAGAACTGCTACCAGTTCAGTTGTCAGAAGCAATTGGAACGACCCCATTCTTAGTTAAGATTGGTTTGCAAATATTGCAAAAGAGAAATGTAGTTTCGAAAACGAAGTTGCTTTGGTCGCTAACTGATTGCGGAAGAAAACAAGCAGCCACGCTTGTTCGTTCTCACCGTTTATGGGAGGTATATCTTGATAAACATTTTCCTCAGGACGTGCACCAGTTGCATCAATCTGCAGAGCGGTTAGAGCATATTACAACCCCAGAAATGCAAGTAAAACTTGGCAATGCAAAAGAAGACCCACATGGAAGTCAAGTACCGGCTGACGAGTAAGGCGCGAATTGGTATCCTGCCGGCATGAAACTATTATTTTTAATTCTTTGTTTATTTGTTTTAACTTCTTGTTCGACTTTTTCTAAAGATGGGACAGAGGTCATTACTCGTCCATTTTCTGATGTTGATAGCGAGCGGAAAATTGTCCTGTCAGTAGGGCGTACTTTTGAAATTGTTCTTCCTAGTAATCCAACAACTGGGTACAGTTGGACGCTAGTTATTGATAACCCGAAAATCATTTCAAATGAATCGCACGCATATAATCCTGACACGAGCGGCAGGGTAGGTGTTGGTGGAAATACAATTTGGACTCTCAAAGCAAGAAAACAAGGCGAAACTTCATTGACTTTTTCTTATCAACGCCCCTGGGAAGAAAATACACAACCAACAAAAGTTGTTTCGTTCACTGTTAGTGTCAATTAAGAGCGAGTTTGTACATATCTTCATATCCCACGGCGACTGTATCAGTGTTTAACCACTGCAAGATATGCTCTCGACCTTCTTTGCCTTTTGAATCGAGTGCTTCTTTGTCATTGACGAGGGTTTCAATTGCATTTGCAAAAGCTTCAGGAGTTCGGTCAGCAATGACTGCACCTCCTTCTTGAAGTTCCTTCCAAATATCAGTACCTTTCGTGCCGATGGCAGGGGTTTCGCAGAGCATGGCTTCCGGATACACAAGACCAAAGTTTTCCTGTTGAGTTGGAAGCGCAAAGACATCTGCCATTGCATACAGCGATAATTTTAAACTTCCAACAACAAGACCTAGGAACGAAGTTTCGTCTGCAACACCAACGGATTTTGCACGCTCTTCTAGCGTCTTTATGTACGCTTCATCGCCAGTACCTGCAATAAACAAGCGGATGCTGCTTCCTCTTTGTTTTAATATTGCAGTGGCATCGATGAGAGTTTCAATAGATTTTTTTTCATGCACCCGACTTAAAAATAGAACAGTTGGAGCATCTGATTTGCCGTAAACATCGAAAGCCTCTTGTGGGCTCGGTACATTTTTGTAGGGCTCAAGGTCAACAATGCAAGGCACGACGGCAACTTTATTGTGCTTGAACCATCGCGACGCTTGTCTATTTTCTTCCTCGGCTGTTGTGTGAAAAACGGCTGCAGTACGAACCATTCTTCTTCCAACGGTTGCTAAGTAAAATTTCTTTTTTGAACCACGCTGTGTCATGCACCAGTCATCCAGCATTCCATGAATACTAAGTACCCATGGTGTGCCAATGCTGTCGCAAACTTTTGCAATTTGCGGATTCGATGGATCCCACATGGCATGCACATGAACAACCTCGACGTCTTTAATGGCTTTTGAAGCAACTGCAAGTTGTTCTGCAGTTAGTCGCTTGCCTGATTTTTCAAATTGACCAAGGCAAATCACACTTGGTGTGTTTGGCTCTCCATTTTTCCAAGATTCTGGAACATCAGTGTCATCGCAAGTAAGCCAAATTACATCGTGCCCACGGTTAGCAAGAACAGTACAAATATCAATCGCAACACGAACTGTTCCACCCTCGGTTAGTCGTGTAGTTGGAAAGTAGTGTAAAAGTTTCAAAAGAGTTGGTGCTTTCTTTGGTGGATTATTTTAAATTGACAATCTCAAATTTGCCTAGTAGAACGCCATTGAGATGGTTTGCAGGAACTCGTCCAATCGGCCAAGCGTCGGTTAATTCGACTAGTGCCCAGTCCTTATTTTTGTATCGGACCGTATGGTCTTCCTGTTCTGTTCGAACTTGCACGCCTGCAAATAAATGGTCTTTCATGACGATGAAAATTACATCAACTAAATCTATACTGCGAACTAACGAGGCAAACAGCAAGCACTTCGAGTCGCAATCTCCCCATTTATTGGTCAGGGTTTCAAGTGGCATCATTGCGCCTGCAGTAAGAATCGTTTCGCCCTCTTCATTTATTCGAGTGTCAGAAGGAATTCTATAATTCAATGATTGTACGAAAGAAGTAAACGCGCCAACTAATTCTCGCTTTGTTCTGTATCCTTTTTTTCTTGCAGAACTTTTAATTGCTTTTGCAACATCTCGAATTGGGTTTTTGCTTTGGTCAATAACCCAGTTGTAATCAACGCTAAACCGATTGCCTTCAGAATGCATTTTGATTCCGTGTTTTGCAGCCTTGTCTGAAAGTTGTTTTTGTTTTTCTTCTAACTCTTTAGTATCGTGGTATGTAAAAGAAGTCCAATTTTTTGGTATTCCAAATGAATTGATTGCGAATTCAACACTCGCGTCGTCTATTTTTACTCGGCAAGAAAGTTCTTCCATTTTTGCGCCATGTTGTATCACAGCAACATCTCCATCCCAACGGATTACTTCTCTCGTATTAATGTCACTCCACTTTAATGAAGAACGGCTTGTGCCAAATGCAAAAGCAGTGGAGGTTGAGAGTAGAAGTCCAATAGTGATGGTGGTGTTAATTTGAAACATGAGCAACTGTGTCGGCTGTGATTTGAATCGCGCGTTCAATTTCTTCGCGAGTTACATCTAGGTGAGTGACGTAGCGAATCTTTTGCGAATCAAGGGCTTCAGACATAATTCCGTTATCCATTAGTTTTCGGCATAAAGAAGCGCCATCTCCAAGCATTTTGTCAATAACGAAGAAAACGAGGTTTGTATCTGTCGTACTTGCATCGCAACTGATTCCATCGATGGAATGAAGACCATTTGCGAGAATTTTGGCGTGCTCATGGTCGGTTTGTAGTCGTTCGAGCTGATGGTCAAGGGCAAAAAGCGCTGCGCCAGCGAGGATTCCAGATTGCCGCATGGTTCCACCAAACATTTTTCTGAAATGTCGTACTTTTTTTATCGTGTCCTTATTCCCTGCAACAATTGAACCAGCTGGACAACCAAGCCCTTTTGAAAAGCAAGCAGAGAGCGTGTCGAAAGGCTTTGCTAAAGTCGCAGCATCTGTACCCGAAGCAACCGCAGCATGCCAAATTCTTGCGCCATCAAGGTGCGTGTTTAACCCAAATTCATGTGCGGTTTCACAAACGTCGACTAGTTGGTCTTGTGGCCAGATTGAACCACCACCTCGGTTGTGCGTATTTTCAAGTGAGACGAGGCTGCTCGTGCCAAAATGAAAATCGTCAGGTCGAATTAAAGCGCGAACATCAGCACTCGTGAAAAAGCCCCTGTTTCCATTTGCAATGGCAAAGCTGCATCCACTGAGTGCCGCAGCACCGCCGGCTTCGTAGTAAACGATGTGGCTATCCTTATGAATAATAATTTCATCGCCTGGTTGTGTTTGCGAACGAATTGCGAGTTGGTTCGCCATTGTTCCAGAAGGAACGAAGCACGCATCTTCTTTTCCGAACATCGAAGCGCAACGTTCTTGCAATGCATTAATAGTGGGATCATCTCCCCAAACATCATCACCAAGTGGGGCTTGCATCATTGCTTCCCGCATACCAGTTGTAGGTTGCGTTACGGTATCACTTCGTAAATCAATTAGTTTTGTCGACATGCCTACGATTGTAAGCGTACTGCGCTTGTTCTGTGTATTATTGTTCTATGATTAATTGGAAATGGTTTATTGTAGAAGGCATCGTTTTGATAGCACTTGGTTTTTTTGCGATTGTACGCCCCGGAATTGCAGCTGAAGCAATCGTGGAACTCATCGGCTGGTTACTCCTTTTTGTTGGCGGTATCGCCTTGTTTGGTGGAGTGACTTCGCAATCAGGGCCGCGTAAACCAGTATCACTTGGTGGTGGTCTGATTGCATTGATTTTCGGGATGATTTTTCTTTTGCTCCCATCACCAGCTTTAGCAACTATTACTGTAATTCTTGCAATCTTCTTTTTGCTTTCCGGTTTTGCAGAAATTTCATCTTCGATGTCACTTCGCTCGTTAGGCGGACATTCAAACCACTGGGGCATGGCATTTTTTAGTGGCATGCTTGGAATTATGCTCGGAGTAATCATGCTGACATCGTGGCCATCTTCATATGAAATTATTGGTTTGCTACTTGGCATCAACTTTTTGTTAAGTGGCTCTTATTTGTTTTCTTTAGGGTGGTTTTTTAGAAACGCTCCTGCACATTGAAAATGAAAAACTCTGCTTCAAAACGACTTTCATTTAGCGCTTGCAAGTACTTACTTTAAAGATAGTCGTGTGGATGAATCGCCGCGAGAAGCGTGTATCGATTGACGTGCAATTTTTCTCAAGTGTTGAATTCTGCAAAGCACATCACTCATAGACATATTTAAAACAACGTGAATTTCCCATGGGGAAAGACGTTCAGCAAAATGAAGTGCAAGAACTTGCCTGTCAGTCCATGACAGATTGGAAAAAAATGAACCAAGTCGGTCGGTGAACTGGTC
This sequence comes from Phycisphaerales bacterium, assembly GCA_012965315.1. Taxonomy (GTDB): domain Bacteria; phylum Planctomycetota; class Phycisphaerae; order Phycisphaerales; family SM1A02. The sequence goes on along the minus strand of DTSO01000074.1, from coordinate 18,565 downwards.
TGTTTGCAACCTGAGATTATTTTCTTTATTCGTTGGTAACGATTTTGGACCAATATGTCCAAGTGGTGATGTGTCGGCGATCATGGGCGACTTCCTGTCTTTGTTTGAAGCCAGCACTCCGCTGGCTTAGTGAGAGAAGTAGGTATGGCTAAGATTTCATTCGATTATTTTATTTTGAACTTTTTTGAAGAACTGTGAAAAGATTGATTCGTATGAGTGTTGTCTGTTTGGTGGCAAGGAAGCCGCCTCTCATTAAACAAACCCTTCTCTCTCTTTCTTTCTTCTCTACTCTGCGAGCCTACGCCACAAGCGTGGGCTCGCGGCGTTTTGTGCCTTATTTGGCTTAAAAGTTATTAATTCGACCCGAAAAACCAGATTCCACAATGGTAACCATCATCATCTGGGGTAGAACTGCTCCAAGCCACCATCATTGGTTGGTGAACAGCGGTGCCTTCTGGTAAATAACGAGTAATAATGCCCGTCATACCTTCAGAAAGTGGGAATTGCGAAATAATTCGCATACCTCCATCACTTCTGTCCAAAACCCGATAGCGCACAGGCGTATCAAAATCGTGGCTCCAGCGGAGTACCGCTTCGCCATGGAATTCAGTTCGAGTGCGATCTCTTCGGTTATTGTCAATGGAGGCGTTATCAGGACGAATGCTTTGGTCATGTATCATTTAGGAGGATTCGTCCAAATCCTGTGGCAACTTAACTTGTTGTAACCAAATTATTTACGGTTTAATTCAAATTCACGAACCTGTTCCTCTGCGTGGTAGGAACTTCGAACGAGTGGACCAGATTCTACGACTCTGAAGCCGAGTTTTAGCCCGACCTCCTTATATTTTGCGAATTGATCGGGATGGACCCAACGGTCAATTGGAAGGTGATTTCGGCTTGGTTGTAGATATTGGCCAATGGTGATAATTTCAGCATTTGATTTATCTCGAATATCTGCGAGCAACGTGGAAATTTCTTCATCAGTCTCGCCAATACCAACCATTATTCCCGTTTTGCATACAAGCCCTGCATCAGAAATGCGTTTCAGAACTTGCATCGACCGCTCGTACGTGGCTTGAGGCCGCACCGCACCGTGCATTCGGGGTACTGTTTCAAGGTTGTGTGCTAATATCTCTGGTTTGGCAGCAATTACAGTCGCTAAATCACCCTTGTCGCCTTTAAAATCGCCAATTAATGCTTCAACTGAGGTTTCTGGGGCGAGTCTATGCACTGCTTCTATGGTTTCAGCCCATATTTGAGCGCCGCCATCGGGTAAATCATCTCGGTCTACACATGTAATAACAATATGTCGTAAGCCCATTAATGCAATGGATTTACCGACATTTTCTGGCTCATCGTAATCTGGTGGATTCGGCTTACCAGTTCGGACATTGCAAAAACCGCAAGAGCGCGTGCATATATCGCCAAGGATCATTATTGTCGCAGTTCCTCTTGTCCAGCAATCTCCAATATTGGGGCATGAAGCTTCTTGGCAAACGGTGTTTAGCCCATGTACTTTCATATTTTCACGCATCGCAAGGTATGCATCGCCACCAGGAATTTGAGCTCGAATCCACGGTGGTTTACGTTGCATCAACAAAGTCTGCGAGCCGTCATCGTTATTTAAGACTTGCGCACTTAAATCAACTGCCGCCGAACTTCTTGTCGTGCGTGCCGTATCACCGCCAAGTGGCTTGGGATGTCTAGGAGAAGGAAATGAATTTATCACGAGAACTACATTCTACCAGATATAGCGCTGTATTCACTCATCATTGGCGCCAACATTGGTCGATGAAGTCCGATACCATCCCGCATATTGATAGTGCGGGGGCTATTCTTTGGAGCATTGAGCGGTAAAGGTAAAATTTGATTAACTGGAATAAAATGAGTTTAAAATCCTGCGCAGCAATCTTTCAAACAAGCAGCGTTGCAGTTGTTACTGGTTTTTTCTTACTTGGTTGCAATTCAAATGCTTGGATGGCTGATCCGAAAGCTCAGGGCTATTACAAACCTACGCCAACAACGATTCCAATTCTCGACAGGATTGACATTATTGAAGAACCTGACGTTTGGCCTCAACTTTCAAAAGTTACTCCGATGGATTTGATGCCATCTGATTTGACTTATCGAATACATCCAGCGGATGTTTTAGATTTGAAAATTTTTGGTTTGTACCAAACGAATCAACATTATCCTGTTACCAGAAGAGTTGATGTTGGCGGTAACTTTCGGGTTCCAGAAGTCGGCGATGTTTTAGTTGCCGGCTTGACTGTGCAAGGCGCACAGGATTTAATTACAAGTGAACTTGGTAAAAAAGTACTAACACATCCAAGTGCACAACTTGAAGTTATTGATCAAACAGCATTGACGTATACCGTATACGGCGGATTATCAAGATGGGGTTTGTTTACATTGCACAACCCAGATTTGCGACTCGTCGATGTACTCGCTCTTGCTGGTGGTGTTCCCCAATCTACGCAAGAAATTTATGTTATTCGCCAACTTGAAGTCAGCGATACTGTGCTTCCATCTTGGGACCGTAGTAATGCTGCAAAGAGTGGCGCAACTCCTCTGAATAGTAAAACGCCAACGATTACGCCAGTTTCAAAACCACATCAACCAAGTGTGGACATTGAAGATTTAATAAAACAATTAGATTTAGGCGAGGGCGCTCCATCAGATACACCTGTGCCAGCGCCGGCCTTAGATGAATCACAAACTGAGAATGACGCAGATATAACTGCGTTAATTAACCAACTTGACATTGGTGATACAAACGAGGAACCATCCCACTCTGTTTCGCCAGGAATTATCCAAACAGGGAATCATGAGTTAATTGATATTGACGATTTAGTCCCTGCTCGAAACGCTGCTCCCGGCTTTGCTGCACAGCAACTTCCGGTTGACATCGATGACCTCATTACACCAAGTACTAAGCCGACGACTGATTCCGCTTTTATTTATGTTCCTGAGAGTGACACTTGGATTCCAGTAAGTACTGGCTTTAAAAAAGCAACTCGATTGGACAACACCAATAACAAAGACCAAAATGCTCAGGCATCGGTTGTCCTTGAACGAATTATTGAGATCCCATGGAACTTGCTTAAACAGGGCGACAGCAGATACAACATTGTAATTCGACCTAAAGACCGCGTGTATGTAAAAGGTGTGCCGCTTGGCAACTTGTACATTCGTGGCGAAATCAGTCGACCAGGAGTTTACGATTATCCTAGAAGCGGAAAGAAGATTACTCTTTCAGAGTTCATAACTTCTGCGGGTGATTTGGGCCCAATCGCAGTCCCTGAAAAAGTAAGTCTGACACGTCGATTTGGTGATGTTCAAGCAACCGTAACACTCAACTATGCAGCGATTCTTCAGCGAACAGAACCAGATATTTTCTTGAAGCCAAACGACCACATTAGTATTGGCACTTCATGGGGTGCAACCCCAATGGCGATTATTCGAAATGGTTTCAGAGCCACGTATGGCTTTGGTTTTCTTCTTGATCGGAATTTCGGAAACGATGTCTTCGGAAGGCCTCCGTAAACAAAATATATCGGGAACTCTTTTTACTGAACACAGTACTACTGGATGCGTACTGTTGTGGCGTAAGGAGGGTCTTGAAGAATGCTTGAAGCTATATGTATAGAGAGAGTCATTCTGAACCGATTATAGAAAACCATGTCTAAAGCATTAGAAATGCAATCTACAGAAGAAGTTTCCCCAAAAAGACTATTACTTTGGTCAATAGTTATTTTTGTTGCATTTACATGGATCTTTTGGGATTTTCTTCAACGACAATTTTTGTTTGCAATACAACAGCAAGCAGATTGGGGCCACACGCTTATTATTCCGTTTATTTCGGGTTATTTTGTATGGCTTTGTAGGGGGAAAATTCTTAGCGAACCCTTTAAACGGGCTCGAAGTGGCATTTTGCTCCTTCTGCTTGGTTTGGGTTGGTATACGCTCTGTGCTCTGGGTCCTACCGTGATGCATCACCACAACCTAATGGGTTTTGGAGTGTCACTCTCAATAACTGGATTATGCTTGTATTTGTTTGGGTGGCGTGCGATGCGATATCTTTGGTTTCCCCTTTTATATTTGTTTGTATTTGGGCAATCGATTTCAGATCGCTTTATGGAAATCGTCACGTTTAAATTGCAAGACATTGCATCTATTGGCTCTTATTATGGCCTTACGATTCTTGGTTTAGATGTGACTCGAGCTGGGAACACGTTGGAAATTTTTTACAACGAAGTTGCCTATCCTCTAAATATTGCAGAAGCATGTTCCGGCATGCGAATGCTGATGGCTTTTTTAGCGCTTGGCGTTGCAATGGCATACACCGGGTTGCCGTATCTATGGCAACGAATAACACTTGTAGCATTAGCATTGCCAACAGCGGTTTTTGTCAACATACTTCGGGTAATGTCTTTAGGGCTGTTGAGCATTGCTGACAGCGGTTTAGCTGCAGGTGATTTTCATACATTTATTGGAACGCTTTGGTTAATACCTGCTTTTTTAATTTACCTCGGAATCGTATGGATTCTCAAAAATTTAATAATTGAAGAAGATGAAATTGAAGAACCCGAAGAAGAAATTAGCCCACTTCGATTTCGAGGTACCGCAACTGCTGGGTTTGTTACGGCGATCGTCATTTTGTCGGTTTCAGCAGTTGCTTTGCAAATTGGAGTGAGCGCACTGAATGTGTATTTGAAAAAGGAAGCAGTTTTTCCTAGAAAAGATTTTTCCGTGTTACCTTCGGCCATTGGTGGGTGGAAACGAATAGGAGAGGATGTTAGGTTTGATTCTGCAGGCGTTGAAGCACTCGGTACAGAGTTGTACTTAACAAGAACATATTCAAGCTCAGATAAAACATTGCCTGTTATTCAACTACATATTGCGTACTACACAGGCCAAATTGATGCAGTGCCACACGTGCCGGACAGATGTATGGTTGCTGGAGGGTATGTCCCTCTTACAGCTGAACCAATTACCGTGTCCATGCACATTGATAACTCTGATTGGGTAAAAGACCAAGCAATTGGCAAAAATGGCATCACATATCCAATGATTGAGCGGTGGGACCCAATTCAAGAAACTAATGAAATCATTCATTTTCCACTGGGCGACTTCGAATTGCGTTGCACTGAATTCATACACCCTAAACTAGGCGACAACCATGTTTTCGCTGGCTATTTGTTTATTGCCAATGGAAAAACCACAGCGTATCCAGAACGAATTAGAATGCTCGCATTCGATAGATCGTCAAAATATGCTTACTACTGCAAGATACAATTTACAACACGTGGTGGTCCTCAATTCACCATGGACGAATTTAATGCACTCGCTTCAGGATTTTTATCGAATGCACTTCCAGAAATTATGCGTTGCCTCCCAGACTGGGCTGAGGTAACAGATCAAACTGAAACAACCCTTCTCCAAGATAATCAGGAGCCGTGAATTAGATGGCAAAAAAGAAATATAAGTCTGTACATAAAAAGAAACGCAAAAGTAATCCTGTTCACGGAAGTAAAACGAACAAGAAGTTGATAACGATCTTGGTTGTTGCAACGTTACTCGTTGGCAGTGCGCTAATGGGCTTGCTCTATATGAACATGAAAAGCGCGACTTCAAATGTTGCAAATGCAGACGAAAATATGGAATTGGGTGAATTTCGGAAAGCGTATAAGTTATACGGCAAAGCGGTCAGCAAAGAGTTAAATAACATCGAATACATTACGAAGTTGCAAAACGCACTTGTCCAGATTACGCCTATGACGCAGGAAGAAGCGGTTGCTTTCTATGACAGATATATTGAAACGTTAGTTCACGCTGCTAGATATAACCCCTCAGACATAGACGCTCAACTTGCAGTGGCAAATGAAATGCATAGAGCCGCACGAGTTACAGGTAGTTTGAATTATTGGAAGCGACTACGATTAGTTGCAAAGGTTGGGCTTGAACATATCGCACTTGATAACCCTCGTCGCCACGAGTTGACACTTTTTGTTGGTCTTTCTTCGTTGCGCATCGAAGATGCGTCCATGACTGAAACATACGATGCAATAGGTCACGTTCGTTTTCCAGGCGAAGATGAAATTGAACTTACAATTAAAGCAGATCCAGGGAATGCTGTTGCATGGTCAGCCCTTGCTCACGGAAGGATGGCACTTTATTATCGTTTAAGTGCGGATGGCAAAACTAAACAAGCGAATGTCAATTTCAAATTAGCAAATGAAACTATGCAACAAGCAATCGAAGTTGCAGGAGATAGTTTTGATGTTTTGACTACGTACTTTAGGGATGTGTTGCTCCAGAAAGGCACTTTATATCAACTTCACTTGATGGACCCAAGAAAAGTTACGCAAGAAGAGTTAGAAATTGCCGAGTTGAAAGTGACTGATGCACAAAATGTACTCACTGAACGTTTTGACCCAGAAATACACGGTTCGCGCACACCAGAGGTTGTAAGTTTATTGCTCAAAGCCAGCAAAGAAGGGCCTGATGTTGCGATTCAAATTTTACAAAAACATGTAGACCGTTACCCTAAAGATTATGCCAGAATGTATTTGCTTTCGACTGTGTTGAGGCAAGAGGATAGGCTTGACGAAGCAGAGAAAATTATACGAATAATCATTGATGCGCCGCAACAGACGGTGTCACTCGAAGCGATTGAACAATTTTCATTGCATGCACCATCAGCCCATTTATTAGTTGAGCTAGCAACACATAAAGCGATGCGCGAGGAAGACGAAACTGCTAGGCAGCAATTTATTGAAGAAGCAAAAAATAGTCGAGAACTTTTATTAGGATTTGTTTCAAATAATAAAAAGAATAATTTACTTTTGTATGCTGATGGATTGATTGCGCTTGCGGAGAAAAACTACGATGTTGCAGCAGGCAAGCTTGAAATGGTAATTTCTCGAACGCCAATTCCAACTTCCCAACAACTTCGACATACTGCAATCGCTCTCGGAGAAACCGGCTCAAAAGGATTGGCAGTAGTACGACTAGCAACTGCTATTGAGCAAGAACCAGGGAATTTAGCGAGCTACTTGTTAAAGGCGAGACTGGAATTGCAAATGTCAGATTTTGTTGCGGCCAAGCGGACGCTTAGCAAACTCACTGACTCTGCTAAAGAAATAGAGCAAGTCGCGGAATTGCTTGACTTCATCGCAATGAAAAATTCTGAATTAAGTGAAACAGTGTTTACAGACGAAATTCTTGCCGTAATTGCAAACGCTGAAAGAATGTATTCTCTTGGTGAAGGTCAAGAAGCAACTGTATTGTTGCTTGAGGAAATAGACAAAACTGAGTCGAAGGATTGGCGTTTGTTTGTAGCACTTTCCAATCTGTATATGAGAAGCGAAGATATAGAATCAGCAATTGCTTATCGCAAAGAGGCAATCCAACTGCGTCCTAACTCGAAGAAGTTGCAAAATGAATTAATTGCAATGGAGAGCGGAGATCGCGTTGAAGCAGTAATTGCAATAATCAAATCTCGCGATTTGACAGAAGGCGAAGCCGCCGAGAGCATTGCTATTGATTTGTTTTCCCTTGGAATGGAGCAACGGAATGCGCAAATTCGCTGGAGCCGCATGGGAGATAAAACAGCAGCAAATGAAGCGGAGGCAATTTCTACTAAAGCATTTGATCATAGTAAACAATATCAAGAACGAGCATTAGAACTTGGAGGAAATGCATCAGCAATTATATTGATGCAATTTAACCAAGCGCTGATTGGCAAGGACTTGGAATTAGCAGATGAATTAATCAACGAATATAGTTCCATGTCAACAGATGGAATGGAATTGTCCGGAATGAAAATTAGTTCTCTCTTGTTAAAGGGTGAATTGGCAAAGGCAGATGGCAATTTTGCATCTGAGCAAATCCACTATAACGATGCGTTAGAAATCGCATTGAAAAATACTGAAGAAATGTCATTTTCAGATGTTACTTGGAGTGCTCTAGGAGTGGTGCACTCTACTATGGGTAATCTGGATAAAGCACTTGCTGCGAACGAAGAGGCGTATCGAATTGCACCAAAGTCTAAAGAGAACATTCGTAGTTATGTCGGGTCTTTGTTTTCAACAAATGCAGATTCGAGTCGCTTGCTTAGAGTCATCAGACTTGCCCGTGAGCAACACCCTTCAGATAAGCAAATATTGGAAGTTTGGTTAGATATTGAATCTCAACAAGGGAATCTTAGTGATGTACTTTCATATCGAAATAAACAATACATGCTTAAACCTAAAGATAGAATCAATACGATTAATCTAGCTGCGTTCTATATACAAACAAAACCAACTCACGAATTATTATTGAATGTGGATGGTAGTAAAAAGTACACAAACAGAGCATGGGAAAAATTGTCTTTCGCTAGCCAGAATGCAATTTTAAGAGATTCGCAAAAAGCATGGGATGCGATTTCGAATAGCTTGCTTGTTGAATTGGCGAAAGAGGTTGACCCCACAGTGAAAAGTTGTTTTCTTCACACAAGTGCACTGCGTGATAGAGGACGCCTTTCCGAAGCATCGGAAGTTTGGGAACAATTCATTGAAACTCGAAGAGGAACGGATGAGTTTTCTTTAGCATCAATTGCAGCAGCAGATTTCTTTATGAAAGCAGATAAAGTTACTCACGCGATTACTTTGTTGAAATCTGCTGTTGAATTTCAAAGTGATATATTTGAAGTTGATTCCGCGCTCGGTTCAATGTATTTATTGCAGGGCGAATTTATGCTCGCAGCGGAATCGTTAGAAAGGCCAATACAGGCAACAAAAAATATACAGCTTCAATCGCGAAGAATTGAAGCTTTGGCAATGTCAAGTCAGTTTGAAGAAGCGGAAAAAGCATTAGTTGATTTCAGAACTTCAAACGATGCCTTTTCTGTTGCGATGCTTGAAGCAACAATTCATAGGGTGAAAAGTTCAGAATATTTAGCGCAAGGTAAATTGGAAAAAGCGACCGAATCACTTGCTAGGTATAGAAAGTCACTTAAAAATGCTATCGCTGTCGACCCTGCGAGTATGCCACCTTATTTTAGACTTTGTACAAGTTTGTTGAACGAATATAGGTTGACTCAAAATAAAGAGTTGCTTGAGGAAGCGCTTCTAATTGCAGATGCTGGGGATAAAATTGGCGCTACGTTAGATCAGTTCGTTATAGTTCGTGCTGATGTACTTCAAGCAGACGGACAACTGCAACGAGCAATAGAAAGACTAGTTCGGTACATTGCTGAAACTCCAAGTTCAGACGCTGTTCGTCAACGATTAGTCGAGGCTTATCTTGATGCAGACAATGTAAATAGAGCAGTTGCAGTAGTAGAAGAAGGCATAAAAAATAATCCAAGAAGTAGTGTTTGGTTTAATCGATTAGGCGATTTGGAATTTCGTATAAATAACGACAGAGAAAATGCTGCGATTGCATATATCGATGCAATGAAAATAGCCCCGACAGTAAGCCAACTACTCGTACTCAATGTACTCACTCGAACAGAGCAATCTATGCCAGACCTAGATTTGCTTGCAATGGCACAAGGCGAAGCATCCCAATTACACCCAGCTGCAAAATCTATTGAAGCAAAAGCTTTGATGAATCTTAATCGCAGCAGGGAGGCTTTTGCAGCAATGGAAGTTTCATGGCGAATGTATAACATCGCAATTGATCGTGGCTGGATTCCTGCAATTTCAATTGTTGATTGGTTTGTAGATTTAAAACTATTATTTAAGGATGGGCCAGAAGAAGGCGAACGCATGGTAAGAAGATTGGCTTCGGGAAAACTTACTTCTGAACAGCAATTCGGTCTTGCGAATTTTTACAAAGAATACGGAATTCAATACTTTGATAAAGTAACTGTATTGATTGATGAATCTGTCAATGACTCTCGCACTAATAAAAATATGCGTGCAATCCTTCTTAATTTTAAGGGTGGGTATTTAGTAGAAGTTGGGAAATTTGAAGAGAGTAAAGCAGTATTCCAACAATTAGTTGATGAATTTGATTCAGCGTTAGTGTTGAATAATTATGCCTACGTTGTCGGTGTTTACATGAACGAACCGGAAGAAGGATTAATTCTTGCGAAGAAAGCAGCAGAAAAAGCAGCAAGAAATCCCTCAATTATTGACACTGTTTCGGAGTTGTATCAGCGTACGGGGAACTTTGTGAAAGCTGCTGAAATGCTTGATTATCTTTTAGTATTAGACCCATCAAATGCTAAAGCAATGGCTAAACTGGCCATTTTGAATTCAGAGCATCTTGAGCAACCCGAAAGAGGAATTATCTTTGCAGAGCGAGCACGGAGCCTCTCCCCGCGCCTTCCAGAAGTGCTTGATGCGCTCGGTTGGAGTTATTTCCTGTTAGGTCGTGAAGATAAGGCAAAAGATTATTTGCAAAGGTCACTCCGAGAAGGAGAGACGATGAACGCGTATGTGCATTTAGCACAGGTAGTTACACAACGCAAAGAATATGACAAGGCCTTGGATTATTTGCGAATGGCGCAAGAACTTGCAGAAGATTCATATTCGAAGGATAGTATTACAGCCCTTAAAGACGATATTCGCAGTATTCAGGTTGTTGTACCTGAGTAATTGGAACAAAAGATATGCCAGCACCACCGCAAAGAAATGTAGGTTCTCCTAACCGCCCAATGCCCAAAGGGCGAGCCATTGACCCGATTAGGGTCTTACGAAGATATTGGAAGGGAATTCCAATCTGGGGAGCTATTGGTGGTGTCATTGGTGTTGTTGCATTCGTATTGTTTGCTCGTTTTTATCCGCTTTACACAGGTGAGGTTTTGTTCGAAGTCCGTCCAGGTCTTGGGGATGCAACCGACATTGCTACGACAGATACTATTAGTGACAAAATGGTTGAGAGGGTTGCTGCAACGCAAACATTCTTGATTAAGGAACGCTCCATTCTCACAGTTGCAATTTCAGATAGAGCGATGGAGGAAACGGTTTGGCTTCAGCAGTTCGTTGAACCAATAACCAAAACACTTCTTGTTGATGATGCAGTCGATGAATTGCTCGAAGAAATTGGCACATTCATTAAACGAGGAACGAATCTCTATGGCGTTCGTTGGTCTGCACATGTTCCAACAGACGTGCCAATTATGCTTAACTCAATTGCAAAAGCATACATGCGTCGGATGAAGGAACTCGATGATGAAAGTTTCAGGTCTAACTCTGAGTTGTTTGAAGACCAAGGTCGCGGTATTCGATTTAAGTTGCAAGACTTGAACGATGACTTGCAAGCGTTTATTCAAAAGATGGGTATTACTACACTGGACGATGCTCGATTTTCAGCAACAATGCTTGAAATTCAGCGCTTAAGTGAAAACGCAATTGATAATAGGCAGCAATTAATTGGTCTTGACCAGCGCTATCTTCAGGTTGCTGCAAAACTTGAAGGCACTATGGAACCAACGATGGAAGATCGTCTTCTTGCAGAAAAAGATCCGATTATTTTTCGGCAAGAGCAGGTGCTTGAATCACTTGAAGCTAATTTAAGAGCGTTACGCGATCGATTAGACAATTCACATCCGCAAATAAAAGAAGCGGAAATTACAGTGAAGGCAACAAGTGATCAGATTGAATCAAAAATTGAAAATATTATTCGTCGAAATTTAACAGCTGAATTGCGAGATTCAGATTCGACAAAAGGCCAACTCCTTGCGTCACTTGAACGGACCGAGTCGGAAATACTTGTGAAAGATGCCGCACTAAGAGACCTTGCTGCAAACCAATCAGTATTTGAAGGGATGGAATCAACACGCAAGCAATTAGAAATGCAACGTGATGAAAATCAACGGTTGATTTCAAGTTTGAAACTAATGCAGTTGCGGGTAGATGCAAGTAGAGTTCGCCAATTAACTCCTGCGCTTGAACCACGCGAAAAATCATTCCCCGAGCTTGAAATTTTAATTCCAGCAGGAATGGTTCTATCGATGGGTATATTTGTTGGATTGATCTTCCTTCGTGAGTTGACAGACCAGAAAATTCGTAGCGCAAGTGATGTGCTTATTATTCCAGGGGCTTCAGTCGCTGGCGTTTTGCCCGATATTCATGAAGACCCCGCAGGTCTTGAAACACCAGAGTTAGCACTACTTCACAGTGGTGAAGGTGTATTTGCTGAATCTTGCCGTCAGGCATGGGCAGGAATAAACCGTTCCCTGCAGCAATCAGCGCATCAATCCTTGCTGGTTCTTGCCGCCGCACCTGAAGCTGGCACGACAACTGTCATTGGAAACTTTGCAATTGCTGCTCAATTGTCTGGAACAAACACAGTTGTGATTGATTGCAATTTCCGTCGACCCTGTCTCGCCTCTATGTTTGACTTTGATGACGCTTCTACTGGAGTTGCAGATATGTTGGCTGGAAGTGCGGGCATTGCCGAGTGCATTCAAACAACAGAATCTGGTGTTGATGTCATTGCTGCAGGTAATCCAGCAAATCGCCTCTTCCAAAGATTGGGAAGCGAAAAAATGAAGAGCATCTTGGCTGAATTGCGAGACAAATATGATTTAGTTATCATTGATGCGCCGCCTTCTATTGTTGCAGGAGATGCTTTGCTTCTAGCAAACTTGGTAGACTCAATTGTTTTAGTTGTTCACAGTGACCGAGACGAACGCGGCTTAGTTGCTCGTGTTCTTCGCGAGCTGGGTGAAAGCAGAGCGGAAATTTTAGGTGTAATGTTGAACGCTGCTGTTGGAACAGTCGGCGGTTATTTCCGAAAGAATTACCTCGCAATGGTTTCATATTCTGATCAAGAAGAGGACGACGAATAATCCATTATGTTATTAGCTAGCACCTCAGGAAATATTCAATCACTGGGGTGGTTCACGTTCTTGCAACACTATTGGCCTGTACTTGTTGTTGCATTTGTTGTAGCAGTAGTTGCAACACCCATAATGCGATTCATCGCAAGAAAAACTGGCATTGTTGATCGCCCAGATGAAGCGAGAAAAATGCACAAGAAACCGATTGCCTACTTGGGAGGCGCAGCGGTTTTCATTGCAGTGCTTGCGGGTATTTGCACGAGTTATTTTTGGATTAAATCGCCTGCAGTCTTCCAACCATTTCCACTAGTTGTCATCGTAGGTATGTTTGCAATCGGGCTTACTGGCTTGGCGGATGATATTTTTGAATATTTTGATCCTTGGTGGAAAGTGGCGGGTCAATTAGTGGCAGCCGCTGCGATGGCACAGCAGGGTGTTGGAACTCGTGTTGCAGAAGGATTTATGCGGGGCGTGCTTGGAATTTCGGAATCAGTTTGTAATTACCCTATTGTAGAGGCCGGTTCACTGATGCCTGACCCAATTACCTTGACGATGATCACTGGTGTAATAATCATTGTTATCTTTGTGCTTGGTGCATGCAACGCAGCCAACTTACTTGATGGCTTAGATGGTCTCTTGTCAGGAACCGTTGCAATAACTTGCATTGGTCTCATTGCGATTAGTATTACAATTGCATTGCATCTGACACAAGTAGATATTACAGATATAGAAAGACACCTTTCGAAGAATATGTTTTTGAATAATCGAGGTGACGGCGTAAGCCTTATTGGGGCAAACATCGTGCTTGGATTTGCAGTGCTGGGGGCTGTCTTAGGGTTCTTAGTGTATAACTTTAATCCCGCCACAATATTCCTTGGTGATGCTGGAAGTTTGTTGCTTGGATATTTATGTATCGTAATGGTATTGATGCTAGGTGAACAAGGTCGCACGTATATCGTTGTTGCTGGACTCATTGTGTTTGCATTACCAATTCTCGATACCTTGCTTGCCATTATTAGAAGAAAACTTGCAGGCAAGGCGATGTCGGAGGCGGACTCAAACCATATCCATCACATCATTAAGCGAAAACTTGGCAGTGTGAAGTTAACAGTGCTATCTCTGTATGGGATTTCTTTTGTATTTTGTCTACTTGGTGTAGCGCTTGCGTATGCACACATAACGGATGTAATCAGAGCTTGGGTAATTTACCTAGTGGCTATTGTAATTTTTGGCGGTATAAGTTTTATTGCGCTTCAAGCAGCTCGGAAGCATGAGGCATAATGAAGAGCAATCAAACGTCAGTATTGTTTGTTTGCATGGGTAATATTTGTCGGTCGCCAACTGCAGAATGTTTGTTTAGAGCAGTTGTAGAAAAAGCAGGGGTAACGGACGATTATTTTATTGATTCTGCAGGTACTGGCGGGTGGCATGCTGGCGCAAAACCTGATCGAAGAATGCGGGCAGCTGCAAAAAAACAAGGGTATGAATTGTACGGCAGTGCAAGGCAGGTAACAGCGAGCGATTTCTCCACCTTTGATTGGATATTTTGTATGGACAAGGACAATTTAGAAGAAGTCCTCGCAATGGGGGCTAATCCAGATAATACGAAGTTGTTTTTGCCTTTTGTAGGTCACGCAACTTTGGCGGAAGTGCCAGACCCATATTATGGTGGCGATGAAGGCTTTGATACAGTAATAGCGCTTATACGCGATGCGGCACAATCATTAATTTCTTCGATGGAATCCTGCTGAATTGATAAAATACGGGGATGGCAAATCAAACTCTCACAAGTTCACAACAAGATTTAACTGCGACCAAGCCTTCTGCAGTGATTCTTTTTGCAGATTCGTTTCAGCAACAAGGCTTAGATGCGCTGGAAGAACTTGGTTGTACGTTAGTTTTGGACCCTTCTTTAAAAGACGGATTATTAACTGAAGCAATAAAAGAAGCAAACCCCGACGTTCTTGTTGTTCGCTCAACAAAAGTTACGAAAGAGATGCTTGCAGCATCTGATCGCCTTAGTCTGATTGTTCGCGCAGGTGCTGGTTACGACACAATTGATGTCGCGCAAGCATCCAAGTGCGGTATATTTGTTGCGAACTGCCCGAATAAAAATTCCGTAGCCGTTGCAGAATTAACTTGGTCATTGATTTTAGCCTGCGACCGAAAAGTTCCAGATCAAGTAAATGATTTGCGCAACGGTAAGTGGAATAAAAAAGAATATTCAAAAGCACTTGGATTGTATGGTCGTACACTAGGCGTAATTGGTCTAGGTGGCATCGGCAAGGAAGTCATACTTCGTGGCAAAGCATTTGGAATGCATATTGTTGCATGGTCGAGGTCGCTAACGGATGAGGGCGCTGAAGAGCTTGGAATCGAACGCTGTGAAAGTTTGTTAAATGTGGCGAAGATGTCAGATGTAATTACGGTTCATCTTTCTTCAACTCCCGAAACTGCAAACATAATCAATAAAGAATTTTTGTCATCAATGCGTGATGGCGCAACATTTGTCAATACGAGCCGAGGAAATGTGGTTGATGAACTAGCGCTTGAACATGCGATTCGAGACAAAAATCTTTTAGTGGGGCTCGATGTGTATCAAAACGAACCATCTTCTGGAGACTCTGAATTTTCTCCATCAATTATAAATGAAAAATCGGTGTATGGAACTCACCATGTTGGTGCGTCGACATCGCAAGCGCAACAAGCAATTTCTACGGAAGCCGTCCGTGTAATTAGAACCTACATAGAAACTGGTGAAGTAAAGAACTGTGTGAATCTAGCAAAGTCAACGCCAGCGCAAGCAATGCTTTCGGTTCGACACTTGAACTTGCCAGGCGTATTAGCAGCCGTTTTTGAATTGCTAAGTCATGCCGGCGTCAATGTAGAAGAAATGGAAAATATTATTTACGAAGGCGCGGAAGCTGCGTGTGCAAAAATACAACTTGACGAAATGCCGACACAAGAACAAATTGAACAAATTCGTAATAACGTAAACGTACTGTCTGTTACGGTCTCAACCATTAACTCATAAAGATAAAATATGCCAACTACAACAACTGACCGAATTTTAAACTTCTCTGCCGGACCAGCTACTCTGCCGGTTCCGGTACTTCGACAAGCTCAAAGTGATTTGTTAAATATCGCTGAAAGTGGAATTGGTATTTGCGAACACAGCCATCGTGGTGAAATTTTCGATACTATTCTTGAAGAGGCAATTGCGGATTGCCGAGCAGTTGGAAACATTCCAGATGAATTTGAAGTATTGTTTTTACAAGGTGGCGCGACACTTCAATTTGCAATGATTGCAATGAACTTCCTCGGCGAAGGTGAGACTGCGAATTATCTTGACACTGGCGTTTGGGCGAGCAAAGCGATCAAAGAAGCGAATAAAATCGGAAACGTTCATCTTGCTTATGATGGTTCTAAGTGTAACTACGATCATTGCCCAACCGATGATGAAATAGATGCTGTAGAGAACGCTGCGTATATGCACTACTGCACGAATAACACAATTTACGGCACACGCTTCTCAAATATTCCAGCAAGTGAAGCACCAATAATTTGCGATATGAGCTCGGATATTTTTTCACGTCAAGTTGACTGGTCGAAATTTGACATGGTTTATGCTGGTGCGCAAAAGAATCTTGGACCTGCCGGCACAGTGTTGGTCGTCATCCGTAAATCAATGCTTGAAAAATGCCCCGACGGATTGCCGTCAACATTGAATTACAAAGTGGTCGCAACTAAAGGATCACGATTGAATACTCCTCCAACATTTGGCATTTACTTGATGGGTCAAGTATTCAAATGGATTTTAAATGAGGGCGGATTGCAAGCCATCGAAAAGAAAAACGAACACAAAGCGGGTTTGATTTACGACGCGCTTGATTCCATCCCAGATTTTTACACGACATTTGCTCGTGACTGTAGTAGGTCACAAATGAATATTTCGTTTAAAACAAAATCACCCGAACTCGATGCGATGTTCCTTGAAGAATCTGCAAAGCAGGGCATGTCAGGATTGAAAGGACATCGGGATCTTGGCGGATTGCGTGCTTCAATTTACAACGCTTTCCCTGAAGAAGGTTGCGCGAGGTTCGCAGAATTTGTTCATTCATTTGCTGCTTCGCATTAACAAAGTTCGTGCACGAATAGCCCACTGCGTAATTTTGGTTCAAACCACGTTGACTTAGGTGGCATAATTAAATTTGCATCTGCTACATCGAGCAGTTGTTTGATAGTTGTGTGGTACATTGAGAAAGCAATCGCAGCGTCTCCATCATCTACGCGTTTTTCTAATTCAGTTGTTCCACGGATGCCACCAACAAAATCAATACGAGTGTCGCTTCTTGGGTCGCCAATGCCAAGTAGTGGCGTGAGGATTCGTTGTTGGAGTAAATCAACATCTAAGGATGTTATTGGGTCAGACATATCAATTTCTGGGAAATCAAATTTGTACCAACCAAATGCTTTGCCTAAGTAAACACAACAAGAGCCAGAAGCGCTAGGTGTTGGATTGTCAGTCTTTGTCAATGTTCCTATAGATGTAAGTTTCTTAAGTAATTCTTCTTCTGTATTGCCATGCAAATCAACGACAATTCGGTTGTACGGTAAAACGTTTAGTTGATCTGCTGGGAATAAAACAGTTAAGAACCAATTGTATTCTTCGCTTCCATCGTGCTTTGGGTTTTTCTCTTTGAGCGCAACTGCTGAACGTGCAGCGCTAGCACTTCGGTGATGTCCGTCGGCAACATAAGCTAGTTTAATTTCACTGCAAGCTGCAAGAAGTGCTTCTTCATTTTCAACACGCCAGCCGGTGTGCGTTACACCGTCATCTGCTTTGAAATGAAACATTGGTCTTTTATTCATTCCCTCTTCAATAATTACATCTATATTTTTAGTGCCTCGATAGGTTAAAAATACAGGACCAGAGTTTGCATTTAAACCTAGGACATGGTTCGTTCGGTCGTCTTCTTTTACTTGGCGTGTTTTTTCATGTTTACGAATAAGGTTATTGTTGTAGTCATCAACATGACAACATGCTACAAGTCCAACTTGGTGGTGGTCGCCCATGCACTGTCTATATAAGTACAGTGAAGGATTTTTATCCTTGACAAGTGCTCCATTTTCTAGCAAACGATCAAGATTTTCTTTCGCTTTTGTATAAACAGACGCATCGTACGGGGATGTTTCGCTTGGCAAATCAATTTCTGACCGCACGACATGGATAAAACTATCTTCGTTTTGCATGCCAATTGCACCCGCTTCTTTACGATTTACGACATCGTAAGGAACAGAAGCAACCCTCGTTGCATCTGATGCAGTGGGGTAAATGGCGTTAAATGGACGGATTCTTAAATTTGACATGTGAGAAGTGTAACGAATTGAGAAAATAGGAAAGAAAATTGGGTTATCCATGCTTCTCTTGTTTGCTACTTGTATTTGGCTCAACACAGCCACATCGCCTCCCGATGATGAATAAGCAGCAACGCCTAACTCCATCACAAGAAGATGGGTTACGCAATTACCCCTTGTTGCACTCCAGCAAAGCCAGGATGGCAGCAGGAACCCGAGGTTCGAGATCGCCGTGATCTTGATCAAGTCACCCCAATCCACGCAATCCATGTCTGATTGCTTTAAAGGGAAAAAACGTATGAACACACTCACCACAACCAACCAAAACATTATTCGACGCGGATTTACACTTATTGAAATTCTGATTGTCGTCGTAATTCTGGGAATATTAGCCGCCGTCGTTGTACCGCAATTTACGAATGCTGC
>DTSO01000073.1 GCA_012965315.1 Phycisphaerales bacterium | reverse complement strand
AGGCATACTGACTAGCTGGGTTCAACAGTGCAGTACAGAGCCACCAATGCTCATCGTAGCCATTCCCAAGGGGCAACAAATTGAACCATTGCTCCGTGATGCTCGTGCATTTGCGCTCTGCCTTGTTCCTCCTAATGATCGAAGAGCGAAGAGATTATTCAACCGAGAACATGAACGAGAGGAAGATCCATTTTTAGCACTTACCACAATGACAGCAGAAACTGGAATGCCAATTTTGCCGGAATCTAAACTTTGGTTCGATTGCAAACTTGAGGGGCACCTATCACCCGAAGCAGATTGCAGGTTATATCTTGGACGCGTAGTTTCTTGTTACGCCGAATCTTCATTACAAAAAAACAACCGAGATTTAATCACGCCGCCAACGAATGACAAACGAGTTGCACGTGCTACTTCAAGCAAATCAGCAACGCGTACACGAACGCGGTGAAGTCGTTCGAAGTAAAAGACCTTCAATAAATCTAGACGGGGATGCTATTGATCTGATTGCCATCGTTGTGTCTGCGCTTTTCCTTGTAATTGTTTTATCATTTTTTGCTACACCAATAACCCAACTACAAATTGCATTGTAAGAACCTGCACATGCAATCAATTTCCCAACAGTTGGAATTGATGCTATTGGATGGTTCGTTCCGGCAAGAATAGGAATGCCATCCCAAGCAGCATCTACAACGTCAAGCACTGCACACGATGTATCAAATTCCGCGACCGATGGTGCCCAGATGCAGTTTGCTGCTGAAATAATATCTGCAGTTCGCAACTCCGGCGGTGTGCATCGAAATACATCAACTACCCCCTTCTCCTTTGCTGCCGACAAAACACTTGCTCGGTGTTGATAGTTCGGAGGGATTACAAAACAAAATGCAAGACCAGTCGATTTCAACTGCATGGCAATAGCCAACAACTCTTCGCAAGAAGACGCGTTGCCGACAATAGCAACAATGCAACAATCAGCAGGAATTCCAACTAGTTCTAACACCGTCTCACTATCAACAACAACACTTTTTGGTGCTACTCCAACGATTGGTTCTGCGAGTACTGTTTCGTCTACGCCCATGGCCAACAATCGTTGTGACACATTCCAATTCGTTGGAATAATTTTAGTAGTAGTATTATTGAGCAAAATACAATCATCTACCTCATCGACATAGGCCGTTGTTTCTGCATTTATTTGCAGCGTGCTCAAAACTGAAGCAGAATGCCAACCCCAACCAATACAAGTACTTTTCGCTGAAGTGCATACGGTGTCTAAAAGGCGACCTAGGCGACGACTCAGCGTGTTTGATTTGTTTTTAAAACCGCCAAGCGAACCAAGCATTTGAATTCCACGCTGTCGCAACACCTCTGCCTCAGCGTGGTCTCCAATAACAATTGTTTTATGCTCACCACCAATTTGCCGTTGTACTAAGCGCATCAATCCAACAAAACAATCTGATGTGGACGGGTCGCTTGGAGTTATGACATGCAGAGTTTGCACCGTCTATTGCCTTTTTAGATTTTCGCCAAGGCGACCTGTTGTGTGTTCGTAGAATAATTTCGCAACTTCATCTCCAAGATTCTCAGCGAGTTCTTCAGACAATTTACGAACTTCGCCAGACCCAGCAAGTCGACTTGGCGCAATATTTGTCACAACTGCACGCACAGGATACGAAATACCTTCTAGTGGAAACAACCGTTGCCTATTTCGTACGTCAATGACTTTCACGCTACAGTTTGCCACGGGCTTTGCCGTTTGACCATCACTTGTTAATGAAAATCCCGAAATCTCAACATAAATCAAAACAGATGCATCAACTGATTTGCCGAGTTGATCCATAGGCACTGGTTCGCCATATCGATCGCTCGACGAACTAACACGCAAAATGTCCCGAGGAGAAATCATTGTCGTCAATATGTCTTTTTCTAATAAGTCTTTTGTAATTCGCTCTGCAACAACTCTTCGCAATCGCGTTGGGTGCATCACGTTTTTTCTGTCGTCTACAAATACAACGGTAGCAACATTAGGCAAAACGAACACTGCTTCTTTCGATGGGTCAGGAGATGCTACGTATGTAACAATAGATGCAATATTGCATGAGGTGGTCGTGGAGCAAAAAACGAATAATAAAGAGAGTAATGCAAGTAGTTTCATGCGTCCAATTCCGGTCGATAACGATCTGGGTGTTTCGGTTCTGTATGTAAGTAAAACAACCAAGAAGTTTGCTTTATAAATTCCGCCAATAGGCCGCGTTCAATAGTTGCTTCGTCAGATTCTTCACGAGTCAAGTGCTTAATGTTTCGAGGGAACGATGCCTGAATTTCATACATATCTACAAAACCATCTTCCTCATAACTAGTTGCTTCAATAATACCAATTGATGCAGAACAATATCCATCCCAAAGCCATTGATTGCCTGGAGGCGTAAGTGAATAATTATGAAGATCGATAAAAATGACAACATCGACATTTAATGCCCTTGCAATATCAGTTGTCGGCATTGCAGACCATTGCGGAGTTTCAAATTGCCACTGCGCAACAACTCTTGGATGTAAAACACTTACGCCATCGGTATACATTGCAATCCTGCCGGCAATTCCTTCAGCAATTACATTTGAAATTCCAGGATGTTCGTAATGCACCGATAAATCTGTATCAATAACAACCGCTACTGATTTGCCTTCGAGTGAAAACTCCGCTGGCTTTTCTATCAACATTTGATCTTCCATCGCCTGCTTACCCGCGCCGATGAATGCAAAGACTGAACAGCCACCAATAACTAGCGAAGCTATTAGTGTTACAACTAAAACAATAATTCGATTCATAAAACACCTCGATGTAGGAGAATTTTAAAACCCCAAGAAGCTAGCGTAAGGGCTCCGACAATAATAAATATTTTTGACGGAGTATAAATATATAGAAATGCATTGAATGAGTAACCTGTTATAGCAGTTATAAATCCACCTATCGCAATTAAAATTGCAACGATAGCGAGAAGCATACCCATTGGTTGCGCCATGAAAGCTGAAGGCAATTCGCCTCGAACGGTGTGGCTCCAGGCTGTTGTCATTCCGCATGTTGGGCACGGTAAATCTGCAGCAAGAATCCATCCACACACTGGTAAACCAAGTTGCGTATGCGTACCGATACCATCAGCTGTAGGCGTTAATAAAAAAGCAAGACTCAGAAGAGCAATCGAAGCGATTGAGACTCCAAGCGCATGCAACCGGCGAGCACGTTCGGACTTCACCGGCATTCCTATTTCAACCTTTACTTCTTCGCATTCCACAACAAACACAGGATACCCACCCTTAGTGAATATGAATACCCCATTAGACTATGATGAGACAAAATGCACTGGATAGATGGACATATTGACCTTGCGTACGTTGCCATGTGCGGCAGAAACATTCTTGAACCTTGCAAAGAAACTGAAAAATCTTGCATTTCAATTCCGGACCTTGTCAAGAGCTCTATTTCTACTTTTTTTGGAACTATCTACACTTCGCAAGCAAACGATTTTTGTGGATATGGAAATTCATCTAATCGCGAAGCTGCATTTGCCGCTGGAGCAAAGCAATTAGAGTTATATAAAAACATAGAATCACAGGGATTACTTTCTATCCAACACGAGGGTTGCAAATGCAGTGAGTCACTGTCGATGCTACTACTCATGGAAGGCGCGGATCCAATTCGATCTCCTGAAGATGTGGAGTGGTGGGCAGAGCAAGGTCTTCGAATTGTTGGTTTAACCTGGTCAAGTGGAACTCGCTACGCCGGAGGAAACGATTGCGAAACCGGCATTACTGATGAAGGAAAAGAACTCGTTGCCTCTTTAGACGAACATGCAATTGTTCACGATGCCTCTCATCTATCTGACTGCGCATTTGATGACTTATGTTCAAACACGAAAGGCGCTATCATCGCGAGTCATTCGAACAGCAGAGCTGTGTTGAACAACCATTCGCAACGACACCTTACTGACGAACAAGCGAAAGAAATATTTCGGAGAGGTGGCGTAATTGGGCTGAATCTTTGCACTCAATTTTTGTCAAAAACGTTTGACAAGAATAATACCGATGCAACGATTGATGATTGCGTCGAACACATCATGCACTACTGCGAATTGGCTGGTAACCGAACGCAAGTTGCACTTGGGAGCGACTTCGACGGAGGGTTCCCAACAACGTATTTACCAATTAATCTCAAGCACCCAAATCAAGTTTGTAATTTAGCCGAAGCGTTGTTGGATGCTGGCTTTAACGAGGATGACCTTGCCTCGTTTGCCCACGGCGCTTGGATGAGCGTGCTTAATTAAGCGGTGTACAAAAAATACCAGTTGCGCCTTCGACTTGCACTTCTGCTAGAAGGTGCATCCGAACATCAGTTCCGTGCAAATCTGCAACTGCGACTGCGTCATCGGTAAAAATATGTTGAACAGGAGTAGTGCCTTCTGTAAGTTTCAACCCGCCACATGCCATTGCCAAAAGTGAACCATGCCGAACTATCCACGCGCTAACTATTGCAACATCTCGTAAATCATTTGCATCAGCAAGCACATGTAAACGACCGTTCATGTCAACTGCAAGTTCAACATGATCGTGCTCGGGGCATCTCGGTGCAATTGCGAGCAAGCCATCAACATAAGACGCGTACTCGGACTTCATTGTTGTGCTCTGAACAATAGTTTCAACACTTGGTCGTTCTTCCACAGGTGCTACAATCGGTTCAGGTGCGGTTTCAGCGACTGAATCAGTTGCATTTTGTTCCGTCGGCACTGCATCCATTTCGCCAACAAATGAAACAACTGGTTCATCGAAAACTATTGGTTTCTCAATTCTGGCAGTAGTTTCGAGCATCTCTTCATCGCTGTTTGCGTTTCGAATTTTGCCCATTAAATCAACAACGTTACTTCCGCGTGAGAAACTAACTTGTGAAATTACTTTACTTGTACTTCCCATTGCAGGTAGCGCAGGGCCTACGTCTAATTTGACATTCAATTGCAACTGTGCAGTTTGGACAATTCGACTCGCAGCATCTGATGCCGAACGTTCTTCTGCACCAACAACAACCAAGCGCATAGTTGGCACTTCATTCTTGGAGCCAGCGCTTGTAATTAAACCCTTTAATAATCTATAAGCGCCAACGACTGCTGCTTGATCTGCACCGGAAAGTAATGTTACGCTATCCGCATCACAATGTAGTAACGACGTGGGATCAGCGTCCGCTGGCGGTTGAATAATCCAATGTACTTCTAAGCCAGAAATACGATTAAGTACATCTTCCATTGAAGTGCAACCATTGAATTCGATATTCCCGGTTCCAATTGCCGCAACATCTACGGTGTCCTCGTGCATTCGCACAAGGATTGCGGTTCCACCCGCTGCTTCTCTACCTGCATAAGGAACTAACCATAGACCACCTTGCACTGGCAGATGCGCGGGCAATAACAATTCAATTGATGGCTTTGTTGACTCTTCCGGAACAGTCGTGAACAAAGCAGCGAGTTCAGCATAATGTTCTGAGCTTGGTGGTGTCATTCAAAATCCACATCTGGAGAAATGCGCCCAATAATTGGAGATTCTTTTTCATGCTCTACATTGAACTTAAGTGTTGCCACTCTTCGAGCTAATTCGGCTGCTCGACCGCCGGTTGCACTAATCACTTCAACTTCTGGCATTGGTGGAGAATACTTTTCTTCTAACCAGGTAACCAATGCTTCAAAATCTTTTTCTGCTTCACACCCTGGCGCAAAATCAAGTACGGATTGTCCAAAACTCACTGCTTCGCGAAGTGTTTCGTGATCTCGAATCACCGTTGGGGAAACTTCAGGAGCAAATGACTCTTGCAATGAATGTAATAATTTTCTAGCAAGCGGTGTCGGGCGATGAATTGATGGAATAATTCTGCAAGGCAGAGGTTTTCCAATTCTTGCAATCAAAGCATCAACGGCTTTTCGTTGCCTACGTGCACCTCGAATAGAAAAATACCCAGTTTCTACCGGAATAAGTGCTTCTGATGCCGCACGTAATGAGTTGTAGGTTAATAGACCAATATTTGGCGGACAATCAATGACGCAAATGTCAAAATCGTTCGCCCAAAGCGCAAGCAAACTTTCCAATCGTCGGTCGCGGTCCGGCATTGTTTGCAGTGCACCGCCTGGCGCTTCAAGGGCTGACAACATCATTGTGCTTGGCGCGAGATGGAAGTTTCGAGTAATTTCCCAAAGATACGCATCTTTTTGAAGCAACTCTGTATGCGGGGCAATCATTGCATCGCCAATGTGCTTTTCTATTTGATCTTCAGGAACGCCCAAACCAGCAGCACAGTGCGATTGGGGGTCCATGTCTACGAGTAATGTTCGTTTTCCACGCCGTGCATACACTGCCGCAACGTTTATTGATGTTGTCGTCTTCCCACAACCCCCTTTTTGGTTAACAATTGAAAATGTGCGCACAAAGATCCTCTCTGGCTTCAAAAAAGAAGCAACATTTCTTTATCGGAACCGACCGCTCTTTTTCTTGAGCCGTCGACCTTCAAATTTGCCGCCCAGTTATTTTAAAAAAAGTTAATTATTTCTTTATGCTGATGCGCCAACGGATGTCCATGCGAGTGCGAGCGCTGTTTCGTCAATTTCGCTAAAGACTTCAGCACCAGAATCAGTTGGGAGCACGAGTCTGATTTTTGAATCTTTATTCTTTTTATCAATTCGCATTAATTGCAGAACGGATTCGATTGAAACTGGCAAAGGCAAGCTAACAGGTAATCCGACCATCGAAAGTACATGGCGAATTTGATCGACTCGTTCAGCATCCACCAACCCCGTCGCTTCTGCGCAAGTAATTGCAGCAACGAGTCCAATTGAAACTGCTTCACCGTGATATAAATCTAATTCACCCATTGGCTCAATTGCGTGTGCAAATGTATGCCCTAAATTCAAAAGGGCTCTATCGCCGTGTTCTCGTTCATCTTGCGAAACAACTTTTGCTTTTATTGATGCACTTTTAGTAACTAACTCAACGAGCACATCGCTATCACGATCAAAAATCGCAGATGTGTTCTCCAAAATAAAATCCATCATCGATTGGTGACCGAGCATTGCATGTTTAATGCATTCAGCGAGACCGCAACGAAGTTGCCTATCGTCAAGCGTTTGAAGTGTCATGACATCAGCAACAACAACTTTTGGTTGCCAAAAAGACCCAGCTAAATTTTTACCCAAAATAGACGTTCCATCTTCAGAACGAATGGGTAAATTCACGCCTGTTTTACCACCAATCGATGCATCAACCATTGCTAATAATGATGTTGGCACTTGAATTAACTGCAAACCACGCATAAACGTTGCCGCTGCGAAACCGCCAACATCCCCCGTCAGACCGCCACCGATTGCTATTAGTTCGGAATGCCGATCGCATCCTGCATCAAGCATCGATGACCAGATTGACTCGACCGTCGCCATTGTTTTGTTCGACTCAATAGCTTCAAGCGAAACCATTTCACACTGTCCGCCGAATGCTTGCATCGCTTCTTTCGCGTGTGTCTCTTCTACATTTTTATCTACAACAAAAAAGTGCTTTGAAGCGGGCGCTACTGATGTTGCGATGACCCCTAATTCTTGAAGAATATTGCAACCTATATGAATGTCGTATGAATTTTCGCCAAGTGAGGTTGTAACTGTGTTCATGCATCACCTTCAGATTGCTCAAACATTTTTGCAAGTGCTTGTGATGCGTTATCTGGCAAGTCGCTAGCGTAATTAATCATTGCATCTACAACATCGTCCGTTTGAATAGGAACCCTATGACGAATCTGCCGTTTTCGTTTACCAAGTCGTGCAAGAATAAATACGATGATGGATGCAAATAACAGAACAGGCAAAAGCAAAAGCGGTGTCGGAATGGCGTTGCTTGAAGCAAGTAAATCAATGGCAAGTGGCGATGTCACAAACGTAGGGTACATTCTGATTTGTGAGTCACGACCCTCCATTGACATCGTTTTGTAAAATCGAGCAATTCCAGAAATTGAGTCCCCCACCGAAATTTGATTTGAGCCAACAACGTAAATGCAGAGCAACGCCCCACTCTGGTCTCTGACAAACCACTCATGAACACCTTCCCAGGGTTGTGTCTGAGGGCTAGTTTGCTCAAGAGCGCCCTGAAACCGAACGAGGACGCCCCGATACTGCTCGGGGTGTGCCAGTAAGGCAGATATTGGTATTTCCTTGAATTCGGCTTCAATTGGGGACTTCCATTCGCTGACGTGCTCCAAGATTGCTGCAAAAGATTCTCCACGAGAATCCTGCCCATCTACCGCCGTTGAGAGCCGGATTTGGACATTTTCGCTCAGCGGAGGAATCCCAGAGCCAAAAGTAGCATGAAGAACAAAAATCAGTGAAAGAGAAAGCATTTTCTGAAGGATACACTCTGCAGCGAAGTCGTGAGTACGGTATCATTCCTCGCCTTAGGTCCCATCGTCTAGCCAGGTCAGGACACCAGGTTTTCATCCTGGGAACAGGGGTTCGAATCCCCTTGGGATCATTATTATGATTCAAGCACTTGCACTCGCGCTTTGCGCAACAACAGCAGATTACCAATCGATTGACATTATTGCACAATCGTCGCTTTCACTCGAAAGCACGATAGCAATGCAAACTTCACAGCCTATAGAACTGCAATCGACCGAAATGGCCCCGCTTCCAACTACGTGGGGTAAAGAGGGTACGTGGCGTTGGGGTTTCTCTGGCGGCTTTGCAGAAGACATTAAAGATTCAAACAATACACTAAAAATTCTTGGCGTAGAGTACGAGTACTTTGTTGATGACAATTTGAGTCTCGACCTTGGACTTTTTATTATGGAAGTTGATCAAGTAAACGAAGACGCAAAGGGTCTTAATTTCACGTTACAACTACGGTGGCATTTCATTGCCAAAGAATCTTGGTCAATGTTTTTAGAGGGTGGTGCTGGACTTCTTCGCACATCTGAAAATGTACCAAGCGGTGGTTCAAAGTTCAACTTCACGCCTCAAGCAGGCGTTGGTTTTTCGTTTGACATTGGCAATAACAATCGTTGGTTAATCGGCGTAAAGTGGCATCACATTTCAAATGCCAATACCTATTCAACCAACCCAGGTCGTGATAGCATTATGATTTGGACAGGAATTTCCTTCCCGTTTTAACCACCGACTGCCCTTCAACTGGTCCTCGGTTGATTTTAATTTAACCATCGAACGCTGCAATTGCAAGCGAAACGTTGTGCCCACCGAAACCAAAAGAGTTATTTAACGCAACACGAATTTTTCGTTCTTGCGGCGTGTTTGCAACAAAATTTAAATCAAACCCTTCGTCAGGATTATCCAAATTTATGGTTGGTGGCATAACACCTTCGCAGATTGCTTTTACAACTGCAATGGATTCTATCCCACCCGCAGCACCAAGGGTATGCCCAGTACATGACTTCGTAGAACTCATAGCCAACTTGTACGCATGGTCGCCAAAGAGGGATTTCACTGCATACACTTCCGCAGCATCTCCAAGTGGAGTTGAGGTCCCGTGTGCATTGATGTAATCGATTGATTCTAAAGGAATGTTTGCTGTTCGCAGAGCAGCGGTCATCGCTGCTTTTGCTCCAGAACCCTCCGCATCAGGTGCTGCAATATGCCCCGCATCACCTGTAATTCCAAAGCCGATTATTTCAGCAAGAATGTTTGCGCCACGTGCTTTCGCGTGTTCCAATTCTTCTACAGCAAGTACTGCAGCACCCTCGGATAGAACAAAACCATCGCGATCGCGATCGAATGGTCTTGAAGCAAGTTTTGGCTCATCATTGCGAGTTGAGAGCGCTTTCATTGCAGAAAAAGAGCTGACACAGACTGGTGAAACAGCGCTTTCAGCGCCACCAGCTAAGATAAAGTCTGCTAGATCCATAGCGATAAACATGCACGCTTCTGCTAACGCGTGCCCGCCAGTTGCGCATGCAGTCGCTGGGGCTGAATTAACGCCTCGCAAATTAAATCGAATAGAGACATTTCCCGCTACAGCATTTACCATTAATTTTGGGACGGTGAATGGGCTAAGCCGCTTTGGACCTTTTTCAGCAAGAATACTTGAAAAATGTTCAATCGTTTGAATGCCACCAACGCCTGAACCAATGACAACACCTCGGCGACTTGCATCACCTTCTTGCCATGCAAGCCCCGAATGTTCCATTGCTTCAATCGAAGCCCAAATTCCTAACTGAGC
>DTSO01000072.1:13361-29258 GCA_012965315.1 Phycisphaerales bacterium | reverse complement strand
GTGGATAACACTAAAAACAAAACATAAACCCATCTAGCCAAACAACTTATACACATATCAAGTGTTTAATAAGCTGTTCGTATGTGTGTTTAATAAGGAATATTTAAGACCGGTTGCTGGGTATTGATGGGGCCTTATCTGACTAACTATCGGTGTTTTAAAACCACAACAAACGAGTTTTCCACGACATATCCACATGCCTGTTAATAACTTACACTTCTTGTGAGTCCGATAATTGCTCTTCTAGTTTTTCAATATCTCGGGCGAAATATTCTTCACACTCGATTTTTTGATTGACCGTCTTTATGGCGTGCATGACTGTTGTGTGATCGCGTCCGCCAAAATATCCTCCAATTTCTTCAAGGCTAAATCTGGTGTGTTTTCTTGCCAGCCACATGCCAAGCTGTCTTGGGGTGGTAATGGATTTATGCCGTTTTTTTGAAAGTAAATCGGATAATTTTGCGTCATAAAAATCAGTAATAGCATCCAAAATATCTTGAATAGAAACATGGCGCGGTCCCGCTTCAGTAGCCTCGTTCCCGATTTCTTTTTTAGCCATTGTGAGCGTTATTGGGGAGTTATCAAGCAAAGATACACTTTGTAATTTAATAATAGCACCCTCAAGTTGGCGGATGTTTGAACTAAGTTTTGTAGCAATATAGGTCGCAACATCATCAGGAATTTCAATGTGGCGAAGCGAAGCCTTTTTGTTAACAATAGAAACCCGCGTTTCAAAGCCGGGCTTTTCAACACACGCAACCAATCCGCAACAAAAGCGACTAATTAATCGCTCTTCAAGATGGGGAATTTCGCTTGGCGGGGCATCTGAACTCAAAACAATTTGCTTGTTTAATTGAAAAAGTGTGTTAAATGTATGAAAAAACTCTTCTTGTGTTTGATCTCTTTTTGAAAGATCGTGAATATCATCAATGACCAACATGTCAAATGCACGAAATTTATTCCTAAAAGAAGACATTTCTCCAGCTTGAACCGCTTCGAGAAATTGGGTCATAAAACCATTGCATGAAACATAATAAATTCGCATTGATGGGTTTGCACTCATTGCCGTCTGGCAAATCGATTGCAAGAGGTGTGTTTTTCCCAGCCCAACGCCACCATGAATAAATAGCGGGTTGTACGCTTGTCCCGGTCTTTCGGATACGGCAACCGACGCAGCGTGTGCAAGTCGATTTCCGGGCCCGATTACAAAACTATCAAAATTGTAGTCGGGGCTAATTAACATATCGTCTTCAATTATTGAAGACCCACCACCAACACTGTCTCCAGAAACAGTAGTGCCCGCCGGGACATTGCCGGTATCTGTGCCAACGAAAACAACACTAAGCAAACGGCCAGTTACAAACTGTGCCACATCCGAAAACGGTTGTGTGCAACACCGTTGTAGATACTTTAGTTGCACTGGTTCATCAATCTGAATATGTACAGAGCCATCAATAATACCAATTACTCGAATGTCATCGAACCAGCGTCGGCACATTGCTGGGTAATCCAGTTTTAACCGTTCAAGTATGTCAATTTTTAATTTATTGTTGTCCATTAGGCACTTGGTTGCTCGGCTATGAAGTCACCACTTGCGTCTTCATTTGTTAGTTCTAGTTCTTCTGTTTGTTTTTCGTATCGAAGTCGATTTGCTCTGTGGTCCATTAATATATGAATACGCTGAGCATCATCACACCCAATTCGTTCGTTAATAGCAGATTTAATTTGATCAAGGGTTGTTCGGCGGCTCGTGTGTGTGATTACAACGTGCTCTGCTTTCCACACCTTTAGAAGTTCAGCAAGATCATCGATATGAAGATGTTTTCCCACCGAAGCGCGCCTCTTGTGCTCTTGTTCGAAAAAAGTACATTCAGTAAGAAGTATTGGGGCGTTTACAAATTCTGGACGAAATAAATGATCACCAATTTCGGTGTCGCCAGTACAGGCAACAAGTGGAATTTTTAATGTTTGTGTAATATCAGTACCGTCTATTTTTAGTTGCCTGAGTTCGTGTTGTGGCAATCCAAAATATTTGTCTAACAATTTTTTTCGATGTTCCATCACAACATACGAAAGTGCGGGAACGGTATGTTTGGCTTCAATTGCCTTTAAGAAAACGTTTGGCTTTATTTGATATTCGTCATCTGGCTTAATTGGAACAATAACATGCGGCGTGTGTTGTTTTTCTAAGTCAACCCAGCCACCCATCATTGCCTGTACATCGCCGGCAATTTCTTCATGACAAATACAGGTACCAACCCCCATTTTTTGGAAAACTCGCTGGCTGAAGTAATACGGCAATCCGGCCACATGATCCATGTGGCCGTGCGTGAGCGCAATATATGGAGCAGATAAAACTGGGCGGGGGCACAATCCAACATCAAACGCCACATCTAGTTCTGGAATATGAATCGCGGTTTGTTCACCAGCGACACTAATACCCTGAACTCGATATGGTGGCAAATATAAAAACCCAACCTGTCCTGAGCGCGCGGGTCTTCGTGGCAACATAAAATAACTCCATCTGGTTTCCAACAAAGGAACGGAAAAAGCTCTACAGAGGATTTGAACCTCTATGTTTTATTGTTGCAAAACAAGAGCAACTAAAACACCCTACCAATTAGGGACACAGAACGAAAACTACAAAAAACAATAAACACCAAGTTTATATTTGCAGCCCAGCGATAATACAGAAATATTCCCCAGATAACAACCCTACAGAATTAATCTAAACAGAACTTTTTAATTGTTTAGCAAGAGCACACAACTGTTTGGATGATTCATTCTCAATAACTTCCTCAACCCCACAAATTGCAGCGTTAACCATTTTGGAAACCATATCAAAAGCGGATGAAATGGCACCGGTGCTATGCAACAGCGCACTAAGCGCATCTCTGTCGGCATTACCCATGATTTTTTGAACCTCTTCTTTTAACGAGGGGTTGTCAACAAGCATTGTAATAATTGGAAGAGTAAGCTTGCCCTTATCCAAATCTCTTCCTGCCGGTTTTCCAATAATCTCCCGCTCTCCAAGAAGGTCAAGAATATCGTCTTTAATCTGGAACGCCATGCCGACAGAGCTTCCAAATTCTTTTAGGGCTTTAATTTCACAACCACTTCCCTTGCCGAGCATTGCGCCCATTTCACAAGAGGCCGCAATAAGCGACGCAGTTTTATCGTGAATGATTTGAAAATAAGATTCAAGATCTAAATCCACATCGTTTCTACGCGAAAGCTGGACCAGTTCACCAGCACATAATGTGTTCGTTACCTCGCCAAGCAAGAGATTTAACTCTGGGTTTTTTACAGTAGAACACAACAAAAATGCGCTGGATAATAAATAATCACCAAGCATGACCGCCGCCTCGTTTCCCAGAAGGCTGTTGATTGTTTGTGCGCCGCGTCTTAAATCGGCCTCATCTAAAATATCATCATGCACAAGTGTTGCAAGGTGGATTAACTCAACAACACCAGCAGCAACGCGGACCTCATGTGGGGTTGTTTCGCAAGACGAAACAGACCTCCAAGACAAAAGCAACACCGTAGGCCGCAACATTTTTCCTCGGTAGGCGGCTAACTCGCCACAAATGGCGGTTACCTCCTTGTGTTCGTTTTTTAAATGGTCTGACATAACCAAAGAAACGTGGTCGAGCTCATTCGCCAACCAAATCCCAATTGGTGTTGTCATGTCCATCAAGGCCTTCATATTGTTTATTTCATTGCGGCAATATATGCCACCCACCCCGCACAAGCCTCTCCACGGCGGTCAATTTTCCAAACCCCATCCCCCTCACCTTCGCCATTAGTTCCTTCCCAATACACAACAACTTTCGAAAAACCAGACTCAAGTAACACATCTTGAATTTCCGGGAGGGTCCAAAAACGCCACTCGTATGTAAAGGCCTTTGTAATTTTAGAACCATTGGGAAATTCAAAATGAATATAATTAACAATGTCGCCGGTTATTGGATTTACGTGATTTTGATCCCAAACATACGTGAAACCATCCATGTCTCTCTCTTCGGCCATTTCTAAAAAAGAATCACTTCCTCCATATGCGTCGAGTAAAAACATTCCATCTTCAACTAAGTCGCCATGTACCGACGTGAAATATTTTTTAAGAATATCGCGTTTTTTAAAACCATAATAACTAAAATTCATCGCCAAAATACAATCAACAGAAGGCGAATCGACAGCCATAACATCTTGTTTAACTAAAGTAATTCTGCTCCGCTGTTCTTCGGTTAGTTCAGAGTCAATTTTATTTTGTGCCCAAGCAAGAACTTCTTCATTTAAATCAATGCCAAGAATTTTGTTTGTGTCGTTTCTTAAAACCCACTCTCGGGCAACGGCAGAAGTTCCACAGAAATCCTCTCTAATCGACTCGGGCTTTCGGTCTCGAAGTTCACCCCACGCCTGAAAAATTAAATCAACCTCAGATTCTGGGCACTGAACAGAGCGCTCATAAAGATCATTGATATCCGCAGTTTTTGCTGTAATCCAGCCTTTTTTTACAGGTCTATTACCCATTGTTTTTATAGCTCCAAACAACTAATTGGTTTTCAGCGATTGTTCGCTTGGAAGTTCTAGGGTTAACGGGTCTAAAACCGGCAGTTCAGTGAATGAGCCGCCGATTATTGCGAGTATATCTTCCATTGATGCACGGCCATCCGCGTCTCCAACTTCAATTTCATCCCAGTTACCAACAACTAACATATACATTTCTTCGGGCTTGAGAATTCTATTGGCAACTCGTAGAACGTCTTCTTTGGTTACCGCACTTATTTTATCTCTATATGTTTCCCAGTACTGCGGGTCTTGGTTCGTTAACGCATCCGAAACAAAAACCGAGAGCGTGTCCGCTTTTGAATTAAACTCACTTGGGAGCGTTTCGATAGTAGCGCTTTTAGCTAACGCAAGATCCTCATCTGAAACCAGTATGGTTTTAATTCGATCAATTTCATCAAAGATCAGTTTTGCGGCAAGCGCAACAGTAGAGCTTTTGGATTCATACCCAGCCCCCCAAATACCGTCCCCAAAAATACCCGGAGAAAACATCGACCCAGCGCTGTAAGCAAGACCCTCGTCGCTCCTTACTTTTTGAGTAATTCGACTACTAAAACCACCGCCGCCCAAAATATAATTCATAATATGAGCAGCAGCAACATCTTTATCACCGCGCCTCATTGAACGAATGCAAATTCGAACACCACCCTGTGGAACATCTTGTTCAACGTAATAAATGCCCGGTGTGTATTCAGAAGAAACACCTGGCGGATCGAGGGATACGTCGCCACGACTCCAATTATTTAATTTCTCAGATAGGAATGCAAGCATTTCATCTTTTTCAAAATCACCACTAATGGAAATAATCAAATTTGAAGGATTAATAATTTTCGCGTGTATTTCTTGCAACGATTTAGTGTCAATGGGTTCAATAGAAGAAACGGTCGAGTTTCTACCTAAGTAGGAGTTTCCAAACAGAAGACGCGAGTTTTCTCGGCCTAAAATACTACTTGGTTCATCGTTGCGTTGTTTCATATCCTCAACAGCAGAATCTTTTGCTAGAGCAACCCTTGATTCTTGAAATCCCGGGTGTTGCAACATGTCTAAAAACAAATCAAAACTTTCTTCAAAATTAGAAGAAAGAGAATTTAATGTTGCAACTACAGTTGCGCCATCGCTACCAACAGAAGAATTAGCAGCAAGAAAAGCGAATTGTTCATCAACATCTTCCGCACTCATGGTTTCAGTGCCACCACTTCGAACAAGAGACGCCATCATTGAAACAAGACCCGCCTGTGAGTTTGGAACTAAATAACTACCACCACGAAAGGTCGCAACCATACTAATGAGCGGCAACTCTCTGTCTTCCGCGATAAACACAGTGGTATTCTCCGAAACAGTTTCCCTAAACGAACTCGCCGTTGGTGGAGTGAACACAAATTCAGGAAAGACGATGTCGTATGGGCTGCTTGGCGCAGTAACAATGAGCGCTATAAGTAAGGTGGTTGTAAACATATTTAATATCCAGTGTTAATGAAAGCAATTAATAATAAATCAATTGCGAGTTAATTTTCGTTTTCGAGTTCTGCGATAAGAACAGTAAGCCGCGCAAGAATGTATTCCAACACAACTTGGTCGCTGCCCTGAACTCTTGTCGCGGCCATTGTTAATGCGGCCTCAACTTGTATAAGTTCACCCAAAGACTTATCTTGAAAACTTGCAAGGAATTCAGTTGCTTCGGCTAGTTGTTGTGCGGTTAGTTCAAGTTTTTGGTTTGTTTCAACAAAATTTTGTTCAACGACCTCTTCAACCACCGGAGTTTTTGCGGGCTCTTCAGACCCCAAGTCATTAGAAAGAGAGTCGATTCGCTCTTGTAGTTTCTTTAGCAAGAAATCAAACACCGCTTTAAATTCCGCGGGTACCTGTTGTGCTTGCACTTTCATTTGCGCCGCAGTTTGTAGAAGTTCTTCTTCTGGAATGGCCTTAAGCTCAGAAAGCGCCTGTTTAATCATCATTTGTTGCTCTTCAGAGAACGCCGCCAACTCTTCTTCGAACTGAGCGTCGATAGGCGTCGCGTTTTTTGAACGATTATAAAGTGCAACAGACGAGTTGTTCTTGGTGAGGTATTTGTTTGCAACTCGTTTAATGTCGTCAGCAGTAACAGCAAGAAGAAGGTCTTTTGATTCGTTAATTGCTTCCCAACCACCAATTGCTTCTCCATATCCAAGTTGAATCATTAAGAAAAAGTTACTTTGCAACTGTCTAAACTGATCAGCAACAATATTGTTTTTTACTTTTTCTAATTCATACTCTGACACAGAATCGTTCTGTAACAAATCAACCTGTTCATACCAGGCACTTTCAAGTTGCTCTGGTTTAGCATCACCCTTTACGGTCGCAGAAAAAGAAACGGCACCAGCATATTTTTTTGTATCAACAGTAAATCGTGCGTTGTTTGCAATTTCTGCACCCTCGACCACCGCCTTATATAACCGACCCGTTTTTCCATTTAACACAGAAGCCATAACTTCAAGCGGGTACGAATCTCGGTGTCTAAACGGAACACCATGGTATCGAATTTCGATTTGGGATTGTGCGTCTAGTTCTACAACCATCAACTGAGGTGCTCTTTGCTGGGGTTCAATGGTTGGAACCGGAGGCGGTGGAGCGTCGCCCTCTTCGAGTTGACCAAAATACTCACCAATTAGTTTCTTAATTGGCTGAAGCTGAAAATCACCAACAACTACACCGATTAGGTTACCCGGCTGGTAGTAAACATCGAAATATCTATTCGCTTCTTCAAGCGTGTAACTATTTAAATCGCTTGGCCAACCAATTACAGGCCACGAATATGGGGAGGCTTGCCAGAACATAGAGTTAAACTGCTCTTGGAAAACGCCCGTTGGGGTGGACTCGGTTCGCATTCGTCTTTCTTCATGCACAACGTCTCGTTCAGAGAAAAACTCTCGAAAAACACTATTTTGTAATCTGTCAGATTCCATCCAACACCACAACTCAAATTTGTTTGCAGGAATTTGGTTTATGTAAAAAGTAACATCCTCGCTGGTAAATGCATTCATGCCCGTTGCACCGGCACCCTGATACACAGAGGAAAACTCATCTTTTACAATTACATCACGATGAGACTTCATTGTTGCTTGAAGTTCTTTTCGAAGCGACGACAGTTCTGGGGTGTCGTTTTTTGCGTCCCACGGATCATCTATTTCGCCCAATTTAAAGAGCGCATACTGTTCGTCCCAAATAATATCTAGCATTTGGTTTCTTAACACGCGTTCGGTGTTGGTGAACTCAGCATCCTTTTCTGCGTTATTCGTTCCAATAGTATTTGTACCTTTAAACATAAGGTGTTCAAAAAAGTGGCTCATTCCCGTTATGCCGGGGCGTTCATTTACAGAACCAACCTTGGCAACCCAACCAACGGCGATACTGTTGGGTTCTTCTGATCTTGGAAGCAGAATGAACTTCATTCCATTGTCAAGAACTAATATTTCTGGGTTAACATCAGCAATTGCTGTCACACAACTACCCATTACTACCACCAAGGTTGCAATATAATTTTTCATTTAACCAACTCCATATTTTGGCGGGTTATGCTTTGGGATTACTTAAAAAACAAAATTGAGAGTAAAATAATAAAGACATGTCTATTTCACACTTAGAACTCAGCAGTGTACAGCACGCAAGCACTTTTGAGGTTGTTGTTGCTACACAAGATGCTCGCCTTCTCGACGAAGCCAAGCAATTGGCACAACTTCTTGGAAAACAAAATCACCCTACAACTTTCATTGTGTATTTTGGACATGGCGGCGTGGAAATTCGTCGATCAAACAGGGCTGACAAAAAGGGATACAAAGTAGATTTTAATAAAATAGATAGAAGGACAGGGGCTGGTAATTTGTCTAGAAAACAACTCTTCCCAAAAGCTGTTGGCAATGAATCCAAAACTGTTTTAGATATAACAGCAGGTCTTGGCGCCGATTCCGCAATGCTTGCCTTGATGGGATACACCGTTCATGCAATTGAGCGTTCTCCCATAATTTCTGTGTTGTTGAGAGACGGACTTCACAGGGCAAACGTAAACCCCGAACTACGCAATGCGCTGGGCGGGCGACTGACCCTCGACGAAGCAGATTCCCGCGCAATAATGCAAAACACCGAGGGTGTTGATGTTGTGTATATGGATCCCATGTTCCCACCAAAACGAAAAAAGAGCGCGCTTCCCCAAGGCAGTATCCAAATGCTGCAAGCAGTTGTTGGGTACGACGAAGATATTCAAACAAAAGAACTTTTTGATTTGGCTATGAAAACAGCGATAAAAAGGGTGGTTGTAAAAAGACCAAACTACGCACCTTTTTTTAAAGAAAACCCCACGGTTGTTCACAGGGGAAAACTTGTTCGCTACGAAGTATACGGTGCACAAAAATAACCCATAAAACAAACGAAGCGATGCCCATTTCATTTGTGTCGGTGTTTGAAATAATAAATTAACCCCCACGCCAACCCTTTAAAAATGGAGCATATCGGGCTCGAACCGATAACCTCTGCCTTGCAAAGGCAGCGCTCTCCCAATTGAGCTAATGCCCCAAGCACCTTCTTCAATTACTTAAGAATATCGAAGGCTTGGTTCTTTGCACGAATGTCGTTGGGAGTCTGAGGTGACAAACGTGTTTTGGAAGCGGGCTATTGTATATCAGGTGTGACGATTGCGGTAGTGGGTGACAGAATATCAAACCTGGTTCCGGCAACAACGTTGACACGCCAAGTTGGATTCCAGGCGGTTTTTCCAACCACGCCCACATGTTGACCAACAAGTCCAGAAAGCTCAAAATCCTTATTTGCAGGCAAATAACCAATGGTTCTGCCAGATTTTAGGTCTTGAATTCTATACATTAATGGTCGCAATCGACCATCAAAAGTATTAGAAAGAGCCAATCTACCACTCATCGCATATTCTTCATTCATGGCCATAATTGTCTGAAATTCAGAAACCTCGTCAGACCGTTTATCAAGACTAGATCGAAGCGCTTCAATACGAATTCGTTGCGCCTGAAGCCCCGCCCAAACATCAAGTTGTTTAATTCTTCCACCAGCAATCTGTGTGACCACTAAGTCGTCACCCTTGCTATCTAAAAGTTCGTTGTACATATCTTTTAATGGAGAAACTTCCGCGCCCATCACTGGCTCTGCAGTAATTTTTTTCCACGCCGCTTCAAGTTCCACGAGCGAAAGCGGTATTAGTTTGGCTGGTTCTTCTTCAGCCATGACAATATCTATACTTGTTGTGTTTTCGGTTTCCGCACCAACAACAGATGTGTCCACGGCAGTAGTTGTGAGAGTTTCGTTTTCTTCAACCCGGGTGTTCACGCCATAAAACAAGGCAGTTTGTTCACTCGTTGCCTGTTTAACAAACGAAGTATTAATCCACCCGTTGCCACCCGTTGGCATTTTAATTGTGTGAACAGTGTACGCCTCGCGATGCAATGTTCCTGGGTCTGTTGTTTTTGTGTCAATTACCCAAACGTTATCGCCATCGTGCAACCGAAGAATTGGTCGCCACGAACGATACAACTCATCCGATTCAATATTTTTTGCTAGCACCTCGATATCGCTGCTGGCCCTACCATCCGTCCCGGCAATCAAGAAGGATGAAATGTCATCGGATGGATATTTGACATACCCAACAACACCTGCAAACAGGTCGCCCGAGGTGTCTACTTTTAACCAATCCTGCCGCTTTCCATTTACAAGAACCAAATCACCAACCCTTGCGGTTGCAATTGGATAATAACTTTCATTTGCCCCGCACCGAACAAGTGCAGTATCTGAAGTAATAACCCCAACCCAAGTACTGTTAGAGCCCTGTGTTTGGTCTTGGGCGTTAGCAAGTGCGGACATGGACACAGCCATAGTTAGGGCACTGGCGATGAAAAGAGTGGTTGATTTGATTGTTTGCATTTCGGTCTCCTCGACATCCGTGTTTCGTAGAACGTTACTATTGGTGAGGGTATCGACATTGGGTGATTATGGCAACTCTAAGATGATGGTATTCTTCTCACATGTTCTCAAAATATGCACAAACAAGCACAATTGCACTAATTCTATTGGTTCAAGGGTGTGCGTCTCCGCTTTCCACCAATACCCACAGTAAAACGGTATCAACTTCAGACAATCATCCTTCCCTGGGCGCCGAAAACTTCGGCGCAGACGACGCCGACACACAGTTATTTTTCCCACTAGAGAAAAAAACCAAAGTGGAGGTTTCTTTGCACCACAGGGCAGAAGAACTAGAAAGACTATCGCCCGCAAATAACCAATCGGGCTGGAATTCAATCACCGGTTTAAATTTACATTTACAAAACTCCACAACATCCCCACTCTCAATGGAAGACGCAATTACGCTTGCCATTGAAAACAACTTAGATGTTCAAATAGCGCTTCTTCAACCACAAATTGCAAAAGAAGCAACGATTTCTGCAGAGGCAGCGTTCGACTTTGTTTTGGGCGTAGGCGCATCGAAGAATAAATCACGCATTCCACAACAACAAATCATTGGCCCAGGCGGAGCACCCTTAAACTCAGGCGAATCAGTAACCGACCTGTTTTTAGCAAATGCTCAATTATCAAAGAAATTAAATAGCGGTGGATCTCTAACTATTTCTACAGATATCACAAAGACAGAAAGTCAATCAGCGGGCTTTAATTTTTCGCCAGACCCAGCATGGCAAACAATTGGGACTGTTGATTTAAATCAACCGCTGCTTCGTAATTTTGGAAAAAAAATAACGTTGGCACAAATACATATTTCAAAATTAAACGAAGACCAAACACGGGAAGATGTGCGCGCTTCCTTAAATCAAACCGTTTCGTTAACCGAACAGGGATATTTTGAATTAAGTTTACAATGGAAAAAACTACAAATAAGCCAATGGTTGCTGGAACAAGGCGAACAAGTAGTCGACATTTTAGAACTGAGAATTTCTTACGACACAAGCGAGGCGGACTATGCGCAAGCGGTTGCAACCGTCCAACAACGAAAAGCAGAAGTAATAAAACAACAGGCAGAGGTTCAACTAGCTTCTGACAGTTTGAAAAAACTTATTAATTCTGACGCGTTGCCATTAGACTCAGAAGTAATTATTCAGCCCACCGGAGAATTAGCAGCAAAAACAATCGTTATTTCGTTGCGAGAAGCACTGGTTACGGCGGTAAAAAACAGACCAGACCTTAAAAAACTGGCTCTACAAATTAAAACGAATGAAATTCAAATCGAGGTTGCTGACAATGCTCGACTTCCACAACTTGACATGCAAGCACAAATGTCTTTTTATGGCCTTGGCGACAACGCCGGCGATGGATATAGCGAAGTGTTTGGTTCAGACTTTGTTAACTATTTAGTTGGTTTAAATTTTCAGATTCCACTTGGGAATAGGTCTGCAGAAGCCGAATTTCAATCAACACGATTAAAGAAAATGTCATCAGTAGCCACATATAAACGCGGTGTACAACAAGCAACAATCGAAGTAAAAAAATCTTTACGAGGCATGGTCACAAACGCCTCGTTAATGCGAGCAAACAAGTCGTTCAGAATTGCACAAGCCGAAAACCTTCGTGCGTTAATTGTTGAAGAAGAAACAATGGGCGGACTAACGCCAACGTTTTTGAATTTAAAATTACAAACACAGGCCGGATTAGCTGCAGCAAGAACCGCCGAGTTGCGCTCAACAATAGACTACAACAAATCAATCACTGCGCTGTATGAAGCGATGGGAACATCGTTAGAACAAAGACAAATTTCCCTAAAGCACAATCAAAATAAATAATGCCAATATGTTTACCAACAAAAGAAGCAATTATAGAAGCAACCAAAATTCTTCAAGAGGGTGGAGTTGTTTCTTTTGCTACCGAAACCGTGTACGGATTGGGTTGCGACACATTTAACACATTGGCGGTTAAAAAAGTATACGCACTAAAAAAAAGACCAACCGACAATCCAATGATTGCACACATTCTCGATGCGTCTTGGGTGAATCGTCTTGCGATAGGGTGGGATGATCGCTGCGATAAACTTGCAGAAATGTTTTGGCCAGGACCACTTACAATAATTCTTCCTAAAAAAGAAGATGTTCCAAAGGAAGCGTGCGGCGGTTTTGACACAGTGGCTATTCGGTGTCCCGCACACACAACCGCAAGAATGTTGTTGGCTTCTTTTAACAATCCAATTTCTGCACCATCAGCAAACATATCTGGGCACATATCTCCAACAACAGCAAGCCACGTAGAACAAGAATTTGGTTGCGATGTATTCATCTTAGATGGCGGCTCTTCTGAAAAAGGCATCGAATCAACAGTACTTTCAATGGTTGACACACCAGAAATACTTCGACCAGGTTCTGTAACAATAGAGGAGTTGACAAACTGCA
The DNA here is from genome assembly GCA_012965315.1 of Phycisphaerales bacterium. Classification (GTDB taxonomy): domain Bacteria; phylum Planctomycetota; class Phycisphaerae; order Phycisphaerales; family SM1A02. The sequence goes on along the minus strand of DTSO01000072.1, from coordinate 16,311 downwards.
TTGGTGATGTTGCAACACACAACAGCGTCAACCAAACAAACTCGCCCGGAACAAGTTCTCGTCACTACGCCCCAAAAACAAAAGTGGTTTTGAAAACTAGCGATGCTATTTGCAATATAAACAGCGACTCTACAATAGTGGTTTTTCACACAACAGCACCAATGGGTTGTAAGAATAAAATTCAAATGCCAAGCAACCCCACCGAATACGCCGCAAAAATATACTCAGTATTGCGCGAAGCAGACGCTATGGATGCAGATGTCATTGTTGTTGAATTGCCACCAACCTCTCCAGATTGGCTGGCGATTAACGACCGGCTTAATCGTTGTTGTACTAGTTAATTTGTTGCGTTTTCAACAATCATGATATCGGCGATGGGCGGCGCGTTTTCTTTTGAATCATCACCACGCCAATCTTCGTCAGGAATTTCGCGCTGAATTGAAACAACCAATACCTTGGCACTTGGCATTCGGTTTCGAATTTCTTGCACAATTCCGCCATCGTATTCGACATGAAATTGACCAACAAGCAAAACTACCTTATGTTTATTTGATGGGTTTGCGTTAACAACAGATTGCGCCATGGTCGCATCCCACGCCTGCATGCTTTTGAATGTTGGCAACATTGGGTCGTCTGGATCAATAGTTGTTACATCAACCTTCACAGCCTCTTCCCCTTCGTCGCCATGTGAAGCAAACTCCCAAAACCGCTGACGATATTTTCCGCCCGATAAGTTTTCTGGGTAATCAATAAAAACCCGCCTATTTAAAGGCAAGGCGTCTATCCGTTCGTACCCCTCTAGCCGTGCAAGCCGAACATATCTTCTTGGAGCATTTGCTGCGACAACCTCGCCATTACTATTTTTTACAACATCAATAATTGGTTGGTACCAAGCGGCCCAACCTCCCTTTCCACCCCAATTATCAGATTGTGTCATTAAAGCAAGCTTGTCCGCATCTATTAAATCATCCATGTAATCATCAACCCTCAGCTGTTCATCCCGCTCAAGCATTTCAAGCGCTAGCACACTTCCTGGATACTTTTTCATTACATCTTCAACTATCCCAAACTGAACCGCGTGACCAACGGCGTGGTCATGTAACTCCCCAAGCAAAATGACATCAGCGCTATCGATTTTTTTCAACATGGCTTCCCAAGTAATGTATTCTTCATTTGTTGGGACAATGATTTTTAAATCACTCCGGACATTTACCCCAACATTTGCGATGCTGGTTGGTCCTTTTGTTGGCGTAGAGCAACCAATAACCACAAGCATTAACACACATAAAAATAAATATTTATTCATTTGGACAGCATCGCATTAAAAAAGGGTATTGTCAATCCACGAAATTAAAAGAAACTTCTCGCCTTTTCTCCTCGAATAGGCATAATAGAGATAATTACACATGCTTTTACTTAACACAATCTTATTAACCTCATCAATACTTTTTTCAGCAAGTCAATACGATGGAATTAGCGTTGTAAATGTTCACATTGAAAGCCCCGAGCAATTAGAGCTTCTTAGAGATTTTGGCGCAAAATCGTTGGCGTGCTTTGATCACTCAGGAGAGACATCAATGTTGCTTGATGAAGAAGCGATTCGACTGTTGAAAAAACTCGGTGTTACATTTAAAATTGTCGAATCAAATATTGATAGGCGCTTGAAATTATTTGAAGAAGAGCGAGCGTTAGCAAGAAGCAGGGGGCTTGGCGGTTGGTACAGTGACTTTAAAACATGGCCAGAAGTGAATGCGAAACTTTCAAGCTTTGCTATTGCGGCCCCAGAAATTACAACAACCTTTATAGCCGGACAAACCCACGAAGGCAGAGACATTCACGGTATTCGAATTACCGCTCCAGGTGACACAACTGGAAGAAAACAAATTTTATTTAACGGTTGTCAACACGCGCGTGAGTGGGTCGCAGTAATGGTACCCGTGTATGCAATAGAAAAAATTATTGAGGCGTGGAACACAGACCCGTCTATGCAATCGTATCTTGAATCAACAGAAATTATTGTTGTTCCAATTGTTAACCCAGATGGATATGAATTTACATATGCCAATGGTGGCGATCGCTTTTGGAGAAAAAATAGACGGAACAACAGTGGTTCGTGTGAAGGTGTTGATCTAAATAGAAACTGGAGTTTTGCATGGGGTGGTGGTGATAGCACAAGCACCAATACATGCAGCGATATCTATATTGGTCCAAACGCTTTTTCGGAACCCGAAACACAAGCAATGCGAGATTTAGTAAACACCCTGCCAAATTTAGTTGCACACGTTGATTTTCATAGTTATTCACAGCTTATCCTTGAACCGTGGGCGAGCTCTAACGACACCCCGCCCCGCGTAACGGTTGTAAAAGCTCTTTCGGCCGCGATGAGCGATGCAATCGCCTCGGTTCACGGTGAATCTTATGTCGCCGGAACCGGCGGAGACCTGCTTTATTTAGCGGACGGAGTGTTCCCAGATTGGGTAACTGACCGAGGCGCTCTTTCATACACAATCGAACTACGCCCAACCGGGTCACCGGGATTTGATTTGCCCCCAAGCGAAATTCTTCCAACGTGCGAAGAAAGTTTTGCCGCCGTTAAAACCATGATTGAATTTGTTAACCAACCAATTGCGTTTTCATTTCCAAACGGTTTGCCGGAATTTGTAAACCCAGGGGAACTCTCAGTATTTCCAATGGTAGTAAGTTCTGTATTCAATGAATCTATAGATATGAACTCAGCAAAACTTCACCTTCGATACGGAAACATTGGCGAATACGCTCAAAGTAGCGTTTCTTCAAACGGACCAAATTCATTTTTAGTGGAACTGCCTAGCTCTTCCTGCGGTCTAGTTGGAGAATATTGGTTTACGGTTTCTACATCTGCAGGGCAGGTCGCACGGTATCCAGGCGGTAGCGAGGTGCTTCAAACCACAGCGAGTTCTGTTGTGTATAC
>DTSO01000072.1:0-13306 GCA_012965315.1 Phycisphaerales bacterium | reverse complement strand
TGCAGGGAGAATGGAACTGGGGAGTTCCAACCGGCGGTGGTGGAGAATATGGAAACCCAGACCCAACAAGTGGAGCAACTGGGAATAATGTCCTTGGGTATAACCTTGCTGGCGACTACGCAAACAATCTTGCACAGACACACCTCACAACAGATATGTTGAATTTTCAAAATAATACAAACACTATTCTTCAATTTAGTAGGTATTTAAACGTTGAACAACCAATGTATGACAACGCAACAATTAGCATTAGCGTTTCAGGAGATCCATGGACAACAGTGTGGTCAAACCCAAATACCATTACAGACAGCCAGTGGGAAACAGTGTCGTATGACATTTCGAACCGCGCGGACATGCAATCGAACGTTCAAATTCGTTGGACAATGGGAACAACGGACAGCGCTTGGAGATATTCGGGATGGAATATTGATGACGTCCAAATTTTGACCGTGTCGGGCAACGGGGTTGTTGGCGATGTTACGTGTGACGGCGTGGTTAACGTGACAGACATACTGTCCGTTGTGTCGGCTTGGGGACCATGCGCAGGGGTGTGCCCAGAAGACATAGTTCCAGATGGCGTTATCGATGTCTCAGATTTACTTAAGGTGATTGCAAACTGGTAAAATTAAGTTGCGCAATGGCAGACTTAGGTAAGACAACAGAAATAAATGAAACGACTAATGTTTCGCCTCCACAAACACTTCGATTTGCTTTGATTGAAGTGTGGTCTTTGGCGTGGCCAACAATTATAACAATGACGAGTTTTACGCTTATGCAATTTACTGACAGGCTGATGGTCGGACAAATTGGCAAAGTTGAAATTGCAGCCCAAGGAAACGCCGGAACATGGGCGTTTGCAGCTATCTCAATAATTATGGGGGTGGTTACAGTTGTAAACACATTTGTCAGTCAGCACCTTGGCGCAAAAGAACCAGAGAAAGGTTCAAAATATCCGTGGAACGCCGGCTGGATGGCTTTGGCGGCTTGGTTTGTAATTATCGTTCCATTTGTATTTATTATTCCGCACATTTTCAAACTAATAAATCCAGAAGAAGTGGACGCCAAGCTTGTTTCTCTTGAATCGATGTATGCAAATTACATGCTCTTGGGTTGTGTGTTTTTGCTCGTAGGTAGAGGGTTTACTCAATATTTTTTAGGGCTACACAAACCGAAAATTATTACTGTTTCTACGATCATTGCAAATATCGTTAATGTTGTTGCAAACTACATTTTGATTTTTGGCGAGAATGGCATCGAAGGTTTTTTGCCGGGCATTCCAGGAACACCAGCACTTGGGCTAAAGGGCGCTGCAATAGCAACGGTCGTCGGGATGTTTATGGAAACAATTATTCCATTTATTGTTTTCATAAGCCCAAAATATAACAACAAATATGGAACCAGAAAAAATTGGCACCCGTCATTTAAAACAATTAAATTGCTGTTTAAAATTGGTTGGCCCGGCTCAATTCAGTGGGGAAACGAAATAATTTGCTGGGCTTTATTTATGACGGTTTTTGTTGGTGGCTTTGGTACAAACGACATGGCCGCCGGCTGGATCGCCTTGGCGTTTTTACAACTAAGTTTCATGCCTGCGGTTGGGATAAACGTAGCAATAAATTCAATTGTTGGAAAATATATTGGCGCAAAACAACCAGACATTGCTGTGTCGCGCGCCCGAGTTGGCGTTGCGTTGGCTATGGTGTATATGACAATTTGCGCAGTCATATTTGTAATATTTAGACATGAGTTTGTGGCAATGTTTATTAACAGCGATCAGTATTCTGCGCTTGAGCGAGAGGAAATTATTCGACTTGGTGCCAACATGTTAATAGTGGTTGCTGTTTTTCAAACCGTTGACGCTTTGGGAATCGTATATACGGGAGCACTGCGCGGAGCAGGCGACACGGTATTTCCAGGTATCGCAACGGCAATCTATAGTTGGGTTTTTATTGTGGGCGGTGGCTGGGTAGCAGTAACTTATTTCCCACAGCTAGGTTCAATTGGCCCGTGGATTGCTGCCTCGGTATACATAATTTTGATCGGTTTAACGATGGCTATTCGTTTTGAACGCGGTGGATGGCGTTCAATCGACCTTCTTGGTAACAACATAAAGCGAGAAGCGGGTCGAGCAGCACCACTGACAATAGGACCACCCGCATCCGAAGCAGACGCCGCTATTAGCGATTTGGTGGACCCGCCAGAGCCAAACTGACGTGTATTTTGCAAAACAACGTAAGGTTTAGTACAATCTAACATTACAGTAGACTAAAACGAAGATGGAGTAGAAAAAGTGAATCAACAAAGCGGATTAGAAACAGTAATTGGTGGCGGCAACCCAGAGCAAGCAACCAAACATTATGAGGCGGCCCTTCAATTTGAATTGGATGGCAAACGGTACGAGGCAGTCGAAGAGCTCCGAAACGCAGCTTCGTGTGGCACAGATGCTACACACAAATTTCGCCTCGCATACCTACTAGATCTTGTTGGTGAAGAATCTGAAGCAATTTCTGTTTACGAAGAATTAACAACCCGTGAACGGCCTCACTTTAATTCACTTTTAAACCTTTCGGTTATTTACGAAGACCGCGGTAACCTAAACGCTGCCGAAAAATGTCTTCGCCAAATTCTTGACACAGACCCAAACCATAAACGCGCCCGTCTATACCTTGTTGATGTTCAATCATCAACAGACATGTATTACGACGAAGAAATCGCTCGAGACGCCGCTAAAACCGCTGCGATGATGAACACCCCGGTTACTGATTTTGAATTATCTGTTCGCGCAAGAAATTGCCTTAAGAAAATGGAAATAAGATCACTTGGCGATTTGTTAAAAGTTTCAGAAAATGAACTATTAAGTTACAAAAACTTCGGTGAAACCTCGCTCGTAGAAATCAAACACATGCTTACCGCACGTGGTCTTCGACTTGGTCAAGGTGCAGAAGGTTCACACGTAAGTCGCGTTCACCAAGATCGCTATGAAGAACTATTAAATCACGCACCAGAACAAATACTAAAACAACCAGTTTCTGTATTAAATCTATCTGTTCGTGCTAGAAAAGCACTTCAACGATTGAATATTCAAACACTTGGCGATTTGGCAATTCGAACAGAAGCCGAGTTGATGGGCATTAAAAACTTTGGCTCTACAAGTTTGGTTGAAATCAACGCAGGGCTTGTAGCGCACGGTTTAGAACTTCGCAATCTTGATGATTGATGAAGTAATTAACCAAACATCGGTATTGGACAATCTAGCAAATCCCCAATGGCACGAATTACCTCTGCTTCGGTAGTTGTTATCTGTTCATCATGAACAACAACCCTTTCACACGCCAACAAAAATCGCTCACGCTCGGTAAAGCGTAATTTTTGTAATTTTTTCATGGCATTATTTAAATTTTCGATTGTGCAAGAAGACATCTCAGGAATCTTAAGCTGTTTAAGTGAACACGATTCCGCCCCAGATTTGTAGGCGAGCTCGGCGTCTTTTCTTTCGGTGGTTCCATAATATGCAAGCATTGCAAGAACAAGCGACGCGGAATCACGCAATAATGAAAGTTTTGCTCTTGAGTTTTTTAGGTTTGGTGGTGCTAGGTGTTTTTGAATAACAGAAACAAAAACCCATTCAAAACGGTCAATCACACCATCGCTTTTAATTAGCAGAGTAAGAAGTGTATTAAACTCGCCAAGCTGCGATTTACTAAGTTGTTTTAGTGCGGGCGCCGCTAAGTCAATAATAGGCAATCGCGCAGATTCGTTTGTGTTTGAAACATGAGCGGTAATTTTTTTATATACACTCCACTCGTTTTTACTTAAATTCTTTGAAAGTATTTCATCTTGTTTTGGTTGACCCCGGTCAACCACTATTGCAAACAAAACAAGTCGAGCCGACCACGGCTCTCGAATGGCATCCAATATAACATCACCAATCCCAGAAAGCACGTCACGAGATTTAGCCACTGCAATTTCCCGAACCCCACTACCGTTTTTGATGGAGTCCAACACAACACTCTCAGAAAAACCAGACACAAGACTATCACCAACCACAGTTGAAGTAATGTTTTCGTTGTGTTCAATATCTGAAGCATCAATTCCTTCAACTCGCGCAATGCGTTCTTTGATAGGGGGGTGGCTAGCGAACATCGCGTTCATCGCTTGCGAAAAGAACATGTGATTACACTGGCTCGCATCAGAGGTGGGTGTTGTAAGCGGGGTGATTCCACCGATTTTTCTAAGTGCTCCACCAATTCCACTTGGATTTCTTGTGAACTGAACCGCCGAAGCGTCCGCTAAAAACTCACGCTGTCTTGATACTGCCGCTTGAATAAGCCGCCCAAAAAAGGTTCCAATAAAACCACAAAACGCAAGGAATAAACCAAAAAGTATGACTGCCAAACCAATTCCGGCGCCTCCAGCACCTTCTTTTGAACGTGATCTTGAAGAAGTACGAAGAATCATTGGCCCAACAAAACGAACTAATATCCAACCTGTAATCCCGAGCACCATAATTCCAAAAATAATACCAATGAGCCGAATGTTAATTCTCATATCACCATGAGAAATGTGACTGAACTCATGCGCGATGACTCCCTGTAACTCGTCACGGTTTAATTTTTCAATACAACCACGAGTTACACCAATAACCGCATCGCTCGGTGTCCAGCCCGCAGCGAACGCGTTGATGGTTTCATCTTCCAATATATAAACCGGAGGAACCGGCATTCCACTAGCGATAGCCATTTCTTCAACAATGTTTTGAATACGCTTTTCTGTTTGAGACGAACCACCTTGTTGCAACAGTGTTCCACCCATCATTTCTGCGACGGTGCTTCCTCCACCGCGAAGTTGGCTTAATTTAGAAAGCGTTGCAATTCCCACAATAAGTAAACAAATAACACTAGCGGCAACGGTTGCTACCGGATCCCACTCTGTCGTAAAACCAATCGGAATAGCAACAATTGCAGTTATGCACAGCACCGCAAGAATAAACAAAAACACGATGACTTTCGTACGGCGTTGAGCACGGTCTTGGTGTTCGTAAAAATTCATTTATACGTGTTAAAAATTAACCTTCGGCACACTTCTAGCAGCCTCGTCGTCAAGCTCCCAACTTTGAGCGAACTTAAAGTTTAACATTCCAGCAATCAGATTAGATGGAAACATTTCACGTTTATTGTTGTAGTTAAGAACACTATCGTTATACGCTTGTCTAGAAAACGCAACACGGTTCTCGGTAGAGGTTAGTTCCTCCTGAACCTGCAACATGTTTGTGTTCGCTTTCAGGTCTGGGTACGCTTCCATCACAACCATTAGTTTTCCAAGAGCGCCTGTCAACGCACCATCAGCACCAGCAAGGTCGCTAATTGCACCAGCAGCAGTTGGGTCTTTTGAAGCGGTTGCAGCTGCAGAAACAGCTTGATTTCTAGCGTTAATGACGGCTTCTAGGGTTTCGCTTTCGTGCTTCATATACCCTTTTGCGGTTTCCACAAGGTTTGGGATAAGGTCATATCGCCTTTTTAATTGCACATCAATTTGAGCATAAGCGTTTTTTACCCTGTTACGAAGTCCCACTAACGAGTTGTAAATTTTTATTACAAAGACAACAGTTATTAGAACTATCCCAACAATAATAACCAGCGTTGATGTTAAAAACGAGAGCATTGTGTATTTCATTAAGAATCCTCCTTACGGGTAATGTACCACCGCTACACTATACCAACAGATGGCCGTAATAAACACGAATAAAGATCACTGTAATCGCAGAGAATTTGTTCTCGCAAGTGGTCTATTCGTTGTTGGCGGTCTAGTTTCATGCGATGAGCTTGAAACAAAACCATCAACCAAAGTGGCAAAACAAAAGACAAAACCATCACCCGAACCAATTTCTATTCGTGTCAGAATAGGTAAAAACGCAGAAAAAGTTACAATTGCCAAAAACACGTTTACTAAAAGCACCATTGGCGACAAGCCCCTCAAGGTAGAGATTAATCCAAACACAAAAGTGACCATCAATGGAAAAACAAAAACAACCTCTGGGTTGATTATGTTACACCCCAATAAAAACAACACGTTTGATGTGGTTCTTCATGTTCTTGTAGAGCAATATTTGCCCGGCGTTTTAGCGGGAGAACTGTTTGCGCACTGGCATCCAGCGACATTTGCATCACAAGCAGTCGCGGCGAGAAGTTACGCAGTGAATTTACATATTGAACGAAAAACAACATCACACTTTGATGTTACTGATGGTCCATCTTCTCAAATGTTTTTGGGCGATGTAACGCTTGATGTTGCACACAGAGCGGTGCAAGAAACAAACGGTGTTGTTTTGCGCTGGAACAAAGAAATCATTCCAGCGTATTACAGCGCGTGTTGTGGTGGTTTAGCAGCAACGGCGTACGATGCAATTAGTGGTGCTGAAAGTCATCAAATTACACCTCTTCAGGGTCATTCTGGAAAAGACAAGTGCGCCGCATTAAAAATTCGCTCATGGAATACAGAGCGCTCCGCTCGGTTACTTCGCAAGCGATTAAATGCTTGTGCAAACTTAATGAATATTCCTTCATTCGCGGATATTCGTTCTATTCGTTCTATAGAACCATCAGCGACCAACCAACACGGAAGGCCAATAAAACTTGCAATCACGTGTAGGCGAAAAAAAGTATATGAAGTACGAGCAAAAGACTTTATGCGCGCCGCAAACACGAATGTCTCTGCCTTGCCAAATCCACAACGAAAACTTTGGTCTTCTTTTTTGGTTGGTAAAAAAGTGGGCTCTAAGTTAGAACTCAGCGGGCATGGCATGGGTCACGGCGTTGGGCTTTGTCAGTATGGCGCACAAGAATTTGCAGGTGCAGGCGAATCGTGGCAAAATATTCTCGCTTGGTATTATCCAAAAGCAGAAATAAATAGTTAATCAAAACAGTAATTTCAAATAAAAAAAGCGGCGACCAAATGGCCGCCGCCTGTGCTAAACGCCCCACAACAGGCGGGGATATTTTTATATGTACTCAATCAAGTAGAGCGTACGGACCATTGTCTTGAATATCTTCAACGGTGGTTTCCTCAACCATTTGCGTGAACGGGTCTTCAAAAATTTGACCCGAAGTATCGAACCGAGCACGAGTTTCATAATCGGTACCTGCTCCAACATCAGTTAGAGCAATAATAGTACTTTCTTGTACCGTGCGAATTTCAGCTAATCGAGCGCGAACTTGATTTAGATTTCCCGCCGAACCCAATCGGTCAAAACCAGAGAGAGTTTCTTGTTGTTGTTCAACCATTGCAATGATGTGATCGTTTCGTTCGATGGCGTCTATTTCACGGTCTAGCTGCCAAAGTTGCGCACGATATGTTTCGTGTTCATGTTCAATTTTTTCTAGAATTGATTCAAGACGAATTTTTTGTTCGCCCATCAACTGCATTTGTCGTCTGTCTGATGCCAAACGGTCTTCGTAATTTGATTTAACAGTTCTAATCCTTCTTCCTTCAGAATATGCACCATCTAAATCATATCGAACACCATCAAATCGAACAGTTGCCCTACCGTTTGGTCGAGTTGTTGTTTCTGCGTTTTCAACAAGATCACGAAGTACTTCCAAATCCACCGTTGTTAACTCAACAACACGAATGGAAATCTTTTCGTCGCGAACAAATTGTTCAAGTTGTTGATTTAACCGAGCAATTTCTCCTCGAACCTCAGCAATCCGCGTAGGGTATTCCCTCGCAAGCGTATCTAATTGCCTTCGCAACGCAATAGGATCGTCAACTAAATGTTCTACAACGCTATTTGCCTCTTCTCGAAGCTGGTCAATACAGGCCATGACTCGTTGTGGACCCACAAGAAGGGTGATTCCACCAAGTGCAAGACCCCCAATAATTCCCCAACGAACAATAAAACGTGATGTGGCGCCCATGGCAACCTCCTTTTTTACGTGTTATGCACAGAAACACCCTGTGCCCACAAAGTTGTTGGGATATTGGTTTTAGTTATTTCACAACATTGTTTTGTGCGTGTTAAAAGCAAAGTAAAATCTAGGAATGCAAAATCCCAAAAAGGAAATGTGCTAATGAACGCTCTTACTACGACTTTTGTACGTCGACTCCGCGATCGCGACGAATCGGCGTGGTTTGAATTGTGGCAAGATTTTGGACCAGCCATTCGTTTTCAACTTCAAAAATGGGGACGAGGTAGGGTTGGCTTCGAGACAGTACAAGACCTAACACAAGATACGCTTGCCGAACTTTCAAAATGTATTGATAGATACGACCCAAACCGAGGCGCAAGGTTTAGTACTTGGCTACTTTCAATCGCAAAGCATCTTCTTGGTGACGAGATGGATCGACGGAACGCAAAAAAAAGAGGAAGTGGCGTGAAGCCACTGTCACTTGATGAGCGCATGGATTCTAAAAGTGCGGTGCTTCAAGTAGATGAAATTTTCGAACAGCGCATATTTGGTGCAAAAATTTGTGCTGCAATCCGAAGAACTGAAACGGAAGTCGACTTTCTTCATTTCCAAGTCTGGCGCATGCGGGTGCTTGACAACAAAGTAGGGAAGGAAATTTCGATTCAACTTGGAATAAGTGAACCAACAGTGAGCAGGCACGTAGCAAAAATTAGAGGGCACCTCAGAGACACTATTATGCAAGTAGTCATGCAATACAGTTTTACACCCGAAGAAGAGGGGGAGCCCTCGTCCGCAGGCATGGGTGGCAACGACTCAGAATTTGATGCAGCGGTAAGCGAGGCCTATCACCACCATCAATTATTCCTTGAAAAAGAAAGTGCAAGGAATTAAGTATGGTTACAGCGCTGTTTACATGTTTTGGCACGGTAGTAGGATTAGTAGGAGCCGTGCTCTTGTTGGTCTATGTTGTAATTCCAATAATTGGCCACGTAGTTGGCTTTGTTTGCAGATTAATTAGGTTTGCATTTCAAGAACTCCGCGATGTTTTGTTAATTTCCATTGCGCTGTTCGTCGGGGTAATAAAACTTCTCCGGGCAACCCTGTGTGTAGTTCTTGCGCGGTGGGATATTGTTCACAAAGAAACGGAAGCGGCAAAACGCCGTTTTATAGAGGCGTATGACAGAACAGTTGCTGTTTTTGTTGAAAACCCACTTCGGGTTATTGGTATTGAAACAAAAAACGAAAAACACGGTTATTTACACCAAGTTAAAAACGAAGCAGAAGAAGCAGTAAATCAAATTAAAAAAGTTGTTGGTGATTCAAGTAATCCAGAAGACAAGTTTGATGGATATAAAGTAATTGGAACGTTACCATCAGGAGGAAGCGGCGCGAAAATTTATATTGCAACCTCAATTAAAAACTCTTCTACTGTAGTAATTAAAAATTTTGAACTTGCATCGGGGTCTCAACTTCCACAAATAGTTAGAGAGTCTCGCGCGATGGAGGCGGCAAAAAAACTCGGCTTGGTTATTGAACACCACTTAAACAACAATCGTTTTTGGTACGCGATGCCATACCACGCTGGCGACCATCTAGGCGTAGTTACTTCAAACCTACACAACAAAAGTAAAAAGTTAACATCAAAACAACTCCAAACTGTTTTGGGCTATCAACAAACATTGCTACATACTCTTAAAGAATATCACTCTGCGGGTTTGTGGCACAAAGACGTAAAACCAGAAAACATAATTATTCATGATGGTTCTGCGCACCTTGTTGATCTTGGTTTGGTGACACCACTTGCATCTGCCATGACACTCACAACGCACGGTACAGAATATTTCCGCGATCCCGAGCTGGTTCGCCAGGCAATGCGCGGCGTGAAGGTGCATCAAGTTGATGGTTCAAGGTTTGATGTTTTTGGCGCAGGTGCAGTGCTTTACTTTATGCTTGAGAACACATTTCCGGCGCACGGAGGCCTGAGCGATTTTAGTAAAGAAAGTCCAGAAAGTATTCGCTGGATTGTTCGCAGGGCGATGGCTGATTATGACAAAAGGTACACCTCAATAGATGAAATGTTGCTTGATGTTGAAAAGGTTTTAAGCGTAAAAGACATTTCTACAATTCGACCAGCCGATCTTCCATCACTTGGTGGTGAAGAACCAAAAGTTACAGTCAAACGAACGACCGTAAACCCAACACCGGTGAGTCCAAAACGAACAACGCCATCAACGGGCGGGGGTCCGTTTGGAACAGCGAGGGTGTATGCATACAAAACCAAACCCACCGGTATCCTAGCGGTGCTTGTTTCGATACTAATTGGTGTCTATGTTGTTTTTGATGTGAATGCACCAACTAAAGTTAGCACCCCAGAAACGATTGTTGAAGTGCAAATCCCCGCCGGTCGGATTTTAGTTGTAAACGACCTTCTGTCTTCTAGTACAAGCAATGAGCGTAAAACAGCATCAAATAAAATTGCCGAACTTGGGGTGGCTGGTTGGGATTTGTTCGTAGACGCCGAAAAAGAAGCGAGCGTTAGAAGCTGGCTACCAAGCGATCCAATCTCCACGGCAGTTTCGGGCAGTAAACTTGAAAGCGAAAATCTTACGGGCATCCTTTTAATTAAAAACGGGGAAAACGCAGCGTACAAGATGTATTACGTAGATCAAAACGGCGCAAGTGTTCTCCCGTAAAATAACAGGGTGGACCCACAAACGATAGCATTGATTTCGGCGGCGGTGTTGTGCATGGCTGTGTTATATTCAACGGTTGGACACGGTGGTGGGTCGGGCTATCTGGCTGTACTTGCAATCGCAGCGATTGCACCAGAACAAATGCGCCCAACCGCACTCTTATTAAACATGGTGGTTTCTTCGATAGCGACGTGGAAGTTTTCATCTACCAGTGTTTTTCGAAAAGATTTGTTTATTCCTCTTATTTGTGCAAGTATTCCCGCAGCGTTTATTGGTGGGTTTGTCGAAGTTCCAAGCCAGATTTATAAACCAATCGTTGGTGTTGTTTTGCTGTTCGCCGCAGTTCGATTATTCGTTCCAATTAAAGGAAGCGAGCACACGAAAAAACCAATTTTACTTTTTGTATTAGTGTCAGGAACTTGCATTGGTTTCTTAAGCGGAATTATCGGTGTTGGGGGCGGAATTTTTTTAAGTCCTCTAATTTTATTATTTGGATGGACAACCGCAAAACAAACTGCAGCAATAAGTGCTCCGTTTATTCTAGTAAATTCAATTTCGGGGCTTGGAGGCATTGCGCTTGAGAACTCCAGTTTGCAAGTTGATTTTAGTTTTGTAGCACCTCTTGCAATTGCAGTTGTTGTTGGTGGTTTTATTGGGGCTTCCTTTGGAAGTACCAGGCTGGGGCACCAAAGCCTTCGGACAGTGCTTGGTGCCGTGTTGTTAATAGCTTCTGGGAAGATGTTTTTAACGATGCAAGGCCCATCAAACCAAGAAACCCCTATTGCGATAAAATCTACATATGAATAAAAAAGCATCCATGCTCCGCGAAGCGATGAAACAAGGTGTTGTCATGTGCCCAGGTGCTTGGAATGGACTCGTTGGTGCAGCGATTGCGAGGGCGGGGTTTAACTCTTGTTACATAAGTGGCGGGGCAACGGCAAACGCTTCTGGCTACCCAGACATTGGACTTATAACACTCACAGAAATGTGCAGAACTATCGGTGAGGTTTCAAATGCTAGTAATCTGCCCGTTATTGTTGATGCAGACACCGGCTATGGAGAAGTAGAGTGCCTTGCACGTACGGTTGTTGAGTATGAACGAAGTGGTGCAGCAGGCATGCATATTGAAGACCAGGAGTTTCCTAAAAGGTGTGGCCATCTGGATGGCAAAACGCTGGTATCACAATCGGCAATGGTTGAAAAAATCAAAACCGCTTCTGAAAATAAACTTAGTGACAATTTTATTTTGATTGCTCGGACTGATGCTCGTGGTGTTGATGGATTAGACGCTGCAATTGATCGTGGCAATGGCTATCGAGACGCTGGAGCAGACATGGTTTTTCCAGAGGGACTTCGAAGCGAAGAAGAATTTATTCAGTTTGCAGAACAATGCCCAGGGTTACTCCTGGCCAACATGACAGAGTTTGGGAAGACGCCACACATCACAGCCGAACAGTTCGGCGCTTTTGGATACAACCTCGTGATTTATCCGGTTACCTTCCAGCGAGTTGCTATGGGTGCAGTAACAAGGTGTTTGGATCAACTTCGTACAGATCAATCTGCTGAGGGGTTTGAATCACAAATGCAGTCCAGGCAAGAACTTTACGACTTGCTTGGTTATACCCCCGGCGAAGCGTGGGCTTTTCCAACCATTTAACGACAACTATGCTTGTAGGCTTGGTTTCTGATAGAATAGGGGGTTCACTATATGTAGATTTTTATACACTAATCACAGAAAGAAATCATGTCACAAACAGAAGAAAAAGCACCTGCCAAAGCAAATCAAGAGGGACTAGCTGGTCAAGTTATCGGTGAAACATCCGTATGCGCAGTTAATCAAACACAGTTGATGTATCGGGGGTACGAGATTGCAGACCTTGCAGCGAACGCAACCTTTGAAGAGGTTGCACACTTGCTTTTAATTGGTCATAAACCAACTTCAGAAGAACTAACTGCCTTTAAAGCGGAGTTGGTTTCAATGCGCGGGATTCCAAACAGCGTGAAAGACACAATTATTCACATCGCAAAGAACTCGCCAGAGGCACACCCGATGGGTGTACTTCGAACCGCAGTTTCGTTGTTATCGCATATTTGCCCTGATTGTGAAGACAATTCTGCAGACGTTGATTTGCGAAAATCAATGTATCTTCTTGCGCAAATTCCAACATGTATCGGTGTGCATCAAATGGCACTAGACGGCAAAACCCCTGTGGATCCCGACCCTAACTTAGATCACGCAGCAAACTTATTGTGGTGCATGTCTGGCGAAGTGCCACACGAAGCGGCGGCAAAGGTAATGGATGTTTCATTAATTCTTTACGCAGAACACGACTTTAATGCCTCTACATTTACAAGTAGAGTAATCGCTTCGACAAATAGCGATTTACATTCATGTGTTTGTGGTGGTATTGGCGCATTAAAAGGCAACTTGCACGGCGGTGCAAACGAAGCCGCAATGGAAATGCTAAAAGAAATAATGGAATCTGTTGAGGGTGGTTCAACTGCTGAGGCGTATATGCAACACGCATTTGAAACCAAGAAAAAACTTATGGGATTTGGTCACCGGGTATATAAAAATGGCGATCACCGCGCAGGAATTCTTCGCGACTGGGGATTGAAATACGCAGATTCAGCGAATCCAGAAGCCAAGAAATGGTTTGATCTCGGCGACGAAGTTCAAGCAATTATGCTTCGCGACAAAGACATACG
>DTSO01000071.1:384-10426 GCA_012965315.1 Phycisphaerales bacterium | reverse complement strand
TAAGGTTTTTAGATGATCCTTCAATTGACGTCATTGTGCACGGACATACACACGAAAAGCGGGATGAAATGGTAAATAACACACGTTGTATTAATCCCGGAGCACTCCACCATGCACCTGTGTACACTGTAGCTGTCCTTGATACTTCAAGTGATTCTCTTACATTTCACGAATTGGATTGACCCACATGCATGAAAGTAATCAACAAGCGAAATTTGAATCGGGCGAGTTGGTAATTCGTGATGCAAATTCGGATGACATTTCTGTATTGCGGGAATTATTTGAGAAAAGCCGTATTGAAGGATTGATTCGGGAAAATGATACCGGCGCTGATTTAGAATTTTTAATGGCTAGTTATTTAGAATGCAAAGATAGTGGCTTTTGGGTTGCGCAACATGACGATGGCATTATTGGAATGATTGGTGTTCAACGAGTTTCAGAAAACTCGGCTGAAATCCGTCGGCTACGAGTGAGAGACTCATTTAGAAGGAATGGTATAGGGACTAAGTTAATGTCGCATGCAATTGCATTTTGCAAAGAAAAGCAATTTTTAAAAGTCGTCCTCGATGTTCGAGTTGAAAGATCGCCTGCAATTACATTATTCGATTCGTTCGGTTTTTCACATGTGAGAGAAAATACGAGCGGTGGCAGGACGACGATTGATTTTTATCTAGATTTATACAGCGATAAGACGGATACACTACATTAATAACTGTTTTTTCTTGTAGAGTAAACTTAATATGCTAGGGTAATAATATGCAGGTTTTATTTTGTTAATTAATATAACACACCAAAAAAGAGCGTTCACGCTTATAGAACTTTTAGTTGTAATGTCAATCATTGCATTGTTGCTTAGTATTTTGATGCCTGCTTTAGGTCGTGCTCGACAAGCTGCGATGGTGCAAAAAGATGCAACACGCATCAAATCGTTACATTCAGGTTGGATAACTTGGGCAACAAGCCATGACGAGCAATTTCCAACGCCTGGCTATGTAAACCGTTTAGACTTTAATGGTCAGTCGATTAGAGGCAGAGGACCAGAAGATAAACTAGCCAACACGACAGATAATGTGCATGCATTGTGTGTCATGGAGAATCTATATTCAACAAGCATGCTCGTGAGTGACAACGAACCAAATCATAATGTTTTTGTCATAGAAGATTACGATTACGACGCACGCGACATTACTGCTGATGTGTATTGGGATGACAGCCTAAACGTAGACCTTGGTGATAGCGGTGATGGCTGTAATGTTTCGTATGCTTCAATTCCTTTAATCGGCGAAAGAAAGAATTCGCAGTGGAGGAATTCAGGAACTTCTGATTATCCAGTGATGGCAAATCGAGGTCCTGCATTCGGCGACACTACTCTCAGGCATTCCACTACGTATGAAATTCACGGTGGTGGTCGTACATGGGAAGGTAATGTTTGTTGGCAAGATAATCACATGACATTTGAAGAGACCTACTACCCCGCTACTTCTGTGTATAGAACAACAGATGGGCACGTGATGGATAATATATTTGGCATAGATTGCGTCACAGGTGTTTGCAACTTCTGGGGCGGTGACACTTGGCTTGTACTTGTAAGCGAACTTTCTCCCGCTGGGGAGATGTTCCCATATCAATTGTTTCCTGAACTTCAGTGGGATGATCAGTAACCAGTAGTGAATCGGAGAAAAAAATGAATTGTATCCAAACTATAAATATTGCATTAATCACGGCTTGTTGTGTTGTATCGGCTGATGCAGCGCCTCGTAAAGTAGTCGGCGAAAACTTCACTGCAACATGGTGCACGTATTGCCCTGATGTCGCAAATGGATTAATCATGCTACAGAATGAATTCCCAGATTCATTTTTTGCTATTCAAGTTCATGGCGGTGATGAATACGCAACAAATTGGGGAAACAGCCGTCAAACTTTTTATGGTGTACCGGGTTACCCTACTGTTTGGATGGATGGATCGTTATCTCAGGTTGGATCCTACGGAAGTCCTTCATCGAATTATAATCAGTTACGAGCGTTATATATAGGGCGCCAAACTGTTCCGACTGATGTCACTATGGCAATGTGCGGCACAACTCCTACAAGTGGTACGTATTCCGTCACTATTAATGTTGGCGTTGAGGCAACCGGCGTTGGGAAAACGATGCGGGTGCATTGTGCTCAAGTGATTCATAATTATCCTTCAAATCCAAATTTCAATTACGCATGTTTTATGCAAGCAAACGAACAGGATGTCACGGTTAACCCCGGTGAAACTATAAGTGTTGACTTTACATTCACACTAGACAGTGCAAGTATGGCAAGACTCGGCGACGTAAGTTTTATTACCTGGGCTCAATCTACCAATAGTTCAGGTCCTTCCGAAGTGTATCAAGCTGAAAAGCATGAGTATAACGGTGGTGATTGCCAGATTGATCAATTCATTGTTGGACCAAAAGGAAACTTCTCTACGATTTCTGATGCAATCAATGCCTCTGGAACAGGCGACTCTATTCTTGTCATGCCAGGGACATATTATGAAAATATTGATTTCGGTGGTCGTGGAATTTTAATTCAAAGTACAGATGGTGCTGATGTAACTATCATTGATGCTGGCGGGACCGCTTCGGTTGTTCGAATGTACGGTGAACCGAGTAGTTCAACTGTACTTGATGGTTTTACTTTGCAAAACGGTGACTCGCCTCTTGGAGGTGGGATTTTGACAGACGGTTCGCCGATTATTACAAATTGCATTGTTCGTGACAACAGTGCACAATTTGGTGGTGGTATGTACCACCTTCAAAATGGCACTGCAGGTGCGACAATTTCAAATTCACACTTCTGCAATAACTCCCCCGAAAATATTTATGGTGCTTGGGTTGATGCTGGAGGTAATATTTTTGATGATGCTTGTGGAGGCGTAGAATGTCTAGCGGATATCAGTGGCGATGGCACTGTTGGCGTTGCGGATGTCCTAGCAATTATTGATTCATGGGGAACATCTAATCAAACCGCCGATCTTAACGCAGACGGCATGGTTGACGTTGTGGATCTACTCATCGTTGTCGGTGCTTGGGGCCCCTGCTAGACGGCATACAGAATAAGACCATTTCAGAAGATTGTCACCTTGAATGGCGGCTGGCTCTCGTATTTAGTATGCGATGAGTGGCTTGTTTATCTTCATTATTAATAATTAAATTGAATTTATTGAATCTCCAACTGGCACTTGGGCGTATATATGTATATATATAGATATGTAAGGTTAGCAGGAGATATAATTGTGATAGATTTTAAAAGAAAAAAAGCATTTACGCTCATCGAATTACTTGTTGTAATGTCAATAATCGCATTATTGCTTAGTATTTTAATGCCTGCATTGGGGCGTGCTCGACAATCTGCAATGTTGCAAAAAGATGCCACTCGCATAAAGTCAATTCATTCAGGTTGGATAACTTGGGCGACAAGCCATAAGGAAAAATACCCAACTCCTGGACTTGTGAATCGCCTTGATTTCATGGGGCAATCTATTCGCGGTAAAGGCCCTGAAGACACATTAGCAAACACAACGGATAATGTTCACTCGCTGAGCATTATGGAAAATTTGTATACGGCGGATTTGATTATTAGCGACAACGAACCTAATCAAAATGTGTTCGTGCATGATGACTATGACTACGATGCTCGAGACATTCAAGCAGATGTGTATTGGGATAGTTTGTTAAACGTAGATTTACAAAATGGTGGTGCAGGGTGTAATGTTTCGTACGCTTCTATTCCACTGATTGGTACAAGAAAGCGAAAAGAATGGAACAGCGCGGGCTCATCTTCTTTTGCAATTTTGAGTAATCGCGGTCCTGTGTTTGGCGAGTTAACTAAATTTTCAATTACGTATGACATTCATGGTGGAGGCAGAACTTGGGTAGGTAATGTTTGTTGGCAAGACAATCACATGTCGTACGAAGAAACCGTTTACCCAACATTGAGTGTGTATAAAACAAGTGAAGGCCAAGTGTCGGACAATATTTTTGGAATTGACTGCGTGTCTGGTCTATGCCACTTTTGGGGTTCAGATAGTTGGCTTGTTCTAGTGAGTGAATTGACACCCGCTGGAGATATGTATGAATTGCAACTTCTTCCCGAACTGCAATGGGATGATTAATCGAGAGAAACTTAAGGAATTTTATTATGAACAGAAAACTACTAGCAACTTTAACCCTAACCGCCCTTCTTCCAGTGTGCATTGCAGACGCAGCACCAAGAAAAGTCTTGTGTGAAAATTTCACAGCGACATGGTGTACGACCTGCCCAGATATGGCAAACGGCATTATTCAGTTAATGAATGAATTTCCTGATACTTGTTTTGCGATGCAAATTCATAAATGGGATTCCTATTCAACAAATTGGGGAGGTTCTCGCTGGTCGTTTTATAATGTGCCAGGACCACCGACAGTTTGGCTTGATGGATCCTTGAATCTAACAGGGTCGCAAGGAAGTGTGGCTGCAAACTATAAATCACTCCGCTCAAAATACATACAATTGAGTGCAACTTCCACAGATGTAACAATCGATGTTTGCGGCGAAACTATCAGTGCAAACACGTACACAGTGACTTCTGAAATTGCAATTGAAAGTGCTGGCGTTGGTAAAACAATGAAAATACATTGTGCGCAAATGCTTCACAATTACCCAGCAAACCCAACATTTAATTATGGTTGTTTTAAGCAACAGTCATTACAAACTATTACACTTGCTCCTGGCGAAGTGCAACAACTTACATTCAATTTCACGCTTGATAGCTCAAGCCAATCCAACACAGGAAATGTATATTTTTTAGTTTGGGCGCAAGAAACAAATAACTCAGGCCCATCCGAAGTGTTTCAAGTTGAAAAGCATACGCACGGGACGACCCCATGTCTTCCTGCGTGTCCTGCTGATGTAAGCGGCGATGGCGTTGTCAATGTTACTGATTTACTAGCGGTCATCGAAGCGTGGGGAAGTGCAGATGTAAATGCTGATATCAACACTGACGGGTTGGTAGATGTGAGTGACCTTCTTGAATTAGTCAGTAATTGGGGTGCTTGTTAACCCGAACTTGCTGAAAATTTAATCTGAAATCTAAAACCTCCTCAAAAAGATCTTTTTGAGGAGGTTTTTTAAGCGGGTGAACGGGTTCGAACCGTCGACATTCAGCTTGGAAGGCTGACGCTCTACCAATTGAGCTACACCCGCAATGCGTGATTACCTATTGTAACAAAATAGCCATTACTCTGGATTTAATGTTGTAATTGTATTGAAATGGTGCTACATTTGGTTAAATCGTTGGCAATGTATCAGCGTGAGAAGGAAAAGAAAATGTCAAAATTAGCATCATTCGTAGTAACTGTATCTGCTTTACTTTTCAGCGGTTCTCTATTCGCTGATTTCTCAATTGGCAACAGATTGCCAGTAGATGCAATTCCATCAATTGAAATTCCAGAATTAGATTGGTCTGCAGTCTATGCTGAAGACGCAACTCGCTCGAGTAAAGATGAAGCACCTCGGTATGCGATACCCCACGAAGTACGCATCTCCCCTGCAACGGATGGTATTTGGGAGCAGACTAGTCGCGACACAATGCGTTGGAGTCTTCGCGTTGTTTCCAGAAATGCAATTTCATTAAACCTTGGTTTTGAAAAATGGGAACTACCTAATTCCGCTTCGATGACAGTATCTGCAACTGATGGCTCTATGGCAATCCGCCCTTTTACTTCAGAAGACAATAACATTCACAGTCAACTTTGGACTCCAGCAGTACCGGGTGATGATCTGCTTATCGAAATTCTTGTTTCACTTGATGAACAAAAAGAAGTTAATCAAAATATAGTTTTGACGTCAATCAATGTTGGTTATCGTGGTTTTTACGAACAAGGTGTAAGTCGTAGCGGTTCTTGCAACGTAGATGTTGTATGTGCTGAAGGCGATTTGTGGTGGGATGAAATTCCTTGCGTAGCAGTAATTTCAAGTGGCGGTTCAACGTTTTGTACCGGCTTTATGGTAAACAATACTTCACAAGATCGAACTCCATATTTCATGACCGCTAACCATTGTGGAATTTCTGGTGGCAATGCTGCATCTCTTGTGACGTACTGGCATTACCAAAACAGTTACTGTAGAGTTCCTGGTAGTGGTGATAGCGGAAGCCCAGGCGACGGTTCACTGTCTTTATTCAATACCGGTGCAACACATCTTACTTCTGGTTCTGGGAGCGATTACACACTTGTCGTATTGAACACAGCTCCAAACGAAGCTTGGGAAATTTCGTATTGTGGTTGGGATGCTTCTGGCGCAGATGCGACTTCTGCCATTGCCATCCATCAACCATCTACAGATGAAAAAAGAATTAGTTTTGAATACCAACCTACAACAACTACTTCCTATCTTGGCAATCCAATTCCTGGCGATGGCACGCACGTTCGCGTCGAAGATTGGGACTTAGGTACAACCGAGCCAGGCTCAAGTGGTTCACCACTCTTTAATCAAGATCACCAAGTTATTGGTCAATTGCACGGCGGTTACGCAAGTTGTTCAAGCCAAACAAGTGACTGGTACGGAAAATTTTCAATCTCTTACCCCGCAGGTCTTGTTACACATTTGGATGCAGCAGGAACTGGGCAATTAACAATTAACACACTTCCGGGAACTGGCATGTCAGTTACACCAGGCGAAGGAACACTCCACGTCTGTACTTCCCCTTGTTTAAATCCTGATCCAGCAGAAGTAATTTACACAATTACAAATAATTCTCCTGCAGGAATTCAATACAGAGTTGAAACTGTACTGAATACGGGCTTCATACTTATTAATGGTGGTAGTTCTGCAACAGGATTCATTTTCGCGGGTGGTTCAGTAAAGGTCGTTATAAGTGTAGATGCATTTGGTTTTGGAACTGGTGTTTACGATGAAATCGTTCGAGTAACAGATAAAACGAATGTTCGTAGTGTTGAAAGACAACATACACTTGATATCGGTTCAACAAATTTCACAACTGACCCTGCAACAGATTTTATTGCAGGCGGTCCTGTCGGCGGTCCTTTTTCAACAACACAACTCTACACGATTACAAGTACAAGGCCAACGCCTTTTTATGTTGTAGTTACTGCAAGTGCGCCATGGATTACTATAAATGGTTCAACATCACCAAGTACTATTTCACTAAATGGTATTGGTGATTCAGCAGTTATAACAGTTGGGTTTGGCGGGTCGGCTACTAGTCTTCCTGCAGGCATTGTGAATGGAACCGTTACTTTTGATAACACTTCAGGAGCTGATGGTGACACGGTTAGAAATGTCACCCTTGATGTTGGTCGCTATACCTACGTTGCGATGGATTTACCGTTACCAATTATAGATAATACAACTACAACAAGCACGATTAATATCACTGATGCCTATTGCATTGGCGATGTTGATGTAATTCTCGATCTTACCCACACGTATATTGGCGATTTGGTTGTCGAAGTTACTTCACCAACTGGAACCGTAGTTCGTTTCCATGACCGAACAGGTGGTACAGCAGAAGACATTCACGCTGTTTACGATGGCGAAGGTGGTACAGTCCCAGATGGACCGGGAACCATGGCAGATTGGATAGGTGAAATCGTAACTGGCACATGGACAATGACCGTTGCTGACAACGCTGGTGCCGATGAAGGATCTCTTGACTATTGGTCATTGAAAATTGCAAGCAGTGGCGGGGAATGTCCTCCAGTTGCACACGATGTTCAAATGGTGACAGACCTTGATGTTCCAGTAGACATTACACTTTCAGGTGCTTCTTCAACAGGAAACCCACTAAGTTATATAGTAACATCGCTCCCTGGGTATGGAAGTTTGAGCGAACTTGATGGTACGCCTGTTGCAATGTTGCCATACACACTGCAAAGTAATATGGTTAGGTACAGCCCTAGTATTGGCTACATCGGAACAGACCTCTTTACGTATAAAGTAAATGATGGAGTTTCATCACTTGAAGCAACCGTTACCGTTCTTGTTGGAGAACTACCATTCCCAGATGAATGTGTAACAGCAACAGCTCTGACCAACGGTACTTGGGACTTCACTACTATTGGTGGAACAACCTCTGCAGATTTGTATGATGATGTTGCTTGTACTGGAACATATCTTGGTGATATGTTCAGCGATGTTTGGTTTACTTACCAAGCTTGTGCAGATGGACCTCTTACAGTTTCAACGTGTGATTTGGTTGATTTTGATACAGATGTTGTTATTTACGAAGGCGGATGCGACGCGATGGTCCAGATTGCTTGCAACGGCGATGCTGCTAATTGCGCTGGATACTCTTCAATAGTTTCTACTACTGTTACGAACGGTTCAATGTACTTAATCCGAGTCGGTGGCTGGGATGCAATTTCAGCAGGCACAGGTCAAATATTAGTTGACGGTCCAACTGGAGATTGTGGCGGTACGCCATGTCCTGCTGACATCGATGGAGATGGTACAGTTGCTGTTGCAGACCTACTTTTGGTTATCGATCAATGGGGCGTATTAGGCGGACCTGCTGATATTACAGGTGACGGAATAGTTGATGTAAGCGACTTGTTAGAACTCGTTGGTACATGGGGCCCTTGCCCGTAAGGTACAATGCTGCTTGATGACTCGAGCGCAAGACATTTCATTGAATCCAAGACCTACAGGCATCACCTTGCAATCGGAAATCCCGATTTGCCAAGGTGATTTGCCATTGGACTGGTACCAAGATGAGTTCAAGCCGTACGCAGAGGAATACATCGCCCTCCCTGATCGAACTCCAGAAAATGTTATCCCATGGCTTGATTCATATATAAAGCCAGCCCAAGAGCACTTCGGAGATAGTCTTTTACTGTTAGCTCATTATTACATGGGCGGTGAAATTGTAAAATTAGTGGAACGCTACGGTGGGAAAGTTGCAGATAGTTACGCACTCGCATTACAAGCATCGAAGAATCCTGAAAAGAAAGTCATAGTTGAATCTGCAGTTCATTTTATGGCAGAAGCAATTGCGACCTTAGCTAATGATGATCAGCAGGTTTGGATTACAAACCCAAAAGCTGGCTGCACTATGGAAATGATGGCGAAGGATTGGATGGTTCGCCCTATCGAAGAACAACTCATCTCAAAGTACGGCGATGATTTACTCGTTGTTGCTTACATGAATACTTCAGGCAGAATAAAAGCGCTCGCAGGTAGAACTGGTGGCGCAGTTTGTACAAGTTCAAACGCACATCTCGTAGTTGAATGGGCTCGCAAACAACAGAAGAAGATTGTATTCATACCAGACGAGCACCTTGGACGTAACACAGCTGCAAAATTAGGAATGGATATTTCGAAACTCGTTACATTGCCAAACCCTTTGTACGATGGCATTGATTGGAAAATAGAAGACATCGATGGAATTGATGCAGCGGAGATGTTGCTTTGGGGTGGGTACTGTGGCGTGCATACAATCTTCACACCCGAGCAAGTTGTGTGGTGGCAGAGGAAAAATTGGCGAGTACTTGTGCATCCAGAATCAACGTTAGAAGTGGTGCAAGCCGCAGACGGTTCAGGAAGTACCGCTTATTTATGGAATGAAGTGATGGACTCCCCCGCTGGAACTAAATTTGCAGTTGGAACAGAAGGACATTTTGTTCGGAATTTAAAAGAGCAAGCAAAAACAATTGGCGTTGAAGTAATGCATCTTGCGGATATAGAAGAGGATGGCATTTCAACCATTGGTGGGTGTGGTTGCGCGACGATGAGTCGAAATGACCCCCCGCACCTTGCAGGTATGTTAGATTTAC
This sequence comes from Phycisphaerales bacterium, assembly GCA_012965315.1. Classification (GTDB taxonomy): domain Bacteria; phylum Planctomycetota; class Phycisphaerae; order Phycisphaerales; family SM1A02. The sequence goes on along the minus strand of DTSO01000071.1, from coordinate 623 downwards.
TTCGTAAGGGTGAAGCGCCAGACCTCAATAGAGTTCTCGCTGGTGACACCGTAGATGAAACCACAGCTAAACGAGAGCGACTAACTGGCGAAGAACGAACTGTAATGATTAGCGATGCCAAACTCGCACTTGAACGAATGATTGAAATTACTGAGGCCGCCTCATGACAATGCATTGCGATAGACATTTATTAGAAATGGACCTTCGTGCAATACCCGCGTACCGATTTGATGTCGTCA
>DTSO01000071.1:0-374 GCA_012965315.1 Phycisphaerales bacterium | reverse complement strand
GTTGGCGGCGGTGTTGCTGGTGACGCTGCTGCAATTACTGCAGCAAATGAAGGTAAAACTGTCGCAGTTGTGGCCAAATCAAGTTTAAGTAATAGCAATACGAATATGGCACAAGGCGGCATGGCTGCAGTCATGACAAACGGAGATTCGTTCGAATCGCATATTAACGATACGCTTGCAGTTGGGATGGGACTCTGCGACCCTTCAGTTGTGAAACAAGTTGTTACTGGTGGCCCTGAAGCAATAGAACATTTATTAGCACTTGGTGCTGAATTTGACAAAACAACAGACGGCGAACTCGATTGTTCACGCGAAGGCGGGCATAGACATGCTCGCGTTGTACATGCCAATGGCGATGCAACCGGTAGAGAAAT
>DTSO01000070.1 GCA_012965315.1 Phycisphaerales bacterium | reverse complement strand
AACTTCCGCTTTTAATATCAATTGTTAGTTTTTCTCCTGGGCAAACATACATTCCCGTCGATTGCCAACCGCCCACTGAAGAATCCAATTGCAGGTCTTCACGTACACGCGGAAAACTTGCGTCAACTGTTCCGGGGAATACATCACTTCCGCTTGCAGCAACCACTTTGTCTACTTGCAATGAAGTCCAATCTGAACTGAAGTTCGTAACAAACAATCGCCTTCGGACATCGCCAGATTTCACAGGCGCATTCTTTGACGGTCCATGTAATTCGTCTGCATCAATAACTGCATTTACTTTTTTACGAAAGGTAGGCGAAAGTTGAACAGCATATTGAACTGCCCCGGAGCCAATTAAAGTGCACATACCTTCAGTTTCAATTGCTTGCAATGCAATGCTCGCATTGGTTTCATCGTGAATTGGTTTCAATTGAAACGAACCACCAATTCCCTTTGCATAATTTCCGCCGTACTGCAAACCAAGCTTAGCCATTACCCTGTTTTGCGAAAGATCTGTCTGCAAATTTTTACCGGTCACTTGTGCCCAACCCCAAGGGCATGCGCTCGCAATTACTCCACCGCCTTGATCAATCCAATGTAATAGTTTCGCTTCAATGCCAGAAGATAATTGCATATTTTGACCCCACAACAAAATATCGACTTCATTCCAATTCTTAGTGTTGTTAGTAAGAGTACCAATTTTTGGGCTCTCTTTTTGGCTTACCCAAGAAACAACTTGTGTCATAAATAGGTCAGCACTTCCATCTTTAATTCCTCCAACATAGGAACCATGTGCAATCGCAAAAAAACGACCATCCCCAAAAGTTGATGCTGCAGCAATCGGTTGGGATTGATCTTTTCCAAGAATAACTGCGAACGAATGCTCGCCCCATACCGCCATTGTTCCGGGCGTTCCTAACACGGGTACAGATTCAATTCCCTTAAGCATTTCAACTCTGTGTTCGTTTGGTGAAGCAGCAGTAATAACTGGAAGCAATATAAATAATAAAAACGCATGCATGCCAACAAGGATACAATGAGAATATGTTGACGCGTCTTCAACTGACAGTCAATTTTTCACTATTTTTTGTACTTTCGGGGAGTACATCTATGGAAATAGATATAACTTCTAAACAACTGCAAGTCCCTGCAATGCAAGATAAAAAAGTCTCTAGGATGTTTCGTCGCTGTTTTCTTCTACGCAAGAAAACGCTGTCCCAAAAATAATGCCTACTGAAAGACACACACAAATCCACAAACCCGTACTGTCGAACTAAATACCGATAAAGACACCAAGTGTTGAGCTAATCAAAATACTATGCGAATAATTGATGCTTTTCTCTTATCAATCTCTGGGGACCTTACTCGTTGTTTGAATCGCCTCCAGCGTCTTCATCTGAGTTCGTTGCCGAGCAACTGCCAGAGCATGAACACATGTAGCGAATTGCGTAGAGTAGCAACCCTGCACCTGCACCAATTCCGATCCACATGCCAATCTTTTCAGTTAGCAATCCGACTACGACTCCAAGTCCAACACCAACGAGTATCCAAGGTGCAGGACAAGAACCACCATTTTTTGCGCATGATTTTAACATGCACAAGTTATACCACAAATAGAAACACCTACATGCATACACAGGTAGGTGTTACTCGATGGGCGAGACAGGATTCGAACCTGTGAAGGCGTACGCCAGCAGATTTACAGTCTGCCCCCTTTGTCCACTTGGGTACTCGCCCTATTCACTTGAATATGCTATTCTACCCTTCCCGTGGTTACTGGGCAAGCACCTTGCGACCTGAATTACCACAATGCCGCCGTAGCTCAACTGGTAGAGCGCTAGATTTGTAATCTTGAGGTTGCGGGTTCAAGTCCCACCGGCGGCTTACGCCTGAATGAAATTTCAGGCGTTTTCTATTTACTATAGGTCTGACTCTCAACTCTATACTGTTAAAAAAATATTTTAACAAACACCATTCTTAGAAATTGAATCTACTTTTGAATTAACAATGGTCTGAATCTACCACCAGTCCTCACCACCGATAGAACTAGGAATTTAATTAACCGAGGGTTGATTAAATCGCCCTATCGCAATTGAAATCAACGTGATGTCTGCAGGTGTAATGCCTGCAAGTCGCGATGCTTGACCGAGTGTTGCTGGTTTAAATTCTTGAAGTACATCAACGGCTTCATTACGAAGACCAGAAATTCCAGTTGGATCTAATCCTTCGGGAATTTTTCGATTTTCAGTTTTCGCTTGCCGTTTGATTTCTGCTTGCTGACGAACAATGTATCCTTCATAACGAATATCAGTAATAACTCGATGTACAAGCCGAGGGTTAAACTCTGATAATTTCGAAATTAATTCTTTTATGGTTGTATCTGACCGTTTTGCAAGTTGACTAAGTTTTCGTTTTTCGATTTCCGTTTTAATGGTGTAAAGCTCCTGCTTTCGCTTCTCCCAGGCATTCCAACGAACATCGCATACCAATCCCAACTCGCGACCTAGAGGTGTTAGCCGTTCATCTGAATTATCTGCACGAAGTAACAGTCGATGTTCCGCCCTGCTTGTAAACATTCGATACGGCTCTCTTGGCACCGTTGTCACCAAGTCGTCCATCATCACACCAATGTACGCTTGATCTCGACCAAGCATAACTTTTGACTCGCCTTTACAAATTCTTCCTGCATTCAAACCAGCAATTAGCCCTTGCCCCGCTGCCTCTTCGTACCCACTTGTACCATTGATTTGCCCAGCAAAAAACAAACCGGAAATAGTTTTCGTTTCACAAGTCGAACTGATTTGATGTGGGCGAACGATGTCATATTCAACTGCGTACCCCATTTGCAAAATTTCTGCTTGCTCACACCCCTTCATCATTCGAATAATTTCCTCTTGTATATCTGCAGGAAGCGATGTACTGATACCGTTGCAGTAAATGGAATCACCATCAATCGTTTCTGGTTCTAAAAATACGTGATGTGCACTTCGTTCTGCGAATCGCACAACCTTGTCTTCGATAGAAGGACAATATCGTGGTCCACTTTCTGCGTCGATAGCGCCGCTGTACATTGGTGCTCTGTCTAAGTTGTCTTTTATTAGAGTATGAATTTCTTCATTCGTCGAAGTAATTCGACAATCAACTTGTTGCAAAGCTGGAAATGGTTCCGATGGAATATCGCTAAATGGAACTGGTGAAGCATCGCCCAGTTGCGTTGGTAATGAATCCCAATCAATACTTTTTTTAGAAAGACGAGGTGGTGTGCCGGTTTTAAGTCTTCCAAGTTCGAAACCCAACCGTTTCAAGGTTGTTGAAATTCCATCCGCTGTTCCCTCGTCAACACGACCACCCTTTTCTTGTGAATCGCCAGTATGCATTAAGCCGCGCATAAATGTGCCTGTCGTCAACACTACTGCTTTTGCATGCAGCGGTTCATCTAACATAACGCCAACTATACGACCGTCTTCGACAATCAAATCGTCAACGATACTTTCGATTATTTCGATATTCGACCGCGTTGAAAGTAATCGTTGTATTTCGTCTCGGTATGCGTTTTTATCCGCTTGTGCTCGTGGTCCCCAAACTGCTGGTCCTTTTGAAGTATTCAGCATTTTAAACATGATACCTGTTGCATCAATTGCTCTTGCCATCACACCGCCGAGAGCATCTATTTCACGAACAATTTGACCTTTGCCCAGCCCGCCGATTGCTGGATTACAACTCATCACACCGATTGTTTTCTGGTCCATAGTAACGAACGCAATGTTGCCGTCAGGCAACATTGAAGACGCTGCCCAAGCTGCTTCAACGCCAGCGTGGCCGCCGCCAATAACAATTACATCAACAGATCGTGCCAATTTATTACTCCACCATCCAAGTATTTGAGCCCGTCACAATTGCCTGCAGATCGGCTTCGCCATTTTTTTCTACGACTGCATTGATTTGTTCGTGCAATTGGTCGTTGTACGATGGTCTTGAATCATCAACATAAAAAACACCGAGTGGCTCTGGGAATTCTGGGTGATACAGTTGGCTTAATAAAAATGCTTGTGCTAGATTTTTTTCGTCGTGCACAAGTAAATCTTCTTCGTTGTATGTTTCACCAAGTGAAACCACTTCAACTACGTCGCCATTTCGGCGAATACCCTTATCTCGGTCTGCACCGAACACAAGCGGTTTGCCGTCTTCTAGTGCTATTGTATTTTCCGGGCGAGTATCTTTTTGCGTTGCATAGAACCATGTTTGATGATTAAAGACATTGCAATCTTGATACACCTCAATGAAGGATGTGCCAACATGCTTTGCGCCACGGTCAATCAAAATTGTAAGACCCTTTACATCTACATCTAGTGAACGAGCTACAAAAGTGCCTCCACTTGCCAAAGCAAGTGTAATAGGATTGATTGGTTCATCTAAAGAACCAAACGGCGTTGATTTAGTTACTTTTCCAACTTCACTCGTTGGAGAATATTGACCTTTAGTCAAGCCGTAAATTTTATTATTGAGTAGAACAATATTGATATCGATATTACGACGCAAGGCATGCATCGTATGGTTACCGCCAATTGAAAGAAGATCGCCATCACCTGAAATCAAAAAGACTTCTAAGTTTGGATTTGCAATTTTCACACCAGTAGCAAACGCTGGGGAACGACCGTGCACAGTGTGCGCGCCGTATGTATCCATGTAATACGGGAATCGTGCCGCGCAACCGATGCCAGAAACAAAGACGAAGTCTTCCTTTATAACACCAAGATTCGCTGCCATTTTTTTCATCGCCGTTAACACCGCGTAATCTCCACAACCTGGACACCAACGAACGTCTTGATCACTTGCAAAATCTTTTGCTTTATATGTTGGAAGCGTTACATCTGTCATGCTGATTCTCCCTTCATACGTATTTCAATTTCATCTACGAGTTCTTCAACAAAAAATGAACGGCCACATAGGTTTTGAATGCCAACAATGTCAACTAAAAATTGGCTTCGAAGCAACATGCGAAGTTGACCAGTATTCATTTCTGGCATGATGACTTTTTTATATCCTTGCAGTACTTCGCCGAGATTTTTCGGGAACGGATTGATGTAATGCAGGTGCGCAGTTGCAACATTGGTTCCACGATCTTTGAGAACAGTTGCTGCTGTAAGAATGCTTCCCCTCGTGCCACCCCATCCAAGAATAAGCGTGTCCCCTTCACCTTCGACTTCCAGATCTGGAATAACTGCTTGCAATTTAGTGATTTTTTTCAGCTCTGTATTTAGTCATTAGTGCATGGTTATCGTGATCATAAGAAACACCACCAGTGCCGTCTTGTTTCTCAAGACCACCAATACGGTGTTCTAACCCAGGCGTACCGGGAATTGCCCATGGCCTGCCGCCGGTTTCTTCATCGCGCTTATAGGGAAGAAATTCTTCACCCGTTGCAGTTGGATGCGTCACTTCAATCGGTGGAATTTTTGAAATGTCAGGAATAATCCAAGGTTCTGCAGCATTTCCAATCCCACCCTCTGACAAGAAAATAACTGGGCACATTGCGCGCACAGAAAGTCGTACTGCTTCTATTGCCATTTGAAAACAATTACCTGGGCTTGATGCAGCAACAACGATAACTGGACATTCGCCTGGTCGCCCAAACATTGTTTGAAGTAAGTCTGACTGCTCCGTCTTTGTCGGCATGCCTGTAGCTGGACCTGCGCGTTGCACATTTACAACTATGAGTGGAAGTTCCATCATCACTGCAAGTCCAATCGCTTCAGATTTCAATGCAAGGCCAGGTCCCGAAGTTCCCGTAACTCCAATTTGCCCCGCGAAGGAAGCACCTATTGCAACCATGACGGCTGCGATTTCATCTTCGGCTTGGAATGTGCGAATGCCAAACTGTTTTAACCTTGCAAGACCGTGAAGAACATCAGATGCTGGGGTAATCGGATAACTCGCATACACCAATGGTTTACTCACTTTAGTTGCTGCAGTTGTCAAACCTAAAACAATTGCTTCGTTACCTGAAATTCTTCTGTATTCCCCTGCTTTTAATTTCGCTGGCGCAACCTCATATTGCGAAGGAAAAAACTCCGCTGTCTCGCCGAAATAATACCCCGCCTTAATTGCTTTTTCGTTCAAAGCTGCAATTTCAGGTTTGTTTTTCAATTTTCCGAAATAATTCTGAAGCCGTTCGATAGTTGATTCGATTTCGCGAGAGTACAACCAAGAAACAATGCCTAGTGCGAACATATTCCGGCATCTATCAATATCTTTTACAGATATATCTTCCGTATCGCTTGCAAGCGATTCACGAGTAAGCCGAGACATCGGCACTCTGCAAATTTTATATTTTGCATTTAAAACTTCGTCATCGAGTGGGTTGTAGCCCTCTTCATACCCACATTTTTTAAAATTGCTTTTGTTAAATTCGTCCTCGTTAACAATAACAATGCCACCTTGTTCAACATATTCAAGGTTCGTTTTAAAACCAGCAGGATTCATTGCAACCATTGCATTTACAAGGTCGCCAGGCGTATGTATTTCTTCACTTGAAAACTGAACTTGGTAACCAGATACACCAAAAGTGGTGCCTCTAGGAGCTCTGATTTCTGCTGGAAAATCTGGAGCAGTAGCGAAATCGTTTCCTGCAAGGGCAATGGTATCGGTGAAGTGCGAACCCGTTAACTGCATTCCATCACCACTATCGCCACAAAAACGAACCGATACGTTCGATAGGACGGTAGGTTGGTCTGTTTTTGTTTCTGACATTGGGTTATTTGCCTCTATTAAGGGATAATCCACTCATTGTACCCACGCATATAGCAATTCGTCTATGGGTTGGGCTTTACCATTTATGTAATAATTGGTACACTACTGTGCTCGAAATGGAGTCCGCAATGGCAAAAGAAACAGTAACAAAAATCGTACCAAATACTGAAATGACATTCACTATTGTCAAAGACCTTTCTCGCCCTGCAGCACGCAAGACGATTGAACGATTAATGTGGATGCAACCTCAAGTCAAGAAGGACCATTCGATGCTTCAGCGTCGCCGAAGGCAAAAGGACATCAAGTACACCATCCGCGCAGGTCGTGTTTGGTTTGATCGACCCCGAGCAACTCGCACCGTACGCGCTGAACGAGGTGCCTCATTTACATTAAACATCACTCCCCAAATCATAAACGATTTGAAGAGCGTGTTAAAGTATCTTGACGTCACAACTGCATAACCGCAATTTCGATGAGAACTGGAAAACATTTTTCTGAGTTCATTGCGACGTTTGCACTGACATTTGTCGGTGGAGGCGCCATTATTGCAACCAATGGTGAAAACATTCTCGTTATCGCTCTTGCCCATGGCTTGATTCTTGCTGTCATGGCTTCTGCGATGATGCAGGTCAGTGGTTCTCAATTTAACCCAGCGGTCTCCATTGCACTTGCCACTCGTGGCAAACAGTCTTGGTCACAAGCGATGAGTTTTTCTATTGTTCAAATACTCGGTGGCATTGCTGCTGCCTATTTACTCAAGGCAACGATGGTGCCAGCGTACTCCTTTGCGAACACGCATATCGGCGAGACACTTGGAATATACAGTGGATCCGCTGGCCCAGAAATGATAAGTGCTTGGCGAGTCCTCGTCCTTGAAGGACTTGCAGCGTTTTTCTTGATGTGGATCATTATGGCTGTTGCTGTGGATTCCAAGAATAAACAACATGCTGGGATTGCTGGACTCGCTATCGGTGGCGTAGTCGCTGCTGATATCCTCTGCTTTGGACCGCTCACTGGTGCATCAATGAACCCAGCGAGATCGTTTGGTCCCGCACTCGTTACAGGTGCTTGGACGCTCCAATGGTGTTATTGGGTAGGACCGATTGTCGGTGCTTCACTTGCAGCACTCTGCTACGACAAGACTATTACAACCAACGATTAGAGAGCGCTTTCATCTGCATCGCAGGTGGAGGCAAACGTGAAGGCAAAGAGGAACTCGAAAACCATCCGCGCAGGTCGTGTTTGGTTTGATCGACCCCGAGCAACTCGCACCGTACGCGCTGAACGAGGCGCCTCATTTACATTAAACATCACTCCCCAAATCGTAAACGATTTGAAGAGTGTATTAAAGTATCTTGAAGTAAAGTAAGAACTTCTCGTTTTTTCAGCTACAAATTATCGCCTTCGACGAACGCCTAGGTAACCAGCAAGACCAAGAATTGCAAGGGCACCCGGTGCAGGCAACGCTACATTTGTGTATTGCCAACTAGTAAGATCCGCATTCTTGCCTAAAATATTGATTTCGCCTGTAATGTTTCCATCAGTTGTAAATTGACCGATGAGGACTCTACCGCCTACTTCCATTACCTGGGCATCATCTGGGGTAGCGAACCACGTGCCATTATTTGTATAAATGTCACCGCCATTAGATTCAAAATCAGTCCAGTCAATACCGATGTCAAGCATCGCATCATTGGTGTCTGTAAGTAAACCAATTGAAACGAAACTATCGAATTCTAAACTAGGGAAGAACCCAAACAGCGCCTCAGCTGGCGGACTATATAAACCAAATTGATTTTGATAAAAAGTAGTGCTCGAACGAATAGTAAGTGGATTATCTGTGTCACCAAATATGGCATCAACTTGGTTGCCACTATCAACGTCAACATACACTCGATAGGTAGTAAATCCGCCAAATCCGGTGTCAAGTGAATCAATAGATACACCCTGCAAATCGCCAGCGGCGATAGTGCTGATCAATAAAGTACCGACAGAAAGCGTCGCAATTGTACGTGTTTGTTTATTCATTAAAAATTCCTCATTTTAATTTCTTAATCGCAGTAAAAACGTGATTCTGTCTTTCCTATCGAGCAGAATCGCGACTAAATTAACTATGTTTTACTTTTATCCTGTCAAACTAGGCAATGTAGCCCTGTTATTCAACATGCATACGGCAGCATCATCGTGGTGATGCCTGAAGTTACTTCGGGGAATTCACATTTTTTAAGCCACTTCAACTGTTTGTATTCGGCATTTCCGCTTATTTTTTTTGATGTGGTGTAAAGCCGATACACCAACTCCCAGGTCATTGCGATTTCATCAAATAGCAATGCAACTGCAAGTGGTGCAGTAGCAAGCGTAAGCCCTGTCTCTTCTGAAAGTTCTTTTTTGATGACATCAAGAGGATTCCTGTTTGGCTCCACACAACCAGCGGGCGCAAATTCCCACTCCCCTGCGTGTCGCAAAACAGCATCACTTCGTTCACCAAACAAAAACATTTCTTCGAACGATGTGATCCCTTTCGTACCAAGCGAGCGAACGCCAAGGTCATATGTATTGTCTTGCACTGCAAAAAAACGATAGGAGCACTCCATCACATGAAGCGTTGCACCTCCGCAACCATTCCGTTGCGTTCCAAGCACATGCAACAATGCACCGTCAAAACAAGTGGGATTTTTCTCGCAAAGTTTTTCCCACCGCCGATCAACTTCATCCAGATTTGTTCCTTCAGGAACAAAGAATCCATCTTGAAGTTGAATCGTGGCGGGACGCTTCAGTAGCATTAACCGAATTCAATTCCTTGGGCTAGTGGCATTTCTGCACTCCAATTTGTAGTACATGTTTGCCTTCGCATATATACTTTCCAAGAATCGGAACCAGATTCGCGGCCGCCGCCAGTGTCTTTCTCGCCGCCAAATGCGCCACCAATTTCAGCACCACTTGTGCCGATATTGACATTTGCTATTCCACAGTCAGAGCCCTCAGGTGAGAGGAATCGCCCTGCGTTTCGCATTGAGTTTGTAAAGATAGCGCTGCTTAACCCTTGGTCCACATCGTTGTGCATTGCAAGAGCTTCATCCAAATCGCTAATAGTAAAGATGTAGAGGATTGGCGCAAACGTTTCTTCTTTTACGACTTCTGGCATTTTTCCTTTTGGAACTTTTACGATTGTTGGCTCAACAAAATGTCCTGGGCGATCTGCCCATCGTTCGATGCCCTCAACGCCGCCACATAAAATTTCGCAACCTTCTGCTTTGGCTTGTTCAATTGAGGAACGCATATTGTTTACCGCGTCTTCATTAATGAGTGGCCCCATCAGTGTCCCGCTCTCAAGAGGGTCACCAATTGAAACTTGTGTGTATGCGCTTACTAATCCCTCGGTAATTTCATCGACAACTGACTCATGACAAAGAAGACGGCGAGTAGATGTACATCGTTGACCTGCTGTGCCAACTGCGCCAAAGAGTGTTCCGCGAATGACCATGTCAAGATCAGCATCTTCCATAATAATGATTGCGTTGTTTCCACCTAATTCAAGAAGAGAACGACCAAGACGACCGCCAACAACTTCGCCTACTCGCCTGCCCATTCGGCAAGAACCAGTCGCACTTATCAGTGGCAATCGTTTATCTGCAATCATTGGCTCGCCAATTTCTTCGACAGTACCAACGACTAAACCGAACACAACCACTCATCGAGTCAGTTGGATTTGATGGTGAGTACATAGAATTCATGACGCCTGGTATCATAATACTGACAGCAATTTTCACCAGTATCTTTGG
>DTSO01000069.1 GCA_012965315.1 Phycisphaerales bacterium | reverse complement strand
GCTAGCATTCGATTGGTGACAAGAAAGCCTCCTGTCACATTGATTGCTGCAAGCAATACCGCTGCAGCACCAAGAATGACAGTTGCGTTCAGTTCAGGTTGCGTAATTTGAAGAATTCCGCCAATAATGATGATGCCTGAAATGGCATTTGTCACACTCATCAGTGGTGTGTGCAGGGCAGGCTTCACATTCCAAATCACTTGCCATCCAACAAAGCACGCTAGAACAAAGACGGTGAAATGGCTGAGGAAAGATTCGGGCATATTCGTGCCGACATAGATAATGGCTAATGCTGCGACGATGATAGCCCAAGATTTCAGCATCAACTTTCCTAGATGAACTTTAGGAACTTCGGGTTCTTCAGGGTTGCGAGGTTTTGGTGGGGGCCACGTAATGTCACCCTGATGTAGAACAATCGCTCCACGAATAACATCATCTTCCATGTCAATGTTGTAATTCTCATCACCGCCAATCTCTTCGAGTAAATGCACAATGGTCGCACCATAAAGGCGACTTGAAAGTGCAGCCATGCGGCTTGGCAAATCGGTGTATCCAATAATGGTAACCCCGTGGTGTACTATTTTTTCGTTTACTTTTGTCAGTGAACAGTTCCCGCCACGTTCTGCTGCAAGATCAACAATGACAGAGCCTTCACGCATTGACTCAACCATACCGCCTGTTATTAAGGTGGGAGCTTCACGTCCAGGAATAAGTGCAGTCGTAATAATGATGTCAACTTCAATTGCTTGTTCAGCAAAAAGTTTTAATTCTGCTTTGAGGAAATCGTCGGACATTGTTTTTGCGTATCCGCCGCCACCTTCACCGTCTTCAGTTGGGAAATCTAGTTCAAGAAATTCGCCTCCGAGACTTTCTACTTGTTCGCGGACTGCTTTACGCGTATCAAATGCTCGGACAATTGCCCCGAGTCCTTTCGCTGCTCCAACTGCGGCAAGGCCAGCAACGCCACCGCCGATGATCAGCACTTTTGCAGGTTTAATCTTGCCTGCGGCTGTAACTTGACCAGTAAAGAAGTATGGGAACGCGTAGGCTGCTTCTACAACTGCGCGGTAACCAGCGACATTTGCCATTGAACTAAGTGCGTCCATTTTTTGCGCGCGTGTAATTCGAGGAATACAATCCATAGCAAGCACAGTCGCTCTCTTTGCACTGAGTTGTTGGAGCAATTCACCGTGCTTGTCTGGATAGAAAAAGGAGATGATCGTTCCTTCATTTTTGAGAAGGCCTACTTCGTGTGGCATTGGCGGGCTAACTTTTACAATGATGTCGCTTCTACTCCAAAGTTCAGCGGTGTCAGTTATGATTTCAGCGCCGACTTCTTCATATTTTGGATTACCATAATCGGCGTGAATACCCGCCTTCGATTCGACGAGAACCGTGAAGCCCATTTTTCGAAGAGCCTCTACGCCTCTTGGAACGAGTGCAACTCGTTTTTCGTCTTGTTGAATTTCTTTTGGTACGCCGATGATCATATTGAAGTCTCCGATAGGTAAGAGCCCCGTATTTTACTAAAAACGCAGCCTACTGCACGGGTGGACAACTGTAAGGGGTTGAAATGCTCAAGTTTTATTAAATTTTCTTTGTTTTCTGACCCTTAAGGGGTACGATGGAGGCATAATTAGGGACGGAATGTCCTATTGTTATGTGAGGACAAGTTGCAAAGGAGAGAGGATGCGTCTATATATGAAGGTGTTTGGTTGCGTGATGATCTTCCTTGGCAATATTGCTTTGGCCGATTTAGATTTTCCTACATTGAACCCGGACCTTAATGAAAGGCCGAATATTCCAAATGATGAAAGTGATCCTCCACCTTCTTTTGGTGAGAGTGATCGAGCTAGCGGCATCTTTGATTTGATCGCCCAATTTGGTGATCAAAGTGGTTCAGATATGAACGGGAATGCGACTATTTCTCAAGATTTTGAGGAATCCAACGATGCTTTCGATGTAGCTGCAGTTGATAATTTTACAGTTACAACTTCTTGTTATATTTTTGATATCTTTGTGGGGTTGCGTACATTTAACGGATGTGACGTTAATTCGATTATTGGTTACCACATTAATATTCATAGCACGCTCGACTCAGCTCAGACTTCGATGACAGGTAACTTCGCTTCCGTGTATGTTGATGCAGCGGGAGCGTATCATCAATTACTTTCTAATGGCGATTATTTTCTTTATTTTCACGAGAGTTTAGGCGCTCCGTTAGATTCTATACCCATTCTCATCCCAGGCGAATATTGGTTATCCGTCGTACCAGTCAATAACTTCAGTTTGAATGGACAAACTGCAATTACTAACTCTACAATAGGCGAAGCAGATGCGTTTGCAATTAACCCTGAAGAAGGATTTGGTGTTGGTCCAATATGGAATCTCTCTTCAGCGTTGTCGTACACGATTGGCGCAACGGTTGCTGCTGTTATTCGCGTTCCCGAGGATTATGCCACAATCCAAGAGGCAATCAACGCTGCGAATGACGGCATGATCATCGAAGTGGGTCCCGGAACATATACCGAATCGCTCATTTTGAACAGTCAGGACCTTACAATTATCAGCAGCGACGGTCCATTGGCGACGACAATTCGAGGATCGGGACAAGTTCCAGTCGTACAAATTTTGGGTGGTAGCGGGCTGCTCAGCGGGTTTACGATAAGAGGTGGCGGGGGCGCTATAGCTGGTGGCATATTCGGATACGGGACGTCAATGGATATTGAGAATTCCATCATCACAGACAATCACGTAACGGATAAGGGCGGTGGTGTATTGCTTAACGGTTGTCAAATGGAATTTCGGGATGTTGTGTTCTCCTTAAACTCGGCAATGGCTGGTGCTGGCATATATGCATACTCTAATGTTCTCGACTCATTCTTGCTCTTTCAAGGATGTGAATTTACTGGCAATGTTGCAGTTGAGGATGGTGGAGGCGCCTT
>DTSO01000068.1:15707-29850 GCA_012965315.1 Phycisphaerales bacterium | reverse complement strand
TACTACTGATACTTGTGCTTCTCTTCGTGCGATTGAACTTGGAGCAGATATTCTTCTCAAAGCAACAAAAGTGGATGGTATTTATTGCAGCGATCCAATTAAAAATCCGAACGCTACTCGTTATGAATCATTGACTTTTAAAGAAGCAATTACAAAACAACTTGGAGTCATGGATTTAACAGCACTCTCAATGTGCATGGAGCATAACCTTCCAGTTATTGTTTTTAATTTCAAAGAACATGGAAATATTTGTAAAGTGGTAGCGGGTGAGTCAATTGGTACAATGGTTAACAATACTTCTGGCACCCCCGCTACAAAAGTCTAATTTTCTTAACAGAGAAAGCAGTGAAGCATGAGCATCAAAGAACAAACTAACTCCTGTAAATCCAAAATGGATAGAACCATCGAATACTTCACGAAAGAACTTCACGGAGTTCGAACAGGTCGGGCTTCAACTGCACTTATCGATTTTATCAAAGTTGATTATTACGGCAGCCAAACTGACCTTAAAGATATTTCATCAATTTCAGTAAGTGATGCAACGCAGTTAGTAGTTAAACCGTATGACCCTGCTTCAAAAAATGACATTATCAAAGCACTTGAAGGTGCAGATTTAGGCCTAAACCCACAAGCCGAGGGCGACTTAGTACGCATAAATATCCCCGCTCCATCCGCTGAACGAAGATCACAACTTGTAAATCAAGTTAAAAAAATGTCTGAAGAAAGTAAAATTACAATTCGAAACGAACGGCGTGATGCTATTAAACATGTCGATTCACTAGTAAAAGACAAGTCGAACGGAATTTCAGAAGACGATGGCAAGCATGGAAAAGATGTCATTGAAACAATGACCAAAAAGCATATTTCTACAATTGACGGAATGTGTGACACAAAGTCAAAAGAAATTCAAACAATATAACCTCAATATTCTTTTCGAAGTCGAGCTGCGGGGATGCCTAACTGTTGTCTATATTTAACTACAGTGCGCCTTGCAATTTCAATGCCCTGCTCTCTTAATCGCTTAGCAAGGGCTTCATCGCTCAGTGGATTTGATTTATTTTCTTGTTCGACGATTTCTTTTAAGCGAGTTTTTACTGCTTCCCAACTCATGTCACCATCGCGGTTGCTACCAGTACCTCCAGAAAAGAAGCGCCTCAGCGGGAATATGCCACGCGGTGTCTGAACCCATTTATCTGCAACTGCCCTGCTGACAGTTGCGACATGAATGCCAAGCAAGTCTGCTACTTCTACCATTGGAAGGGGTCTTAAAAATGCATCGCCTTGCTCAAGAAAATCACGCTGCCTATCTACAACAATTTGAACAATATTTCCAAGTGTCGTTTTGCGTTGGTTGATTGCTTCAATAATCCATCGAGCCGCGTTGATGTTTCGTTGAATGAATTGCTTAGCCCCTTCTTCTGTGTTCTTGTCTCGAGCAATTGCTTCATAAGACCGAGCAATTTTCAATGGCGGAACTCTGCCATCACAAATGCCAACAATATATTTATTTGAACTTTCGTCGAATTCAATCATCGCATCGGGAATAACCGGAAGGACACGCTCGGTTGCAAGTAATCTTCCAGGACTTAGTGTCAACTCATGCATTTTGTCTATTGCTAATTTTACTCGTTCTAAACTTAACCCACTTGATGATGAAACTTTCGGCAACCGATTCCCAATTAGATCTTCCAAATGCGATTCGATAAGAAGTTCAACATCTTTCCAAGCATCGGGATCTTCTGAAGCAAGAGCGCTCGCTTGAATAAGTAGGGACTCTTGAAGAGACCTTGCAGCAATTCCAGGAGGGTCAAGCCATTTTTGTAACGCCTTAACAACGAGTTCATATTGTTCATTGGTCGCGTTGATAGAAAGTTCTTTTTTAATTTGATTTTTCATATCAACTTCAGGCAATGTTAAAAAACCGTCTGCATCAATTAAGCCAATTAATACAATTCCAATTGTTTTTTCTGTGGCATCAACATCGGCGAAACTCCAAAGATGAAGTAGTTGCTCCGAAAGACTCTCTTGACGAGCTCTAATATTCGCCATAGCATCTAGCTTTGCATCTCTGCCATCTAAAGATGCAACTTGTCGCGGGGATAACTCAGAATATTCTTCACTCGAATCATCAATTTCCGCTACTTCCACTTCTTCTTGAACGTCCTCAGTTGATTCTGGATCATCAAGTTCAAGTGCTAAATTAGATTCTAATTCTTGATCTATTTTTTCTTCAAGAGCAGGTAGAGGCAACTGCATAATTTCCATCGTCTGAATAATGCGTGGAGCCAATTGCATCTGTTGGTTAGTGCCAAGGCGCTGACCTGTTCGGAATTGCATATCCACGTTTATCTCATTCCCTGCCGACCTGCAATTGCGTCTGACAACACTTGCGTATTTGCATATTCAATTTGAGAACCACTTGGCAAACCCCTTGCCAAACGAGTAACAGCGATACCCTTGGAAGTAAGTTGCGATGCTAAATAAAGCGATGTGCTATCGCCTTCTAAGTTTGGGTTTAAACCAAAAATGACTTCTTTAATTTGAACGCCACGTGCATTTGATTCTTTATCATCAACCCTGTGCAACAGCGCATCAACCGTTAAATCTGATGGTTCCACTCCTGCCAGAGGATCAATTCTTCCCGTTAATACATGGTAAATGCCTCGAAACATTCCAGTTGCTTCTAATCGAATTAAATCTCTTGGCTGTTCAACAACAAGGACAATGGATGCATCGCGAGATTCATCATCGCAAATTGCGCAAGGGCTTGCATCAGCAATGTTATTACAAACATCGCAACAAACAACTCTGTGCTTCACATCTGCAATTGCAGTACTCAATGCAATTGCATCTTGTTCAGCATCTTTAATTAAATGAAAAGCGATACGTTCGGCACCTCTTTTACCAATGCCAGGCAGTCGTGTAAGACTATCAAGAAGTCTTCGGACTGGTTCTGGAGTACCTTTTGAATCTCGTAATGACATTACGAGTTTCCTTTATTAACATTTGTTACTTGCACCACTGTGCCATCGAAAAGGCCTCGTGCTACCTTTACTAACTCATTGTCTTCTACTACTTCAAGCGAAACAGCACTTCTTGAAGCATGCTGTTCAGCTTTTGATGCTGAAATTGAAACGGTCACTTTACGATTAGCTAGCGTTGAAAGAACTTCTGCAATTTTTTGTTCCTGAGCGAGAATGTAATTTGTCGATTCTCTGCCTTCATTATTAATTGCAAAGGAAATCGTGTTTATTTCTAATTGAACGATCTGAAGATATTTAGCAATGCGTTTTAACCCTGGAGTTTCCGCAATTGCTTTCAATGCTTGCTCAACTGTAATTTTGGTTGTTGTAATCGATGGTGTCACTTGCACTTCTGGAATAGAGTTTGTCACTTTTTCTGATGCAACTGGTTTAATTGCTTCGATTGTTGCAGTTTGTTTTTTTGGAGCTTCTTGCGAAGTGCTTAAAGTATTAATTCTTTTTTTTTTCGTACTGGTTGTAGTTGCCAAATTGTTTCCAGAAAGTACGGCACCTGCTTCAGCGAGTTGGCCTGTCATGCAGAGGCGAGCAATAGTCGCATCAAACAGTGCGCGCCCGCTTCCGCCTCGGCGAACCTCTCGACCTGTAGCATCGCACAATGCAATCATGTGGGTTATTGTTGCTTCGTCAAGTTGATTCCCTAAAACAGTAGCTTCTTTTCGTGATTCATCGGAGAGTTCAAGAAGAGGTGAATGTTCGCCACACACTCTTGCGATAAGTCCATGTCGCAAAGAAGATGAAAGTACTTCTAAACAACGATCGAGTGCTACTCCAGAAGCAATAAGACAGTCTGATGCTTCAAAAGCTTTTTGCATGTCATTCGTTGCGATTGCAGAACAAAGAGAACTTACTGCTGTCTGCGAAGGAAGCCCTAGCAACTCTTCCATTTCGTCAGCATTGATTGTTTTAGAACCACCTGCAAGGAGTCGGTCTAAAATGGAAAGCGAATCTCGCATAGACCCGTTACCAAGCCGTGCTACTTCGGCAATTACCGAGTTGTCCGCTTTTACACCTTCTTCTTTTAGAACAAAAGAAAGATGTTCAGCAATTTTTGCAGAAGGGATTGCTCTAAAATCAAATCGCTGGCATCTACTTTGAATTGTCGCAGGAACTTTATGAGGTTCTGTTGTGCAGAGAATGAATTTTACATGCGACGGTGGTTCTTCCATTGTTTTTAACAACGCATTGAAGGCAGGCGTTGTCAACATATGCACCTCATCAATAATGTAGATTCGGTAGGTACACCGACTAGGTGCAAGACCAGCCGATGCAATTAAATCACGTGCCTCTTGAACACCACGATTTGAGGCACCATCGATTTCGATTACGTCTAAATCCTCACCACGCAAAATCGCATTGCCAATGGCTTCTTCTTCTGTGAGAGAATCTGAGCGATTCAATTCACGGGCAAAAATTCTCGCCATTGAAGTTTTGCCGACCCCGCGAGTTCCTGAAAATAAATACGCGTGGGCTGTTCTTTCAGAGTCGATAGCATTTCGGAGAGTTTTAGAAATCGGCTCCTGACCTACGATATTCTCGAAGGTTGTTGATCTATACCGTCTTGCTAATACTGTGTAACTCAAAAATGCCCTCCTTTGGCAAAACTGAGCGGGCAGAAGGACGGCCGGTGACCCAAAGCTCGCATGACGCTACTTATGGCTGCTGCGATCAAGCTCTGACCAGGTTCGTATGCCACACGTCTATGAGGCCGACCGTCCTTCTACCCGCCGATACTGCACATGATACCAAGTGTCAGAATAATGACGGAGCAAACGAGGGTACACTTTACATATGACTTCGGAAACTTCAAAACAGAAACCAACCATATTTGAAATTGAACAGGCAAAAGAACGTTCAACTAAGCGTATTGTAATTCTAACGATTCGACTTTTATTTGTTACATTCATGTTTGCCGCTGCCATTTTGCCATTTATCGCCGGACTCAATGCTGCCAATAGACCCATCGATGAAATCATTGTTGATCACCTCGGGCCACTCATTTCGACAATTGCTTTCGCGGTAATTGTCCTTATCATTGACATCATTACCCCAAACAAACGGCTTTCAGCAGTTCTTGGTGTCTATCTTGGTTTAGTTGTTGGTCTTTTTGCGGCGCTTGCAGTTAGTTTGCTTATCGATCTTATTGGAGATTCTTGGGGACTTTCCAGAGGCGATATCGCTTTCCAATATCTCACACTTTTGAAACTTGTCTCTGGTATTACGCTGTGCTATTTTGGCATCAGTATCGTGTTTACCACAAAGGATAATTTACGCCTAGTACTTCCCTATGTCGAGTTTGCTCGGAAAGTCCGAGGCATTAGACCGTTACTCGTTGATACATCAATTCTCATTGATGGCAGAATCGAACAGCTCGCAATTTCAAAATTTATTGATGCCCCACTCGTCATTCCACAATTTGTCATTAACGAATTACACACTCTTGCAGACTCGAACGACAAACTTAAACGAGAACGTGGACGAAGAGGTCTTTCAATCCTGGCCAATCTCCGGAACTCTGGGCAAGTAGAGATTTCAATTGAAAGTTCAGAAACAAGTGACCAGAGTGTCGACCGAGCATTATTGGATTTAGCGGAATCAAGTGGTTTTAGAATTTTAACTACCGATTCAAACTTACAACAAGTTGGTTTAATTGAAGGCGTGACTGTACTAAATT
The DNA here is from genome assembly GCA_012965315.1 of Phycisphaerales bacterium. GTDB lineage: Bacteria > Planctomycetota > Phycisphaerae > Phycisphaerales > SM1A02. The sequence goes on along the minus strand of DTSO01000068.1, from coordinate 24,135 downwards.
TAAATGATTTATCAGTTGCTGTTCGTACCCAAGCTGTTCCTGGAGCAGTTATAGCTATAGAAATTGTCCGCAAAGGCGAAAGTGAATCACAAGGCATTGGATATATGCCAGACGGCACTATGGTTGTAGTCGAGGGTGGTGGCGGATTAATTGGCGAAACCATATCTATTGAAATTACAAACGCCCTGCAAACTTCAGCAGGAAGAATGATATTCGCTAACGCGTGCAGTTAATTATTCCCATTCAATAGTTGCAGGCGGTTTTGAACTAATGTCGTAAACAACTCGATTAACACCACGAACTTCGTTAATAATCCTGTTGCTGATTGAACCTAAAACTTCATAAGGAATTTTGGCCCAATCTGCCGTCATGAAATCTTGCGTTTCAACTGCCCGAATTGCAACGACTGATTCATAGGTTCTTCCATCGCCCATTACGCCTACGGATTGAATTGGTAGTAATACAGCGAAGACTTGGTCTGTACTTCGATATAAATTTGCTGAAACAATCTCTTCTAGTAATACCTCATCACAATCGCGAAGAACGACTAGTTTTTCTTCAGTAATTTCACCAAGGCATCGCACTGCTAAGCCGGGTCCGGGGAACGGGTGTCTCCAAATTAATCCGTCTGGCAATCCAAGAACTTCGCCAAGTTTTCGAACTTCATCTTTGAATAAATCGCGCAATGGTTCAATCAAATCAAACCCTAATTCTTCAGGCAATCCACCTACGTTGTGATGTAATTTAATATTTGCAGCTGCACCGCTGTATCCATGACCAGATTCAATTACATCCGGATAAAGCGTGCCTTGAGCTAAGAATGTGATTGCTTTATCAGTATGTCCAGTAATTTCTTCTGCTGACTTTTTAAAACACTCGATAAATCGGTGACCAATTTTTTTACGTTTTTCTTGCGGATCAGTCACGCCATCAAGGTCTGACAAAAAGTCTTTTCTAGCGTCGACAACTCGCAAATCAATTTCAAAATGATCTCGGAATGTAGTTTCTACAAATTCGCGTTCATTTTTTCTTAATAAACCATTATCAACGAAGACGCAAACTAATTGGTCGCCAATTGCTTTATGTAAGAGAGCAGCAACGACTGAGGAATCCACTCCACCACTTAAACCACAAAGTACTTTTCGGTCTCCAACTTGTTGGCGAATTAACGTGCATTGTTCATTCATAAAATCTAACATGCGCCACGTGCCTTGTAAGCCACAGATTTCATATAAGAAATTTCTAAGTAGTTCGACACCATGTGGTGTGTGTGTCACCTCTGGATGAAATTGCACGCCGTAAAACGGGATAGTTCGATGTGCTACCGCAGCCATCGGACAAGTTGAAGTTGTTGCAAGGACGTTGAAATCATCGCCAATTGCATCTACTTGATCTCCATGGCTCATCCATACTGAAGTTTCAGTGGGAATACCTCGAAGAAGGCCTGAATCATCCGCAATTGATAACGTTGCTCTGCCGTATTCACGAGCATGTGCTCCTTCGATTGTTCCACCAAGCATATGACAGCCCAGTTGCATGCCATAGCAAATCCCAAGGACGGGCACACCAAGCTCAAATAGCCGTGTATCACAGCGAGGAGAACCCTCTTCGCTTACACTGCTTGGACCTCCTGACAGGATGATGCCAGCCAAATTATGGCTTGCAAGCTCTTCAATAGGAGTATCAGGAGCCATTAACAAACTAAAAGCCCCAGCTTCGCGGACTCTTCGAGCAATAAGTTGAGCGTATTGGCTCCCGAAGTCCAAAATTAGAACAGTTTCTGGACCTTTTTGGGAAGAAGTTGATGATGTTGCGTTTGTCATGAGAACAGGAAAGGGTACCATGGATATGTGCAAAAAGACACACCCAAGCATCACTCAGAATTCACAATTGACTTCCCTACTTCCCCGGCATGGTTTAAGGCCGTAAGAATGTTGTTAATTACATCCGCTACCCAATGTGGCTTTTCTGAACGCACAGCTGGACAGATTGCGATGGCTGTTGATGAAGCATTGTGCAATATTCACCGGCACGGATACAAAGGTGCATTTGGCAGAGCGTTTCTTACTGTTACAACCACAATTGACCCAGTACCAAGAATTGAAATACGCATTGAAGACGAGGCGGAACAGATTGATATTGAGCAAATCAAATCACGAGATCTCGATACTATTCGCCCTGGTGGACTTGGAGTACATTTGATACAAACTGTAATGGATGAAGTTCAATGGTCAAAAAGAGATGAGGGCGGCATGCGTGTGACTATGAATAAAACTGCCGAATCTAATGTAAATCAAAAAATTGCAAAAGAAAATACCACAAATGAGTAACCAATTATTACAAATCGATATCGAAACTTTTGGAGAAACGACACTTATTACTCCGCTTGGTGATATAGATTTAAGTAAATCCACAGAACTTCGAGCGTTTCTCCAACCGATTTTAAAAGAACAACCTGACAAAATTGTTATCGATTTGCATGCTGTTCCGTATATGGATTCATCAGGGCTTGCAACCTTAATCGAAGCATTGCAAATTTCTAGACAACATGGAAAAGCATTTTTGTTATGTAACTTGTCAGAAGGTGTTCAATCAATTATTGCTTTGTCACGCCTAGATCAAATTTTCCAAATTACTGAGTCGAAAGAAGAAGCTCTTGCAGCGTGAAGATAACCAATCTGAACTAAATTTTCTTCTACGAATGATTGAACATTGGGGTGCACTCTGGATGGGTGTTTTTGAATTCTTAGGTGGAATTACTGGATTGCTTTTAGATGTTTTCAAATGGATCTACCGTTCAATTTTCTATAAGGACATACAATTCGGCCGAGCAGCGACAGTAGGTCAAATTGTTCGGATTGGTTTTCGATCAATTGGCATTGTCTGTCTAGTATGTGGTTGTATTGGGTTAATACTTGCGTTTCAAATGGAACCCCCTCTTGCTACTTTTGGACAAACTGACAAAATTGCTAACATTGTTGGCGTCGCTGTTCTTCGAGAATTAGGCCCACTCATTTCAGCAATTGTTCTTACGGGGTTTGCTGGTGCAGCAATTGCGGCAGAATTAGGAACAATGGTCGTCGGCGAAGAAATCGAAGCTCTTGAAGCCCAAGCATTAAATCCTATTCGTTTTCTCGCCGTTCCAAGAGTCATCGCGACTGTTATCAGTCTTGTGCTTCTGACAATCATTGGTGATGTAATGGCTATTCTTACTGCTTGTTTTGTTTCTGTTGAACTATTAGGCGTCCCTTACGAACTGTACGAAGCGAACACACTTGCGCAAATAAATCTGTCGGATTTTACAACTGGCCTTTTAAAAGCCGCGGTCTTTGGGTTAATTCTCGCTGCAATTGCTTGCTATAATGGACTTCGAGTTAGTGGTGGCGCAGCAGGCGTAGGCAAGGCAACAACTGATACCGTTGTTCAAACTATCGTTACGATTGTAATTACTGACCTATTGTTCACAGCCATCTTCTACCAACTTGGCTGGAATTAAAAAACGCGCCTGCTAAGTCGAAACTCAACAGGCGCGTCATTTTGTTTTACTTACATTACGGGTTTAAGCATTAAGAATTCTGCTGTAAAGCCAGTATCATCTGCATTCATACTCCAAGCCATTGGACCGAAGAAATTTGCCATACTATTCATCAAAGCACTTTGTAGTGCTTGATCTTGTTCAGCATCAGCGCGCATTTCTGCAGCCATTTCTGGATCAAATTCTTCTACTTGCAAAAGCATTTGCTCATTCATGCCTTGCATTTCTTTCATTGCTGCAGCTTGTGCTTTAATACTATCTGACATGTTTCCATAACCCCAGCCAGAAACAACTTCGTGGTTCAACATAGATGCAGCAGCATTTAAACCGTGCTCACTACTTGCATCTTTAGGATTAGCAATTGCACGAAGAGCATTTTCAACGGTATGTTGATTGCCTGCAAACATATATCCACCACCTACCGCAATAGAGAATGACAAATTCATTGGCATCATCATTCCACCATCAAAATCAACCGTAAAGATCTGATTACCAAGAAAATCACTTGGAGTCGCACCCATTGATGGCATCGTCATGCCCAAAACGGTTGATAGAGTGTTTTCGTCTGTGCATTCAACTGCAACCAAATACCCAACCGAGTCACTAGTGAATGGTTCTGAACCAGTAGAAATTACATGTGTTTCTGAACCAAGCGTAGAAATATACATTGAAATCCCTGATTCAATTTGTTGGATCATTTGAGGATTCATTTGCATTGCGAGCATTGGGTTGTTTGCAATAATTTCTTTAACTAGCGGGATTACTTTTGAAAACTCAATTGTGTTCTGTGAGTACGAAATGGTGTCTTCGCCTACAAAAGATGGAATTGGGCCAACAGGAGCTTCTGTTGAAATGAGACCCATTAAACCATCTCGCCCATCGCCCATTTGAATTGCGTATTTACCTGAAATCAACACATCGTCGTCGGGCGAGAAGTTAATTGTTTCAGCAATACCGTCGATATCGCCAAATAGTGATTTAGCCATTGGCAAAATCATCATTCCCATTCCTGAAGTATCCATTTGCAGGAATGTATCAGCGAGATTTGTCATTATTAAACCCGCTTTTGCATCACTGTCGTTTTCGCAGCGTTGCATAAGTGATGTGTAAAGGTCGCTAGAAGCGAGTGAGGATTCAATTGGATTTCCATCAATAGCTGAGAACAAAGAAGCGAATCCTTCTGGTTCTGTCCCAAAAAGAAGATACCCATCAGTGATTGCAAAATACAATTGTGACAGACTATTTAAATCAACGTTAATTGGCAAAGCATCCATTGGAATTTCGAATTCATTTTGAACTAACCATATTGAGCGGCCACTAATATCGATTATTTCAACTTCAACATCCATGGAATTTGAGTGTTGTGTAAATGCTTCTAACATTGTGTCGCCAATTTTGGATTCGCCGAGTTCAACCATGGCGAACATTCCAAGGCCAACGCTTCCTACTTCGTAATCCACAACTGGATATAAGCCCCATCCAGCGTGTCCAGTAGGAATTGAACATTCACCATCTTCGCCAAGTGATTTGCTCAAATCAACGCAAGTCGCTGTAATTGGGCAAGTGTCACCAGGACTCATGTTTTCTGACAAACCAATGGTTTGCGCGATGTCGCAAACCATATCTGTAACGCCCATTTGTTCAACATTTGAAAGCAATTCAGCGATATTTGCAACTGAAGCAAAGGCAATTGTGTTCTCTGGAAGAACTTGGTCAATGCGAACATCAGCAGCAAAAATCGATGAAGCAATAAGTGTAGTAATTGTAAACATATAGTTGATTCTCCTTTATTGGGTTAATTCTGTTCGTTGATATTGTATTAGGATTTTCCAGCATCGTCTTTCAACTGCGGTGAAATGCCGTCTTTTGAAGGCTGAGGGGGCACGTGGTACAAATGACCCGAATTTGGGTTCTTTTCGTCATATGCAAATGCTTCGCGATTTCGAATGAAATCTTTCACATAGCGTGTTGGAATTGCGAAATTAAGCGACTCTGCGGCGGTAATTCCCATGTTTGTAATTCCAACTACTTCGCCCCTTGAATTAAAGAGTGGACCACCAGAATTTCCTGGATTAATTGCCGCATCTGTTTGAATATAGGTCAAACCGTCAAAACTTCGTTGCTTGGTTGAGATAACGCCTTGACTCATAGAACGCTCAAGACCAAGTGGATTCCCGATTGCAAAAACAGTCTCACCCACTTCAATATTTTCTGCCTTTTCTAGAACTGAAAAATCAAATGGCTTGTCATCAGGATGTTTAAGAAGCAAAAGTGCTAAATCAAGATGATTATTCACTGCAATTATTTCTACATCATCGATTGTTGTTCGCATTAAGCTGCCATCGGGTTGCGGAATCCAAACAGTCGCACGAAGATCAGTTTCACCTTGAATTACATGCGCATTTGTAATTGCAAAACCTTCGCCATTCAATAGCACACCAGAACCTAGACCCCCAGGGGTAGATACTTTAATAACAGAAGCACCAACTCTTTTTGCTTGAACATGTGGGCTCAATTCCGGCAGCCCTTCTGCAGTGCGAAACAAATTAGATGTATTCATTTTTTTAGTTTGAATGTCTTCAGCATCTATTGAAACATCTTCTATCTCTGTCATGCTTATCTGGATGACTTTTGGCCCAATATCAATCCATAACGTATTATCTGTACGCTTAATTACATTTCCATGCACTTCACTTCCACCATGTAGGTGTACCACGTCAGCGTTCGCTGAAGAAATCGCAATTAATACGAATGCGAGTAAAAAAGTAAAAACGTATTTCTGTTGTTTTATCATTTGAATCTCCAAGACCACTATATCAAAGCCTGTTGCGTGATAGCATATAACAGAACTATATTTAAGGACTTCTACATGTTTTTACTTTCTGCTTTATTACTTGCTTTTACGTCAGCTACTCAAGATGCTCCAGAACTAGGTGACTATTTTGGATTCTCTGGATTAGAAATTATAAAAATTGGCGATGGCGCCGGACCAATGTATACAGGCGATGTCAATGGTGACGGCTTGATGGATATTTTGGTAATTAATAATAGAAAAAGCAGAATTGACTTGTTACTTCAGAAAGCAAATGCAAGCCCTAACGATGAAGTTGTTTTAAGTCGAACGAATAAAATACCGGACCACTGGCGATTTGAAAAGAAGCAAATCATGGTGGCGCATAGTGTTTCTGCAATTGCACTGCACGACTTTAACGATGATGGTCTTACCGACCTTGTATATGCAGGGAATCCATCAAATCTTGTTTTCATGGAACAACGCACTGATGGAACTTTCAAAAAAACGCGGACACATCGTTTGCGCAACTTGGATGCAAACAGAAGTGCATTTGCAATTACAAACTTTATTGAAGATGAAAAACCAGAATTAGTCACAATTGTCAAAGGGGATATTCAATCCTATTCACTCGATGGCGACGCAATAAGTAAACCTACCATTTTGGCAACTGATGACAGAGTAGTTGCTTTTGAACTTGCTGACTATGACGGTAATGGTCTTACAGATATTTCTGGCATCGTCCCAGACTCAAGTGAACCAGTTCGACTATGGCTTGCACGTTCAAAAGACAACGCATTATCAATGGGTCCACAACTTCGTTTCGAAATGCCACCGCTTCGCGAGTTTGCATCCGTAAAACTTCCAAATGTTAAAGCATCGAAACTGGCAATCATTGAACGCTCTTCTCGAAGAATTGTTTTATACGAAGTTGATAGAGAAACAATTGATGCAACTGGCGACAGAGAAGCCTCCATCGAAATTTACCCCTTTTTAGGTGACGGTAATCGTAAACAACTTCTTGCAGATGTTAACAATGACGGGCTTGTTGACCTAGTTGCGACTAACCCTTCTGACAATACAATTGTTGTTTACGCGCAAGTCGATGGCGAAGGCTTATCCGCTGGAATAGCGAGCCCAACATTATCTGGTGTTGATTCCATCTGCGTTGGAGATTTAAATGCCGATGGTCAACAAGAACTGTTCGTTCTTAGTGAAGATGAAGGTGTTGTCGGCAAAAGCGAAATGCAAACACTGACGCTTCCCTTCCCAACACCTGTTCCCTTTACTACTGGTAACACCCCTGTTTCACTTTCAACTGTATTTCTTGGTGACAACATGCATGTTGCTGTAATTTCAAAAGAAAAACGCTCGTATGTTATTGATTTAATTGACAAAGATGGCAACACTGAATCAATAGACTTGGGTTCTATAAGTCGTGGTCCGGATGAAATAATCGGGTTTGATGCAGATCAAGATGGCAACACTGATTTGCTCTTACTTACTCGTGACAAGCCGATGAAAATGCTTAAAGCAACCGAGGAAGGCTTTGAAGTTCTTGATGACGACGAAATGGGGCAATATGGCTTAGTTCGTGGAGCAACCGTTGACAACACAGCTATTTTTGATGTCGATGGCGACGGGTTGTCGGAGTTATTAATTGCAGATGATAATTATATTCGTGCTGTTCGATACGAACCAAATCCTAAAGATGGCGTAAGCGCTGGCTGGCAAGTTGTCACGCAAGTAAATATGGAAGATGGTGCATCAAGTCTTGTTTCTATGACAATTAGCGATGATGTAATTCTTGTTGCAGACAAAGAAAATGAAAGAATCGTCCTTGTAAAAAACACAGATGATACTTGGGAAGAATCAGACAGTATTTTCGTACACGGATACGATCTTGGACCTATTCATGCAAACGATTTCACCGGCGATGGAGTAGACGATATTCTCGCAATAGGAGATTCTGGCTTTGCAATCATTCAATTAGCAGGTACTCGGATTTCCTTGAATGAGATACAGTCCTGGAGAACTGACAACGACAGACGAATGCAACATGAACTTGCAGTTGGAGATGTCAACGGCGATGGTTACAGCGA
>DTSO01000068.1:1501-15697 GCA_012965315.1 Phycisphaerales bacterium | reverse complement strand
TTTCTCTTTTACTGAAAGTGGCAAAATGTTATATGCGACTGGATTTAAGATTTACGAATCTAAAATTTTCTCTGGTGGTGAAACGAGAGAGTGGCAGCCTAGTCAGATTATTATTACTGATTTAACAAACGACAACAACAATGATGTATTATTATTGTCGCATGATCGTTTATTACTGTATCGACAGTAAGTTATCGAAGTGAGATTGAAACGTATTCTTGTTCGTGTGGCCCGTTGTAATCACAACGAGGACGAATTAGACGGTTATTCTGAAGGTATTCAAGACAGTGTGCTGTCCAACCAGAAACTCTACTCATCGCGAACAATGCTGTAAATAAATCTAATTCAATTCCAAGCGAAAAGTAAGTTGTCGCAGAATAAAAATCTACGTTGGGGTAAATTCCTTTTGCGCCAACTTCACGGTCCATCACTTCTTCAATCTTTTTACTTTTCTCAAACAAAGCCATGTTGCCAGTGTCTTGCGCAATACCCTCTGCGAAAGTTTTTAAATACGTTGCGCGTGGGTCATATGCTTTGTAAACCCGATGGCCAAATCCCATGATTTTTTCGTTATTTGCAAATTTTTGCATAACAAATGAATCAACAGAGTCCACCGAATCAATCTTTTGAAGCATGTGCATCACACCTTCGTTTGCACCACCATGAAGAGGTCCTTTTAATGTACCAATGGCAGTTGTTACCGCAGAGTACATATCACTAAGTGTTGAAATTGTTACAAGTGACGCGAATGTTGAAGCGTTGAAACCATGATCAGCATGCAAAATTAAACAAATGTCCATGGCGCGTGCCATGCGTTCTGTTGGCTTTTCACCGTTTAGCATATACAAAAAGTTTTCAGCGATAGTTGCTTCTCCATCGGGCCTGACTAAATCTAAACCCTTACGGTGTCTATCAAAACCAGCGATTAATGCTGGCATTTTTGCGAGCATGGTCATTGACTTTCGCATATTCGCTTCTTCTGAAGGATCATCTACTGCAGGATCTTCTAACGCAAGCGCTGAAACTAAAGTACGAAGAGCATGCATAGGGCTTGCATCTCGAGGTAACGAAACGATCATATCCCACATGGTTTCGGACAAATCATAGTTGGAGCAAATATTTGCTGTAAAGTCTGAAAGTTCCGTACGGCTTGGTAGACGTCGATACCAGAGTAAGTACGTTGATTCTTCAAACGTGCTATTACGAGCAAGGTCATCTATCGAACCAACATATTCTAAAATACCTTCTTCTCCATTAATAAATGAGAGAGAAGATCGAGCGACAATTGTATTGACCAGACCGATATCAGTATGCATTTCTTGCATTGCAGTGCTCATGAGAGCCCTCCTTAGAAGGTTTAAAAACGAAGTACGGAAATATACGTTAACCGCAGACGAACTCATATTTTAGCAGAAATAATTTGAATTCCAAGCGTACAATGCGAAAATGCTCATTCCAATTGGCACTGATGTCCATCACAAACGCAATCCTACGGTTACATACTTATTTATTGGTCTAAATCTGCTTGTTTTTGCACTCCAATGGTCTTTAGAACGCTCAGGAGGCCTCGATTCAAATTCTGAGACAACGAGAGCAATTTCCGGTGCTCTGGCAGATGCAAAGCTTTCACAGGGAAATTTTCACTTCTATGCATTAGTTACATATCAATTTCTACATGGAAGTTGGATGCACATTCTTGGCAACATGGTATTTCTTTTACCATTTGGAAAAACTGTCGAAGACCGTATGGGGCACATTGGTTTTGCAATGTTTTACCTTGGCTGTGGCGCATTCGGCGGAGGAATGCATACCCTACTCTCATCGTCGCCAGTAATTGGTGCGAGCGGTTCTGTCTGCGCAGTAACAGCTGCGTTTATCGTACTAGCACCTAAAACAAATATCAAAGTTCTGCTTATTTTTTTCATCATCGGAATTTACCAAATTCCAAGCATGCTCTTAGTTTTGTTCTTCGTTCTCTTTGATGTATTTAGCCTACTTGCAAGTTTTGCAGGTGCAAATTCTCAACCTACTGCTTGGGTGGTTCACTTAGGAGGGTATGCAAGTGGGTTTGTTGTTACCTTTGCATTACTTGGCTTGGGGATTATTGCCTCAACTGAATTCGATTTAACGCAGGTCTTTAAACAAGCAAAACGCCGACGAGAATTCAAACAAGTAATTGCTCAAGCGCAACCAAACAGAATCCATAAGGAAAAAGAAGTAACACCTTTGGAATTGATTCGAGCACGATTGTCTGATTTTGTCGCTCAAGGTAATGATCTTAGCGCAGCCGATTTCTATCTGGATGAACTTAAATTACATCCAAAATTGAAACTTAACCAACAAACCCACGCTGCAATTGCAAAAGCATTGATGCTTGATGGAAGAATTGAAGACGGCGTAGAAGTGTACGAGAAATATCTCACAGAACATAAAAACGCAAATGATCGCGGAGAAGTCGCTCTTTTACTTACAGCAAAATATGTACGTATTCTAAAAAACTACAAACGAGCCAAAGAACTTTTAAAACAATTTAATTCTGAATTTTCCGATAAACATAAACATTTTGTAACTACACTAGAAAATGAAATACAACATGATTCCCTTTCTACATAATTCAAACACCACAGGTGTCAAAGTTTGCGGCTTGCGATGTGAAGAACACGTCGATATAGCAGTTGGCGCTGGCGCTGATGCAATTGGATTCATGTTCGTAGAGCAGTCCCCGCGTTATTTACAACGCCATGATGCGGAGCAACTACTTTTGCAACTACCTGAAGAAGTTCTAGGTGTCGCAGTAGTTCAAAACTATAAAAATCTTTCTGATTTTGCGGATTGGAATGGTTGGTTACAATTATGTGGTGACGAAGATGAAGAAACAGTAGCAAATGCACCCCGCCCTGTCATAAGAGCTTTTAAATGGGATGAATTAGAATTACTACGGTGGGACAATTGCCCAAATGTAGAAGCCTTACTCGTTGATGGTTCAACGGGAGGACTAGGTGAAACATTTGATGTTACAACATTAGCAAACATGATTCCAACTCTTACTAAACCCGTCATTATTGCTGGCGGGCTTTCGGTAAAAAATGTCGCAGAAGTAATTTTACAAGCGAAACCAACAGCCGTTGATGTTTCAAGCGGAATTGAATCGACTTTAGGCAATAAAGATCCCCAATTACTGTGCGACTTTATCAACGCTGCCAAAAACGTTTGAAATTAGTTTTCAATAGTTTCTTTATGTTTTTCTAGTACTTGAATTGAATCTATTCGTAAATTTTTATCAATTGCTTTTGTCATATCCCAGAGTGTCAATGCAGCGACTGAAACTGCAGTCAATGCTTCCATTTCAATACCAGTCCTGCCGTTAATTCGTGTAGTTGCAGTTATCTGTAATTGTTCATCCGAAACTCGTTCGAAAGTCACTTCTGCAAATTCAAGTGGCAATGGATGACACAATGGAATAAGTGCATCGCATTTTTTTGCTGCTTGGATTCCAGCAATACGAGCGACTGCTAATGCTTCCCCCTTTGGCAAATCGCCTTGCAGCAAAGCATCTAGCGTTGTTTTTTTTGCGCTGAAAATCCCCTGAGCAACAGCGGTTCGTCGCAATATCGGTTTCATTGAAACATCAACCATAGCCGCTTTGCCTTGCTCATCAATGTGTGTTAATCGTTCGCTCATTACTGTTCCTTCATATAGACGGTTGTGCCGCCAAGAATAGTCATATATATTTCTGGTTGCGTTACGGTCCAATCGCAATTAAATGGATTGCAATCTAGAACAACAACATCGCCATAAGAATCAATAGTAAGTGTACCCGCAAGTGGCATGTTTAGAGATAGAGCCGCTTCCTCGGTGCTAGCAAACATTGCTTCTTCAATTGTTACCCCATTATTGACAGCCACTTTGATTGCGGCAATTGGGTCAGCAGATGCAACAGGCCAATCTGAACCAAACGATAATCGAGCACCTGAATCGAGCATTCTTCGCCAATTGTGAAGTTGTTTTTCTCGAGTTTCGCCGACTGCTTCAAGAGCAATTTTCGCATCATCGGGCTGATGCAATGGCTGAACTCCAAACATACGACGTTTAATATTGGGAATATCTTTTTCGGAGATAAATTGCGCATGTTCAATTCTAGGGCACAAAGTGTTATCAATTTCACGAAATGCTTCCAAGCCCTTCCCAACCGCCGCATCGCCAATCGCATGTATGACCGGCGCAAACCCTGAATCGCAAACTTGTTTCACCCAGTTGGTTAGTTCACCAGAATCTGCAACTCCCGCCCAAAGTCCATTTCCTTCTGTGTCAGACCATGGTTCGTACATTTTTGCTGTTCTTGAACCGAGTGACCCATCTAAAAATGCTTTGAAACCAAATACTCGGATGAAATCTCCATTGGAAAACTGCAAACAATTCGCAATATTTTCTTCCGTTGGTGCATCTAGTGACATAACACCAACTCGCATCAACGATTTGAGTGGAATGTTCATTAATACACCGCGAACATCAGCAAGTTCTTCCATCGAGCCAACGAGAGTGATACCTTTCGATTGAAAGTTACGCAACACTTCGATTGTTCTTTTGCATTTATTCTCAAATGCAATCGAAGGAATTTTCGGGCAGACAAAAGAATAAAGTGCATCTTCTTTGACAACACCTGATTCAATTAAAGAGCCACCCGTTACATTTAAAATTGTTTCATGAGGTATTTGATTAATAGCTATGTCATTAAGGACAGCAGAGTGAAAATCAATTCTGTAGCAAAGTGTTGGAACTGTTAACTCGTTTGGAAACCAACTTTTGTCCGGAGTTCCACCAAGTTTTTCTTGTTTCCAGCCATGAGCAACTAACCACTGCCCTTCGGGAACTTCAGATTGCGCTTCTAACAAAAGAGAACGAAAAGCATCTTTTGAATTCGCTTTTCGCAAATCAACATCACCCATACCTGAAGCACCTTGCACGAGATGTAAATGTGAATCTATCAAACCAGGCAAAGCAGTTTTGCCTTCTAAATCTATACAATTTGCATGTGCAGGAGCATCACCATCAATGTCTCGTACAAGCCCATCGGTAATCGTAATCGAGTGAGCGATGCGCAGCGGTCTCAACTGAATCAAGATTATGCCGTTGGTAATGTAAATTGTTCGGCTCATGTTGACTCTTTGTATGGACCGATTCTACTATTTGCATATACTTTAGATGTACTCGTACTCATTATGAAGATTCTACCCATCATTATTCCTTGCTGTCTACTCATAAGCTGTGAACAGCAACAAGACCAGCCAAATAAACCAACTTCTAACCCTACTGTTACCACGCAACCAACTCAGCCGATTAGGAAGACTCCCTCCTTGCTTGACGCACCAGAAGAACTCATTGTTGAGGTTGATCACGAAGCGAAGTTTACATTTTATCCCCCTGAAAACAACAGCGTTATTACTTTTGGAAATTATATTTCTCAACGGCCGGAAAATTGGTTTTGGGTCATCCCTAAGACATTAGTTGTCACGTGCAATTACGTTCTTCCGAGTTCAACAACTTCAGACCCCGCCCTCATTACTATTACGCAATTCGAAAATGAAGACAGTGAATCACTTGATAAATCTATTACACGCTGGAAAGATTTATTCCGCTCAGATGGCGGCGGTCCAATTACTGCTACTAAACAATCGTTGACTATTGCCGAGAGAGAAGCAACGCAAATCACTATGCTTGGTGAATACATGGGGGCTGGCTCTGGTTGGCGACTTCAGAACCATATGCTTCTTGTCACCATTCTGAGAGATGAAACGCACACAACCTATTTAAAAGTGATTGGCCCACGCGAGACAATTACAACACAGAGAAATGCTATCAACGAGTTTCTCTCAAGCACAAGCTGGGTTGAACCAATAGTAGAAGATGAATAAGTTTTCTTACTCGTTTGTGAATATGTTACGTTCTTCAAGTTTTCGTTGAAGCATACGGAACATCTACCTTTTAGACAATGCCATCTTGTATCGTTGTCTCTGCCCCTAAACAAAGTAAACATAAAGTATCGATTAAAAATTCGCCATGCAAAAAGTCCTATTGCAAAAAATTAGCGAGCAGTTCTGGCCCATTCGTAGTTAAGAAACTTTCAGGATGGAATTGCAAACCTTCTAGCATTGGGCCTTCACCATTCCAACGAATTCCCATACATATTCCGTCATCAGTCCAAGCGCTCATTGTAAAATCTTCCGGAATTGAATCGACTTCTACTACCAGCGAGTGGTAACGAGTCGCTTTAAATGGATTCGGAAGTCCACAAAATATGCCTTTGCCATCGTGATGCACCGAAGACGTTTTTCCGTGAACTGGATACGCATATTGAATCACAGACATTCCATACAAATCTGCGATTGCTTGGTGACCAAGACAAACTCCAAGAACAGGAATATTACCCCTAAAGTGTTGAATTAATTTTCGGCTAATTCCACTTTGATCTGGTGTACACGGTCCAGGCGAAATCAATAGATGCGATGGATTTAAAGAAATTGCTTCGTCAAGTGTAATTTGATCATTACGAATGATTTTCATTTCCCGTTCGATACCAGCAGCAACGTCAAGTTCGCCAATTCGTTGAACTAAATTAAAAGTAAATGAATCGTAATTGTCTATTATTAATAACACACACCGAGTATACATTCCTCGATGCATTTCCGCGAGTTAAGCAGCTTTCGTTCCTGCTACTCCATCTTGTGTCACTAAAAACAACTCATCAGAGATTGGATACGGCAAACGATTGTAATCTGCTGCAATTCGTTCCTGCAATTTCTCTACAAATAAGTCGGGTCCACACGAAATTGCCATAAACATGTCACGAGCAGGTGCTGCTACGTAAAAGTTTCCCTTAAACTCTGGTGCAAGCCGAGTCCAGAGTGTAGTTAATAACAGTCGAGCAGCGTCATACCCATCTTGCATATTAAAAATCGCAGCTCGCCCACCATCTTGAGCTTCGACTATTTGTAATTTAAGTTCTGGTTGGTACCGAGATAAATTTTCACGTGAAACGCGATCTATTTCATCAATTGAAACTCCCCATCGCATCATTTGCTCGATCGTAATACTCACTGTCATTCTTGGAAGATCGATGACATACAAAATCACGGTATCGTTCACAAACGGTGAATAAGCAACTTGTTCTTTATCGAGCTGTTCGAAAATTGAAATCGGTTGAATACGTGGCATGATTCGTCCAATTGCAACAGAATATGGCATCGGAACATTTGCCAATTCATCACCATCAAGTAGTTGTTCGAGAAAATCTTCAACAATTTCTACACCACGGCTTGGTTCTGTAAGAACCATTCGATAGAGATTGTTTAAACCAAGATGCCTGCCGTCAAGATATAAATCCATAGGGCCTGCCAAGTGCACTTCTTTATCGGGAAAGTGCCGTCGTAATATATATACAACTTGTTCACTAAAAGCTTCAGGTTCTCTTGGCATGTGTGTCATTCTTTAGTTCCTATGTCTGCGCACTGTTCGGGCTATTCCTATAACTCAATCGGACAATGCATAGTCGACATCAATCTATTTGACTTAAATATGGAGTAAGTCATTTATTTTAAGTAACTATCGGACGTTCCTGCGAATACTGCCCTACTCGTGGTACGCTGTACGTCATGAACAGGTTCTTAGATATGAATACAATTAAAATCGGCTCTGGCGCACCTCTCCTAATTATTGCTGGGCCATGCGTGCTTGAAAACAAAGAACACGCATTAGAAATTGCGGAACAACTGCACGGCTGGTGCAGTGAAGCACAAGTTAGTTTTGTTTTTAAAGGCAGTTTCGACAAAGCCAACCGAACAAGTGTCTTCTCTAAACGAGGCCCAGGCATCGAGGCAGGTCTTGAAATATTAGCCGCAGTCAAAGATCAATTCGATTGTATGGTTACAACAGATATTCATGAAGCAAGCCACGCAGCTGTCGCTAGTTCCGTCGTGGACATTCTTCAGATTCCAGCTTTTCTCTGCCGACAAACAGACCTTCTTGTTGCCGCAGCTGAAAGTGGCGCAATTGTAAATGTCAAGAAGGGCCAATTTTTATCTCCTGATGAAATGCGCGATGTCGTTGCAAAACTACATGAAGCAAACTGCGAAGATGTCATATTGACTGAAAGAGGCACCTTCTTTGGTTACAACAGATTAGTAAATGACTTTATTGGGCTTGGCGATTTAATGGAAATCGGCCCACCTGTTTGTTTTGACGTAACACATTCAACGCAACTTCCTGGAGCGGGTAAAGGGTGCACAGCTGGTAGACCAGACAGAGCATTCATGCTTGCTAAAGCAGCGACTGCCGCTGGCGTAGACGCACTCTTTTTAGAGTGCCATGAAGATCCAACTAACGCTCCATGTGATGCGAGCACTATGCAGCCGATTGAACGAATGCAAGAAATTATTTCCACTTGCGCTGCAATTTCAAACACTTTGCAATGTTCTAAGGCTGAGCAATGACCACGTGTGATTACTGCGACCAAGATGCTGTCTACCATGATGTTCAAATTAAGAACGGCGTCCATAAGACACAAAATTTATGCAAACAACATGCTAACGAAGCTGGCTTTTTAATAGATTCAGTAAATTTATCCATCGTATTAAATATTGGTGAATCTGATCTACCATCCAAATCAACGGCTGTTGCTTGTTCAGACTGCGGAATGACTATTGCGCAATACAAAGAAAAAAGCCTACTTGGATGCCCGACTTGTTACGAAACTTTTAGAAATAAACTGAAACATATTATTGCTGAAGTACAAGATAATCACTTGCAACACATCGGTCGTGCGCCGTCTTCAGAAGGTGTAGATGTAAATCGTCACCTTGAAGTTCTGCGACTTCTAAAAAAACTTGACAAAGCAGTAAATCAAGAAGAATACGAACAAGCAGCAACGCTACGCGATCAAATTCGAGAATTACACGACGGCGGCGATCTACATGGCAATTGATCCAATCAAAAACTGCCCTTTCAATCGTGATGACTCTCCATTTGGAGATGTAGTTTTAAGCAGTAGGGCTCGATTGGCTCGAAATCTTGACGGGTTTCCTTTTGTACATCGTTCTAGTTCTTCGGATTGCAAAGAAGTCTCTTCATTAATTAAACAAATATGTGAACACCAACCTGATGATGCAATCCTTGAATGGGTGAATCTTGATGAACTCGATGCACAATCTACAGAGTTATTTGTCGAGCGCCATCTTGTCTCATCTAATCTTGCTAACGCAACGCACCCAAGAGCAATCGCAATTGGTCCAGAACTTTCAAGAAGCGTTATGGTCAATGAAGAAGACCACGTTCGTATTCAGTCCATCAGACCTGGGCTTCAACTTGATGAAGCAAGGAAAGATGTCGAAGCACTAGATGAACGAATAGAAGAAGTTATCGCGTACGCTTTTGATGAGCAATTAGGATTTTTAACTGCATGCCCAACGAATGTTGGTACGGGCGCACGATTTAGCGTAATGCTTCATTTGCCCGCATTGCGAATTATTAAAGATTTACAACGAGTGCGAAATGCTTGCGAAGGAATGTCGCTCGCAATTCGTGGCTACCAAGGCGAGGGTTCAAAAGCAATTGCAGACTTGTACCAAGTTAGCAATCAAGTAACACTCGGCTACACCGAAGAACAGCTTTGCTCCATCATTGCAAATGATTTCTTGCCACCAGTTATCGAATGGGAACGGGAAGCTCGTAAATCAGTTGCCTCAAATCAATACAGCAAACTAGAAGACCAAACCTTCCGTTCACTCGGATTATTGCAAAGTGCTCGAATGATTAAATTGCATGAAGCAATGCAGTGTTTAGGTAACATTCGACTTGGCGTTTGCCTTGGTTTAATTGATTCTATTGAAATTAAAACAATCAACAAGTTGTTTATCGAAATCCATCCAGCACACCTACGACATATCTACGGAATCGACACGCCTGACGCAGAAATCCACTCACTTCGAAGTGATTTACTTCGTGAGAAACTTACGCAGTGAACTCAAACAAGTCACGCCTCGCGCCATCCCCAACTGGCGCGCTACACATTGGTAATGCTTTTGCTTTTGTGATTAATTGGGCACTTGCCAAACAAAACCAATGGGAATTACTTTTTCGGATGGAAGACTTAGATGGTCCTCGAAAGAAATTGGAAACAATTCAAGAATCGGTTGACATTCTAATTTGGCTAGGACTAACTTGGGATGGACCCGTCCATATTCAGAGTGATGACTTATCACAATGTAAGCATGCACTTAATGAACTGATTCAACAAGGCGATGCATATCATTGCAATTTAACTCGAGCAGAAATTGAGGAAGCCTCTTTAGCTCCACATACGAAACTTGCATTACACGATTCATCTATACGACCTGTTGACATTTCAAAACACAACGCTTCATATGACAATGCGCACTCAAATTGGCGCTTTCGTTCCAGTGGCAACTCGCGAATAATTCAAGATACTCTTTCAGGAAATATGAAGTTCGACGTCATAGACGATTTTGTAATTTGGACAAAAGCAAATATGCCGTCCTACCAACTTGCCGTTATTGTCGATGATCACCACCAAGGCATTACCGATGTAGTACGAGGCAAGGACCTGTTGCAATCTGCCGCGTGGCAAGAAGAATTATATGAAGCACTTGGATGGGAAGCTCCACGATGGTGGCATCTACCCTTAATCGTAGGACCAGATGGCAAACGGCTTGCAAAACGACATGGCGACTCACGAATCTCATCTTATAAGACACAAGGAGTCACAAGTGAGCGTATCATTGGACTCATCGCAAACTGGTGTGGAATTACTACAACACTAGAGCCGATGAATCTAGATTCCTTTCTACAAAATTTTACCCTTATGCATTTGCCAACTACCAACATTACATTCTCACAAAAGGAAGAACTATGGTTACGCGATTAGTTTCATTTCTTTTTTTATGTTGCATTGTTTCAGGATGTACAAGTCAATTGCCAACAACCGCAACTGTTACGATTGCTGGCGAAACATTCAATCTTGAATTAGCGTTAAATACTAAAACTCGTACATTTGGTTTAATGGGTCGAACTTCTGTACCAAAAGGCGAGGGCATGCTATTTGTATTCACAGAAGCCAGCAATCGATCTTTTTGGATGAAGAATTGTTTGATTCCAATTGACCTTCTCTTTCTTGATTCACGGGGAACAATTACCGCCGTCCATCAGATGCCCATCGAAGACCCGAGAGCCCCTTCTGAGAGTGAATTTGCCTATGACTCACGACTTAGACATTACTGGTCAAATGGTCCTGCACGCTATGCAATAGAGCTTGAATCAGGCGAAGCAACTCGTCTTGGTATTCGTGTCAATGACCGAATTACTCTTGATTTTGATTTGTTACGCTCAATCGCGAGATAAAGCGATTCTAATCCCTAACACAGTCTTAAAAGCCGATAACACCTGCATTTGGCTAACTGCTACTACACCCACCTGCATAACCCGCACAAACAGTACCTTAAGGTCGCTGTTCTTCATTCAAAATTAGAGTGGCCTTTAATCCTTCCCGATGAAAGAGAAGCACAGAAGATTGCTTTATCCGTGCAATTCTACCAATGACGTACAGACCAAACATATTAATCTTAAGTAACAATGCTCAGCAAATTTCTACTGCTAGCACAGACGACCAATTGATGTGCAAATGGCCTAGCGGAATGCCCCCTACGTTTACAACTGATATCAACTGTGAGTGTGACGTTGCAGTTGCTTTTGCAACAAGTGAAATGGAATTACTTGAACTACTTCCTTCATTATTAGAACTGCATTCAAAAAATAAACATGTTGTACTGTGTTGTGATGAAATTGGGAATCTAGGAAACATGATTGAGGATATGCAATGCACGATTGTTGCAATAGATTCTCCACCAGAAGCGCTCGCTGGTATCCTGTTCGGAATCCTGCAACGCAATGATCAAATCTCGCAATTAAGAGGGCAGGTTGGTTTCGTTCGTAATTTACACGAATCTCTACAACAAGATTTAGATGTAATTCAAGATGAATTAGAAACTGCTGCCACTATTCAACGCGAGTTCATGTCAAATGAAGTACAAGAAGTGCATGGTGTTGACTTTTCCACTTTATGGCGACCCGCAAGCGTTGTTAGTGGTGATATGTATGACATCACACAACTCGACGATGACCATGTAGCTTTTTTTATTGCTGATGCAATTGGACATGGCATTTCCGCTGCAATGCTTGCAATGATGTTAACCCGAACTCTTTCCGCAAATAGATATGACAGCAACGGCAAATTTACCCAACCAAAAGAAATTCTAAAGCATTTAAATGCTGCACTTCTTGAACGGACGGGTAGCCATACGAGGTTTGCGACTGCTGCCTATGGCATTTTAAATTGTAAAACGAATGTCTTAACATTCGCCGGCGCTGGCCACCCACCTGCCCTACTAAGTCGCTTTGGCACGAAACCAATATTACTCGATTCAGATGGCCCGCTTCTGGGCGTATTTAAAACAGACGAATTTCCACAAAAATCAATTCAACTAACACCTGGCGATACATTACTTTTGTATTCAGACGGTTTCGAACATGCGCTTGGCAATGAAGACTATAAGAACGGCGAACTACCGACTTTTTTGCAATCTATGCATGAATTTTGTTCTGCAGCAAGTGGCGACGTACTTGACAGCATCAATACCTATTTGAATAGTTCATTGGTCAATGTTGCGGAAGACGATTTGACTATGATTTGCTTGCGTGCTCGTGGGAACATGCAGACACTTGGTTTAGCAGCATAAGAATAAGAACTATTTTTTTTGCATTTTGCGGGCGACCTGAACAATTGTTCTTGTGAGAATATCCGATTCGATATTGACGGAGTCTCCAACTTCGACGGCACCAAGCGTAGTCTCGTTGATTGTTGTAGGAACAAGGACCACTTCAAACCATGTGTCACCGACTTCGGCAATCGTCAGGGAAACACCTTCAATCGTAATCGAGCCCTTTGAAATAATTGTGTCGCAATCTACGGCTTCAAGCGTGAAACGCAATCTTCGTTCACCTGTAACTGTAGATTCGATTTCAAGAACACGCTCAACGCCATCGATATGCCCTTGCACAAAATGCCCGCCAAGAAGAGAATCTGCCCGCAGTGAGCGTTCTAAGTTGATTTGTGTGCCTTCAGAGAAAGTTCCGAGGGTAGTGCAACGTAGCGTTTCTGGCACAACGTCAAAGGAGAGGGTCAAATTGCCCTTTTCTTCGTAAAAATCGACCACTGTCAAACAACAGCCAGAAGTACAAATAGATTCGCCATGTTCGATTGGCGTTTCCCATTTTATACAGGATATGACTAGCCGAACACCACTTTCTGTTTGATTCGTTGAAGCAACTATCGCTTTCTTTTGAACGAGACCTGTAAACATATTTTATACCTTACGCTCCTTGGGCTTGACTTGTTGTGGCGACTCTTCGATACTGTCCACTTTCCGCAACAACATTCGCGGATATGGAGAATATACATGCTTAAGCGACTTATGACAAAAATGACTGCCACATTACTCTGCCTGACTGCTGCTACGTGCATGACAGTCTATGCCGCTTCAGCAAACCAAGATTCTGGTATTGCAGGACTTTCACTTTCTGATTTGCAAAAAGCAGGGTATCGGGTTGACTGGATCAATCAAACATCCACTGGAGATCTTCGACTGCCAACAATTACTGATGACTCTTTTTATGCGATTAACGAAGACGACAACCTAATTCGCTACAACGTTACAACAGGCGAATGGCTTTGGTCGTCTGCAATTGGAAACAATGTATTTGATTTGCTTAGTATTAATGAATTCCACGATTCAAATCAAGTCTATGTCCTAAGCGATGGTGTTTTGTATGTAACAAACACACTTACTGGAGTTGCTTCCGCTTCTTTGACTGGCTCTACTAAACCCTTTCAACCACTTCGTTGGGTCCCAAACACTAGTGCTCTTACCACGAGCAACACACTTGTTTACGGTTCTAGCAAAGGAGATTTAGTTTGGATAAATCCAAAGACTGGCTTTGTTAGCTCACGCTATCAAATAGGAAATTCTGTTTGCTCTACACCCGTCTTAGCTGAAGGGATACGAAGTCTAAATGGAAGAAACAGAAGTTTAATTATTGGTACATCTTCCGATGGCTCTATAATCGCAATTA
>DTSO01000068.1:0-1458 GCA_012965315.1 Phycisphaerales bacterium | reverse complement strand
GAATGGGGCTTCAAACTGACAGCTCCTGTAACTGCCTCAGTTAGTTTTCAAACCAGCCCTTCAATTCTTGAAGGTGAAACACTTCCGAGATCATCCGTTTTTATTGCAGGCCAAGACCAATATCTCCGTGCAGTCGATTTACACACTGGTAAACCACGTTGGAAAGTTCTCACAACTTCACCTCTTGAAAATTCCCCCGCTATTTACGGAGATGTTCTTTACCAACGAATTCCTTCAAAAGGCCTCGCTTGTTATGAAACATTCCCAAATGAGTATGCTGGAAAATTAAAATGGACTGCAGAAGATGTCAACGGTAATGTGATAACAACAACTTCGCAAGGCAGACTTGTCTGCTGGGATAATAACACTAAACAACTGCAAATTTTAGATTCGCACATCGGCGCTATTACAGCTTCTGTTTCACTTCCTACTGCCAAGCAAGTACTCGCAAGCGACACAACAAATGGCGCACTTTTCATACTAACCGAAGATGACGAAATTATTCGTCTTGCCCCTTAGGGAAAAATAAATGACATACGACGCTCCACTGCAACGAGCATTAATCTCCGTCAGCAACAAAGTTGGAATTGTCGATTTTGCACGAGCACTTTCGAATTTAGAAATTGAAATAATTTCAACTGGCGGGACAGCAAAGGTTATTTCTGAGGCGGGCATTCCTGTTACAAGCGTTGACTCATTGACCGGTTTTCCCGAGATGCTTGACGGCAGAGTCAAAACGCTACATCCAATTATTCATGGCGGGCTGCTTGGAGTAAGAGACAATCCTTCACACGTTGCATCGATGGAAGAATTTAAAATTAAACCCATCGATTTAATTTGCATTGATCTCTATCCTTTTGAAGAAACAATTGCGAAAGATGGCGTTACCCGCGAAGAAGTCATTGAGCAAATTGATATTGGCGGACCTGCGATGATTCGCTCCGCTGCTAAAAATTATCAATTTGTAACTGTAGTTACCAATCCTCGGCAATATCCCAATGTTCTTGCTGACTTAGAAGCAAACAACGGAACAACTACATTGGAACTTCGCGAAGATTTAGCTAGTGCTGCCTTTACTAGAACAGCTGACTATGACACGACAATCAGCCAATGGATGGTCAAAGCAGAGGGCGAATTCCCAAATATTCTGAATTCCAAGAGCATCCTCAGCCAAACACTTCGGTACGGCGAGAATCCAGACCAAGCGGCTGCTGTTTACCGCGACCCTATTCACACTGGTCCAAGTGTAGTAAGCGCTGATATTCTTGCAGGGAAACCACTTAGTTATAACAATTTGATGGATGCCGCGGCAGCTCTCGAATTGGTTCAAGATTTACACGAAGCAACAAACTTGCCATCAGCTGCAATTATCAAACATGCAAATCCTTGCGGAGCGGCGGTCTCCAAACATTTAATTGATGCGATTGATTCCGCTTGGAAGTGCGACCCTCTTGCCGC
>DTSO01000067.1:9073-10676 GCA_012965315.1 Phycisphaerales bacterium | reverse complement strand
CAGGTCGAGTAGGGCACTTTTAGGCGGACCCACTACCGGACCACTTTTTGGGGATAACTCAAGATAAAAAGTGTCCAAGCCACCAGCGATAATGTTGATTTTTCCTGCTAATTTTGGCGAAAGTGTATCCCAATTATTTTCTAGATATTTTCGAATATCGAATTGTTTCCAATGCTCAACAACTTCAGGATTAACTGCACCTGTTACGCGATTAAACATTTCTGCAGGACGACCGTCTGCACCTTTTTGGCTAAAGACCGCCTCAAAAGAACTAATTTGCCCACCGTCTTTTAGTACATCATCCATTGCAACAAAATTCTTTGTGAATAAAACGGGTGTACTCCCTCTTCGAGCCATTGGGTGTTCATTACCATCGCTATTGAAATACATATTCGCATTTTCTTCATACAAATCAACTGTCTGAAAAAAATGAAAGTCCATCGAGTCTGGAGCGAGGGCCCAAGAACCACCAAAGAAATCTGGGTTTTTTAGTTGCAACCAAGTTGCAGCCCAACCTCCAGAAGAATGTCCAACAACCGTTCGCATGTCTGCACTTCCACCCAGGTTGTATGTTTCTTCTAAATAAGGAATCCACTCTTGCATAAGCGCAGTCATTCGTGGACCATTGTTCGCAGAATCTGTAAATGTGTGGTGCCCTGTATATGCTTGTGCATTTAATATCACTCGACAAATTTGGTCATCGTAATCAGAACCGGTAAACATCATTTTCATATATCTACCACCGTAGTGATCGCTACCATAGCCGCCTATCCAGTACATAACTGGGTAGGGCTCTTCGCGATTTGGGTCGTAATCATCTGGGACAATTACACACGCACCATGTTTCACTTCTCGTCCATAAAAATCACTAAGCAACAAGCTCTTTTTTTCGTCAAGCCGAAGGTTTTGATGTAAATTCCACGTGCGTTCTGGAACTGGCGTGTTCACCGTTAACTGCACAACACCAGCACCCCTCCCGCTTCCCTCAAAGGACACTGCTTTGCCGTACAACCCGCCGGGCGATGCTATTTTGCACCGGTCATTTTGTTTTCGAAAAACTGCAACTGCTTTCCAGTTGTCACTCGGAATAGATGTTATCGAATCTTCCATCATGTCAGCATTTTCGCCAACCAAAATTGGTGTATTTGCTAACCAGCCCTCAACGTCAAGTGCAAAAAATGGTTCTGGGTTGAACCAGTTTGGACCACCAATTAAAGGAAGCTTGCCACGAGTAAGCAAGATGTACAAACGGCCATCGAGTGATTCTCCAACTACACCATCATGCGTAACGGAAAACTGAAGTGGTTTTTCGTGTGAAACTGGCTCTTGAAAGCCAACACAAATTGCGAGTAAAAGACTAATCATCTTAGGACATCATACGCCTAACCCAAACAAATGTTGCAAAACTTGCTCCAAGAAGTAACGCGCCATTGGCTTGGTGTAGAGTTGTAACGATAACTTCGTAGAGTGGTGGAGTTTCACCTTTATTAATTAAAATAACGAGTAACGCTCCGCCACCAAGAATTATTTGAAGTAAAACTAAGGCATGCAAAGACATTCCTAACTTTTTCAGAATTGCATCACCTCGACCCATGCAACGAAT
>DTSO01000067.1:0-9041 GCA_012965315.1 Phycisphaerales bacterium | reverse complement strand
AGTATAAAATATGTGTTGCCTTTGGTGCAAGCGTTTCATCGCCAAGCATGTGACGATAAGCCGCACCAAGTACTAGTTGCAACACCATCGCAACACACAACATCATTGCCCATTTAGCGTCGCCCTTATTCGTTACTCTTTCTGGACTCTTCCACTTCGGTGACATCATTGCACTGAGCATGACGAATCCAGCGAATATCATTTGTCCGACAACGCCGTGGACGACACCAATCCAGAGGTTTGGAGAAAGCACTTCTCTATCTTGAGAAAGCGTAAGGTGTCCCGTCACGCGCAATCCTCCAAGTAACCCTTGCATGCAAACGAAAATGAAAATCAACAACGCAAGTGTCCTTGCAATTTTACATTTGTTCCACTTCCATACGCAGATAACCATCATCAACGAGGTCATTCCAATTAGCATCCCAGTCAACCGATGTGCATGCTCAAAGAAAACACCTTTGTTTTCTGGAGATACCATCTCAGTCAATGGGTACAACAACATGTTGTGTCCATAACTGTTTGGCCAGTCTGGAACTGCAAGCCCTGCTTCCATTCCAGTCACAAGCCCTCCCGTTACGAGCATCAAGAAAACCAATGTTGTTGCAACGCAGAGAAAACCAAAATTCCAATCAACGTCGCAACTGCAATCTTTCAATCGACCATGAAATGATGCCCCGATAATGCCAAGAACTATTGAGACTACGAACAACCCTGCCACCCAAATAAGTCCCACAGACATCATTTCAGATGGTGCCTTTCCTCCGACAATACTCCCAATTAAGAGCAAATTAAGAAGCGCTGAAACCACTCCTACGCACGCGCCCTCTTTGAGAGACTTTCCATACCGTGCAGCGATTGGCAAACAAAGTGCGCCGAGTACAAATAGAATTTCGCCACCAGTTTTTCCTGAGAAAAGGAGGGCAATATACGAAAACACCCACATTGCTGTAGTTGCTCCGAGAGAAAGAGTCAGGACTCTTGCAACAGTTTGTTTTGGTTCGTTTTGCATGAGAAAAGGTATACTACCCCAACCTTTGGATGAAGAACACAACAGATAAAATTGAAGAAACGCCAAGTGAACAAGTAAAACCTACTTTATCAAGTTTATACGCTGAATTATCTAAAATTCGCCTCAGTTTATTGGTTGTAGTGACAACCGGTGCTGGCTTTATCATGGCAAGTCCACTCGGAATTGATTGGCTCATGCTTCTTTGGACACTTCTTGGCACTACTGCCTGTGCAGGATCAGCAGCAGCACTCAACCAACTTGCTGAAAAATCCCGAGACCAAAAAATGCACCGCACTTCAAATAGACCGCTTCCAGCAGGTCATATTTCAAAAGCACATGCATTTGTATTTGGCATCGTCCTTGCCTATATTGGCGTTTCTATATTGAGTTTCGGAGCAAATGTTTATGCGGCTGGAATTGCTCTCCTCACTATTTTAATTTATATCCTTGTGTATACCCCGCTAAAACCGCTTACAACGTTCAATACCGTAGTGGGCGCACTAGTCGGTGCTCTTCCCCCGCTTATCGGGTGTGTGGCAGCAAGCGGAACCATTGATATTGGTGGATGGATTCTCGCAGGCATCCTATTCATATGGCAAATGCCACACTTCCTAGCCCTCGCTTGGATGTACCGAGAGGATTACCTCCGTGGTGGTTTCAAAATGCTGCCAGCAATTGATCGATCCGGCGAATTAACCGCTCGTGTGAGCGTGATGACTAGCTTGTGTCTTATTCCACTTGCGTTATTGATGACTGTTGTCGGTTCGACGGGAATACTATTTGCAATTACTGGTTCTATTTTGGGCGGATACATGACAATGAAATCCATAACATTTTGGCGTCACAGAGACGATGCAACTGCTCGCCGACTCTTTTTTGCAAGCATCATTTATTTGCCGTTGATTATCGTGTTTATGTTACTTGACCGCGAAACAATTCAATGGATAGAAATTGGAACAAGCAATGTCTGATAGAACCGTTAGGCTAACTTTCAAAAGCGGTGGCTGGGTGCTTGTATTACTCGGAATTGTGATGATTGCAATTTTTACTTGGGCAGTTGCTCCTGCAGTTTTGCGATTAGGTAATTACGGCCCTGGAGATGGAACAAATGTTTCCTCCTACGAGTTCGACCTCTCCAATTTACAACTTGCAGAGGACTCTCTTGTCGCAGTTATGCAACACCGCGACATGTCCCCTGTTCTAACAAATCCAAAAATATTATCCGTTGAAGAACTCACTCTTAAAAATAGTGTCAAACGAAACAAATTTTTAGTCTCTAGCGATTTAGTCGTTGGCGTTGAAATTGACGGTGAAGTTAGAACATATCCGTTACACATGCTCAACGTACATGAAATTGTGAATGACACGCTTGGTGGTGTTCCAATTCTAATTTATTGGAACTGGCCAAGCGGGCATGTTGGCGTGTATGAGCGTACATTGGCAGGCGAGGCTAAAACTTTTGGCTTAAGCGGTCTTTCTGGAAATGGCTCCATGCTCATTTACTCAAATAAAGAAACAGTTGGTGGCGAACAACTATTTTCGCCAATGCTTGGGCATTCCATTACTGGGGATCGCGTAGACTTAAAACCAATTACACACGAAGTTGTAAGTTGGAGAAATTGGTTTACGAAACACCCAGAAACAACATCGCTTGCGCCCAATGAACAATTCAAAAAGCGGTACCGAAAAGGTGACCCGAGGCAGTATTTCTTAAATGAAACCATTTATTTTCCTGTGACTGAAATGCCAACGGATGGCCGCAACCCAAAAACACATGTCATTGTGCTGAAAACTAACGCGGGTGATGTCATCTATTCAATTCAGGAATTAGTTGATAGCGCTGGCGAAACAGGAGAAATCGAATGCGTTGTTGCGGGAGAGCAAATAACATTTACCGTTGGAACTGCGCCACTTTTTGCAATTGCAAGAGACGTTAGCGGAAATACGATTCCCACGCAGCGCGCGCTTTGGTTTGTCTGGTATGCAAACCACCCAAACTCCAAAATCACATCCCCAATTAATTAATCCTCGGCTAATTAATTAGTGCTTTAATAGGTCCATTGCATCAGATACTTTCGGTGTGTCGCCTTTGATAATGGATGGTTGGTATTCCATCGTATCTGTCAATGCGATTCCAATAAAGAGAACTACGAAAAGTATCGAGCCAACAAAGATAAAACCTACGAATGCACGATCCCAACGAAGGTGCATGAAATATAAACCAACAATGGTGGCTTTCACGGTTGCAACTGCAAGAGCCAAGATAATTCCCATTTCAGCGATATTAATCTCGGTAAAGTCATACCTTGAAACCCAAACAGTAACCGCAGTCAAGAAGAGCAGAATGCAGCAGATGAATATTAAAAATTTAATTGGAACGATGTGTCCAATTTGATCGTCGTGATGTGATGAATCTGTGTTTGACATGCTAATTCTCAATATTCCTATTACGCTTTTTGCTCATCGCCAGGATGCACTGCATCTTTTCTCCAATCATACCCTTGCTCTTCTTCATTCCACTCGAGCACGGAGTAATCGTAACAATCGCCTACTTCTGGTTGTTCTGGGAAGTTATCCCATGGTGGCGGTGAAGGACATTGCCATTCTAAACTTCTACCACCCCATGGATTTGCGGGGGCTTTCTTTCCAGCAAATACAGAATGAAGTAAATAGATGGCACAAATCACAAAGCCGACGGCAAGAATTACAGAGCCAGCCGTTGACCAAATATGGTAAATTTGGAACTCAGGCATTTCAACATACGTTGCATACCGACGAGGCATTCCTTTTGAACCCATCATGAACTGGCTAAAGAATGTTATGTTAAAACCAATAAAAACCAGAATAGCAGAGACCCGACCCCAATTTTCGTGGTACATCTTACCTGTCATTTTCGGCCACCAGTGGTGAATCCCCCCGAGGAAGCCAATGAGCGCTGAACCCATCATGACGTAATGAAAATGCGCAACTACAAAGTAAGAATCATGCAAGTGGATGTCTGTTGCCAATGTAGCGAGGTGCAATCCGGTTAAACCGCCAATAGAAAATATAAAAATGAACGAGAGTCCGTACAACATTGGCGTGTTCAAACTGATTGAACCTTTATACAAGGTTGCTAACCAGTTAAACACTTTCACAGCAGATGGAATTGACACACTAAATGTGATGAGCGAGAAAATAATATTCATCAATGCGGATTGGCCTGATGTAAACATGTGGTGACCCCAAACGAGGAAGCCAAACATTGCAATGGAGATTGAACTGTACGCAATAAATTTGTAGCCAAAGATATGGCGGTGTGAGTGCACCGAAATCAATTCACTTACAACACCCATAGCTGGAAGAATCATGATGTACACAGCAGGGTGCGAATAGAACCAGAAAAAGTGCTGATAGAGCACAGGGTCCCCACCCATCGCAGGATCAAAAATACCAATACCAACCGATCGTTCGACAATCAAAAGCAACAAGGTAATTCCGATTACTGGAGTTGCAAGAACTTGAATAATTGCCGTCGCATACGTAGCCCAGAGGAATAATGGCATTCTAAACCAAGTCATCCCTTTTGGTCTAAGACGGTGAATTGTTACGATGAAGTTCATTCCTGTAAAGATTGAACTGAAACCAAGAACGAATGCACCGATGAGTGCCGGAATCACCCCGCCCATAGAAGATGCCTTATCAATACTGTACGGTGTATAAAAAGTCCAACCAGTATCAATACCGCCTGCACCCAAAGCTATTAGGAAAAACACGAGCCCAAATATCCACAAATACCAACTGAACAAGTTCAACTTTGGAAATGCAACATCTTTTGCACCAAGCATAATAGGCAAGACAAAGTTGCCAAGCGCAGCGGGAACCGCGGGAATAATCACTAAGAAAACCATAACCGCACCATGCACTGTGAATGCTTGGTTGTATTGGTCCTGTGTCATGAACGTGCCTTCAGGAGTGAGCAGTTGGAACCGAATCATCATGGCAAATATTCCGCCGAGCAAAAATGCCAGCAAAACGCATACTAAGTACATCACGCCGATTCGTTTGTGGTCGAGCGTAAACAACCAAGACTTAATGCCTTTTGTGTGGTTGAGGTAATTATCGTTTGGATTTTGAGTAGTTAATGTAGTCATCGTTATTGCCTTGGTGTTCCATCTGGGTTCACGGTGATGTTACCCTCTGCGTCTGTTAATTCATCTAGGTGTTTAAACATCTCAATAATGGCTGTAATTTGCTTATCTTTCAATTGCCCTTGGAACGATGGCATCGCACCAAGATAGCCCTTCACAATATGGCTTTGAGGATCTAACAACGAAGAACGAATGTAGTTTTCTGGAACTTCGTAGGTTGTACTTTCGCCATATAAGTTAGATAATTTTTCGCCCGAGATAAAGTTCACGTCACCACTTTTTACACGATCCCACAATCCTTTAAATGATGGACCAGTGCTTTCTGAACCGTCAAGTGTATGGCAAGATTGACATCGGTTATATAAACGATTAATTGCATACGCAGGAAGTTGCCCAACTGACATATCTTCGTACTCGCTTGCTAATTTAATCATCGTTTTTTCAAAGTCTTCTTTTGGAATGACACGCACTGTTGCGAACATTTTCGAGTGGTCTTTGCCACAATATTCTGCGCAGTTCAAGTTGTATTCACCTACAGCAATCGCTTCAAACCATAGACTTGTGTAACGACCAGGAATAACATCCATTTTCACTCGAAAATCTGGAATCCACACACTGTGCAGAACATCGTTTGAAGTCATTAGTAATCGTACTGGCGTATTTACTGGAACAGTAAGTTCGGCAACTTGTGTTGCACCATATTTCGGGTGCTCAAAAGTCCATGACCATTTTTGCCCTGTGACTTGCACATCGTAACTTCCTTCTGGAGCTTGTTGCAAGTCTAAATAACCTCGCATGCCAACAACAAATATTACAACCACCAGGAGTAACGGCAAAATGGTCCATGCTATTTCCAACGGCGTGTTATGGGTTGGCCCCTTAACAATAACGTCGTTTCCTTTTCGACGGTATTTGATCATAAAAATAATCAATGCCGCAGTAATTACGAATAAGAAAAAGTAGCAAATCCAGGTGATTACAAAAAACGTATGGTCCACACTTTGTGCAACCGTCGAAGCTTGTTTTGGCAACCAGAAATTCGCCGGAGCGCCCTGCGTTGTTGTTGCGAATAATGATGTAAATATCGAGAACATTATGAAGTTGTTCCATCCGAGTTGTTATGTGATTTTCTTAAGCGGTCGGAGGATGTTAAGCCAAGAACAGCGAGGCCACCACCTAATACAACGAGCATCAATACCGCACCTGTCCGCATTAATTTCCACGCTACTGGCGTGTAACTATTACTGTCAGGATCGTATTGAAAGCAATTGAAAAGTAAAAATTTGTCGAGGGCTGTACCAATTCGTCCCTCGGATGCTTCGATTAGAGCGAAGCGAAGATCTTGTCCCCTGAATTGAACGTCGTTCATATATTTCGAGATTCGGCCATCAGGTGTAATGAACATTATCGATGCCGTGTGATGAAACTCACCTGTTTTGCTATCAAGAACATAACCAAAACCAAGCGCGTCTGAAAGTTTCGTAATGTTGTCTTGTTCGCCTGTAAGGAAGTGCCACCCTTTTTCTGCACCTTCTCTGCTGTAATGTCCTAGATAACCCTCTTTGTTTTTCTTTGCAAGTGGCGGCTTCTCGTCTGGATTGATACTTAACGTTACGACTTCAAATTCGTCACCGAGTGTCCAATCCATTTCTTCAAGACCAGCAGTCAAACCATTCAGTGTCAAACTGCAAAGCATTGGGCACTTGTAATAATTCAAAGTTAAAATGATTGGCTTTTCATTATTGAAATATTGACCAAGAACAATTTCATTTCCTTCATCGTCAAAGAACGTTAAGTCAAGTGGAATTTGTTTATCCAAATGCTCTGTAATTCCAACGCCTTCTAAGGCATCAAGCTTATCGTCAGCAAAAATTGGCCCTGCAATACTCGAGGCTGAAAACAGACCAAGTATTGAACTGGCAATGACTACATGACAAGTTGGAAAAAACATTTTCATTGTTTAGTTTTCATTCCCTACGATAATATTCATCGCATCATTGATAGGAAGAACGAGGCGATTCACTTCTTCGCCTGTATTTGGATCTTGGTGTGATACCCAATGCGCAGCTTCAAGAAGAACCGCGCGCTGTGCATCTCGAACCAAGTCTCGTTGTTCATATCGAATATTGACGCTCTTGCCGAACGCTTCTGTAGTTGCAGCTCGATAGTAAATACCGCAAGCAATCGCAACTGTTGCAACCAGTAGAAATGATCCACCAATACCGATAGCCCAAGTAGCCCAGCCGTCTGGGTCTTCGTGGTCGTTGTCAAGATGTGGTTGTTCGTGTGCGTGACTCATGGGTGCCTCTTATGCGTTCTCAAATTGCAACGCCTCGTTTAAGCGAGGGTCAGCTGTTGCAACAAGGTTGCATTTTCGTAAGTTCATTAGTGTTCCGCCCAACAAGAGCGCAACCATACCAATCAAACATGTAAAGTTTAGGATGCTAAATCCATAACCGATTTCAGCATTCGTAATATTGGTCGCCAATTCGTTGTAGGAAGTCGCTGTATCTAATGCTGCTTCTGGCACAACTGGCATAACGAGCCAATATATGTCCACAAAGAACATCAGCAAAAGCCACGTTGCAATAATCGGAAGTGGTGAACGCCATCGCTTAGTCCATCTCGTAATCAATAATACGAAGGGCAAAAGGAAATGACCAAAAAGAAGCAGTAAAGAAACTGGTCCCCAACCACCAAGTTGCCTAGTCATGTACCAATTAGTTTCGACTGGAAGGTTTGCATACCAAATCAACATGTATTGACTAAATGCAATGTACGCCCAGAAGACAACACCAATACCAAATAGCCATTTACCAAGGTCGTGGTAATGTTCGGTTGTAATTGATTTTTGAATATGACCAGTGTTCTGCAAAAAACGTGCGAGCAAAATAATCAGTGAAAAGAAACCGCACATACATGAAGCCCAAAAATAAACAGCAAACATAGTACTAAACCATTTTGGTTGCAAAGTCATCATCCAGTCAATAGACGCGTAACTTTGTGTAAATGCAAATAGAATCATGCAAATTGGAGCCCACTTTTGCATTTTGTGCGTCCACTTGATATCGCCATCACGGTCTTGCGCTGTTGACCATTTAAAATAGAGCGTGCCGATGACGGTCCAGACAACAAGATAAAAGATTGCTCGAATTGACCAGAATGTTGGCGATAGATACCCGGCCTTCGCGTGTAGCAGGTGGTCGGTTTGCATAAGTTCTGTATCTCCCCATTGATACAAAATTTCTCCGTCACCTTTAAGCACTAAAACTAAAATTGGAACAAAGAGCATCCAAAGCCAAGTAAGGTTTTTGGCAATCCCTTCCGCTAATCTTCGGACTGAAACACTCCAGCCAGAGCGGGTCATATGTTGGAGCAAGACGAAAAATAAAGCACCAAGTGCGAGACCTAACGTAACCATCCAACCAACAAGATAGGATTTCCAAAAAGTATTCCAGCCAGCACTCTCGCCGAGCACTGCACTTAAGACCAAAAATACAATTCCTACAACTGCAAGAATCGGCCCAAGTTTCACGGCAAATCCGCCGAGACGAATATTGTCATTTTTTACTTCTGCAACTTTCACTCGCTGCTCCCTTCGTTCGCCGATTTACGAGGTATTGCATCAGCGTTTATAACGCTTGCCGGGTCTGCATCTTGAGATAACTGCAATGCTTTGACATAAGCAACAATTGCCCACCTGTCTTCAATTGTGATTTGCGAAGCGTACGCGGACATCGTTCGAACACCATTCGTGATGGTATTGAACAACTCTCCAACTGGTTGTTCTTTTATTACGTCTTCGTGTAGATTTTTAGGAGCAACCCAGGTTGTTCCATTCACACCAGTCTCAACTAACTGGTTTGCTCGGTGATGGACAAGGCCATCACCAAAACCGCCAA
>DTSO01000066.1 GCA_012965315.1 Phycisphaerales bacterium | reverse complement strand
CCATCAACAATGACTGGTCCAACTGCAGATTGCCACATCCCCGTTTTGATTTCGTGATCACCGTTCATAAGCGACCATTGCAAACCGTTAATTTCACCACCAGAAGAAACGCGCCAATAGATATCGCCCGCCCCTGGCAAATTCACGATTGTTGGTTGAGGAAATAAAGCTCCACCAAGAGTCCATGCCAAAAGACCAGCCATGATGAAAAATACGGCTGCTTTAATAAGTAATGAACGAAATCCGAGTGCTACTTGTCCCATGGTTTGTGGATTTTACATTGAAAGCGAAGAGGCGAGTTGCAATTCATCCCATACATCAACGCCTAAATCTTGTGCTTTTTTTAGCTTGGAACCCGCTTTGCTGCCGGCAATCAAAATATCAGTCTTTTTTGAAATAGAACCCGTCACTGTAGCACCTCGATTTTCAAGTTCCTCAGTAAGTTGCTTACGCTCCCAGTGCTCCAGTGTTCCCGTAATCACAATTACTTTCCCATCGAAGGTCGGGTCAACAGAAACAACTTCAATACTTTGAAGAAGGACTCCTTCCAAACGCAACCGTTCAAATAGTTCTTCTCCTTGCGAACAGTGAATGGCTTTGTACAACGTATCTGCCGTTATTTGTCCGAAATCTTCGAGTTCGAGAAAATCATCAATGCTTGCTTGGTGCAGTAATTCAAATGTGCTATATTTTTTTGCGATAACTCTTGAAGTCGCTCGGCCGACAAGACGAATGCCAACTCCAGAAAGCACTCTTGCAAAACCCCGCGTTTTGCTTTCACTAATTGCTCCGACTAAAGCGTCAGCAGATTTTTCGGCAAATCCTTCAAGTGGTGTTAAATCTTCTGAAGTTAGTGAATACAAATCCGAAAAATGCTTAACTAGTCCAGCATCAACTAACTGATCAACGACTTTATCACCAAGACCGTCGATATTCATCTGGTCTCGGGCGGCAAACCACTTTACCTTTTCTCTAAATTGGGCGGGACATTCAGGATTAACACAAAACAGTTTTGGTCCTTCCTTTTCAACGGGTCCCCGGCAAACTGGACAAACAGATGGTGGGACGATTGGCACTTGTGAACCGTCACGCTTGCCTTCTTTCACGCCGACAACTTGCGGAATAATTTCTCCCGCTTTTTCAACGATAACAGAGTCGCCAACTCGAATGTCTTTTCTATGTATCTCGTCAATGTTATGCAATGTAGCGTGTTGGACGGTTGTTCCAGCAAGCAGAATTGGACCCATCGTCGCGCGAGGCGTGAGTGTTCCATTTTTTCCAACCTGCCAATTCACTTCTAGAAGTGTAGTCAGACCCTGCTCAGCCGGGTACTTAAAAGCAATACACCACCGAGGCGATTTAGATGTACTTCCAAGTTCCTCTTGAAAAGCAAATGAATTTGTGCGAATAACCATGCCATCTATTGCGAATCCAGCTGCGTCTCTACTTGACTCAAACAGTTCAACAACTGACACGATTTCTTCAATAGAATTGCAAACTGTTAACTGATCCGTTACGGGTATTCCCAACATTTGAATTGCTTCAGTAAATTCAAACCAAGTTGCTGGAGCATCTTCCCAATCCATTTCGCCTTTGCCGTGAGCAAGAAAAGCAAGTTTTCTATTTGCGACAGTTTTTGGGTCTAAACTTTTTAATGTTCCTGCTGTTGCATTTCGAGCATTCGCAAATAATTGTTCGCCGTCTATTTCTCTTTTGGCGTTGATTGCGTCAAAACTTGTATTGGGCATGAAAATTTCCCCGCGGATTTCCAATAATGCGGGCGCATCCCCACGAAGTTTCAACGGTATCGAACGAATCGTCCTGACTTGCGCCGTAACATCGTCACCTCGCTCGCCGTCACCACGTGTAATACCAGAAATTAAAATCCCATTTTCGTACCGCAATGAAATTGCAACCCCATCAATTTTAGGATCGCAAGTACATAGCACTGCATTTCCTAATTTTTCATACCAAGTCTGCAAATCGTCAATCGTGTAGGTATTGTCGATGGACTGCATTGGCAACACATGGTTTACCGATTTAAAACTCGAAATCGGTTCACCACCAACACGTTGCGTAGGGCTCGATGAGTCAAAAAATTCTGGGTTGTCTAGTTCAAGATTATGCAATTCAGCGAGAAGGTTGTCGTATTCAGAATCTGCCATGGTCGGCATTGCTTCGATGTAATAGTCAAAATTCGCCTGCTCAAGCAAATTACGCATATCTTTGATTCTATTCTCGATTGACATGTTGTAGAGGATAATGCGCATTGACTCACTCTGCCGATACTTGAGATGTGACTTTTTTGCGATTTGCCACATGCGTCCTGCTCGCTTTTAGCCAACTATCAGTTGGAGACCTTCAGTCGGATGTTCAAAAAATTGTCAATGCAGCATCGCTCAATAAAGGGCATGCAGGCGTTTGTATCATTGATACAGCAACTAGCCAGCCAATCGTTCAAATCAATGCCAATGAACTCATGATTCCAGCAAGCAATCAGAAATTGCTGACCTCTGGGGCCGCACTCCACGTACTTGGTCCCACCTTTGCTTTTCGTACACATGTAGTCCTCAATGGCGACAATATTACGATAGTCGGAGATGGTGACCCAACAATCGGCGATTCAGAGCTACTTAAAATCTCAGATTGGTCTTCCGAGAACAACTATTTAGATTCAGAATTACAACCATGGGTCGATGCTATTAAAGCATCAGGCGTTGAGGAAATCAATACACTCTTTGTCGACGATAGAATTTTTGATAGAAACTTCGTCCATCCCTCTTGGCCAGCAGACCAAATTAACACTTACTACTGCGCACAAGTTTCCGGCCTTAACTACCATTTGAATGTCGTGCATTTTTTGCCCTCTCCAAGAAGTGGAACCACTGCTTCGCTTGGTGTTATCTCACCCAGAATGAAATGGATAACTTTTGGAAATAAAACTTCGTCAAATGTTGGGAAGAAATACAAATCGTCTTTTTGGATCGCAAGACCACCAAATACAAACAAGATGACAGCGCGCGGAAATGTCAAATCAAAACACTCTGTCCCAATTAAAGTCGCCTTTCATGACCCCGCTATTGTTTTTGGAAAAACACTAGCCCATCTTCTGCAACAAAATGGGATTGTGGTCCGAACAGTTGAACGTGTCCTAAATGACTCGCCGCCAACTGCAGGGACAATTATTTTTACTCACACAACTCCACTACAAACTGCGCTTACTCGTAGCAACACTGATAGCTACAATTTATATGCTGAGTCGTTACTTAAACGAATTTCTGCAGAAGCAACAGGTCGAAGTGGCACATTTGATGAAGGAGCTGACGTAGTAAAAAGCGCTATTGGTCAACGGCTTAACGAATCCATTCGTTCAGTTGTCGTTGCAGATGGTTCGGGCATGAGTCGCAA
The DNA here is from genome assembly GCA_012965315.1 of Phycisphaerales bacterium. Lineage (GTDB taxonomy): Bacteria > Planctomycetota > Phycisphaerae > Phycisphaerales > SM1A02. The sequence goes on along the minus strand of DTSO01000066.1, from coordinate 26,896 downwards.
CAATCGCATTAGTCCAGCGATACTAGCGCGTTGGCTAGCTTCATTTGACACAAACGACCCTGTTGGGAAATTACTACTCCACTCTCTAGCCACACCAGGCAAAGGCACGCTAAAAAAAAGATTCATAAAAACCAAGCTCGGAAGCGCAAGCGTTCATGCAAAAAGCGGTTACATTTCTGGCGTTTGCACTCTCAGTGGATACATAATATTCAGTGAACGCGAACCTATTGTGTTTAGTATTCTCGTCAACGATGTAAAAGGAACCGTTCGAGGAGCAAAAACCATGCAAGAAAAAATCGTCTCCGTTGTAATTCAAAGCATGGAATAGCAGTAAAAAAGCCAGAGCAACGCTTGCGTTGCTCTGGCTTTCAATTAGTACTACATTACATTATTTACCAAGCGCTTTAGCAACTGCTTCTTTTAAGTCTTTTAGCATTGCTTCGCCGCCACCGAAACCAGAGTGTTGGTTTGCGATAGCACCATCAGTTCCAATGATTACGGTTGTCGGAATACCGTTGATGCCGTAATTATCAGTTAGTTTACTATCGCCACTGCCCATGAGAACAGAAGTATTAAATTTTTGGTCAGCCCAAAACTTTTTAACTTTAGTAAGAACGTCAGCAGATTCACCACGTTCCCAAACATTCACAGCAAAAACTGTAACTTCAACACCTTCTTTTTCTGCCCAACCAACGAACTCGTTTAGGAATGGAAGGCCTTTGCGACAAGGACCACACCATGTTGCCCAGAAGTCAAGAACCACTACTTTGCCTTTTAATGAGGAAAGTGTTACATCGCCTGAACCATCCATTCGAGCAAGCGTGAAGTCCGGTGCGACTTTACCTGTAAGATCTTTTTCTTCAGGACCTTCGCTTTCTTCATCTCCCATAAGATCATCAGGAGAAGCAACAGCTTCGCGTTCACCAGCGTCAAAAGTTACCTTTGGAGCGGTCTTTAGAAACTCAACAACAGAAGAAGTTGTAATTTCCATACTTGGCATTCCTGGTTGCTGGATTGTTAAAACACCACCAGTAAGAACACTATCTTTTGAAACCATAATGTCCAAAGTGCCCATCATTGTTTTGCAATTAATGACATCAACATCAGAACCGTCTGCGGCATTACCTTCAGAAACGCTGACAATTGTTACGCCTCCAGGCATTCCCATAGTAAAAGTGCTTACCCATACGTTCAAGTCATCACTTTCCCGAAGTGCAACAGTCGTCAATCCTGGAAGTGCACCACCTTCGCCGATACTGCTTAGTCCTTCAAAGAAACTAGAAGCTTTTGTTTTAACAAATTTGTCATCAACATCGGCAAATTCAAAGTAAAAATTTCCATCGACCCAAGTAGCAGTCATTTCATCTTTTAGTGAAAGTGAGCCTGCTGTATCGCTTAAAAGTAATTCGATAATCATTTTTTCGCCGTCTCCACCCATCATTGGTGGTAGTGAAACGGTAATTGTTTCTTTAATGCCATTAGCTTTTTTATACTTCTCTGAAACTTTTTCAAGAATTGCTTTTGCTGCAGTATCTGCACTAACTTCTGCTTTCTTCGCTGGGTGTTCAGGATGATCCGAAGGGTGTTCAGGGTGGTCAGACGGATGTTCAGGATGGTCAGACGGATGTTCAGGATGATCAGACGGATGCTCAGGATGATCCGATGGTTGTTCAGGATGGTCAGACGGATGATCTGGGTGATCCGGCGGGAAGTGGTCTGGGTGTGCCAAGGCGATTGGCGCTATTGCAATAGCAGTTAGTAGCGTGAGGATTTTCATGGTGTACTCCGTAAAGGGTGTCTAAAGTAAGTGTAAATAAAGTCCATATAGAATATCAAAGAACTTCACAATCGTTGCAAAATTGCTGAAATTTGCTCATTTAGCACAGGATGATTGAAGGATTCTGCTATCTCAGCCATAGGTTTTAATACAAATAACCGACGATGTGCCTCAGGGTGAGGGATTTGCAAGCCCTCAATTTCTATGATTTCATCTGAATAAAAAAGAATATCTATGTCAAGTGTTCTGGGACCCCATTTTTCCGAACGCACTCGTCCATTTGATTCCTCAATAATAAGGCAAAGTTCCAGCAATTCCGTTGGTGGCAAACTTGTTTCAATTTCAACAACCATATTCAAAAATGTTGGTTGGCTAATCTCACCAACTGGTTCTGTGTCATGCATCAAACTTCGAGCAAGTACGCTTACAAATTGGTGCGCATCTAGTTTCTTTATTGCATCTTCCAAATACCCCGCACGATCACCTAAATTACTTCCAAAGCCAAGATACGCCGTTACCAGTTTCATCTTTCTGTGCCACCGTGTTGCCAGCACATTCGATCGCTTTCTTCTCCTACCAACAACAACCGAACCATTTGCAAAGCGGTGTTTGCGGCGCGCATTCGAATCTCATTCCGATTTCCCGTAAACCTAAATGCTCGAACTTGCGTTTCACCATTAAAGGTACACCCAATGAATACCGTTCCAACTGGTTTCAATTCTGTTCCGCCCGAAGGACCCGCGATACCCGTTGTACTAAGCCCAATCGTAGCACCACTTATCTTCGCTGCTCCCTCGCACATTGCCTTTGCAACTTCAGACGAAACCGCTCCGAATTCTTCGAGCAATGCTTTTCCAACTCCGAGTTGGCTACATTTGAGGGCATCTGAATACGTAATCCAACCACCGCTCAGCCAGGCGCTCGAACCTGGCGTACTCGCAATTAAATCGCCTACCAAACCTGCAGTACAAGATTCCGCAATGGCTATCGAACCATCAACAAGTTTACCTAGCGACGAGGAGAGCGTTTCATTTTCAAACCCAAAGACCCACGGTGACCATCGACATTCAATTTCTTTGGCAACTGCATTGCGTTTCTGCTCATCACTACTTGTTACTCTCGCAGTGATTCCTGCACTTCCCATCAATATAGAAACGCTTGGATCATCCACTTGCATTAGGTCTTTAATTTTTTCACCTGCAATTGATTCTGCAATTCCCCAAGCGTGCAATTCGACCGTATGCATTGGGGCTGCGCAATCTAGTTGCTCTGTTACTTGACTTTTCACGCTTTCAAACATTGGCATCAATTCCGAAGGCGGCCCTGGCAAACACAGAACAATACAGTTTTCAATCGAAGCGATAAGCCCAGGAGCAGTTCCATGTTTATTTTCAATCCATGTTGCCGAAACAGGGCGCAGGGCTTGAACTGAATTAGGAGACGGCATGTTTAGACCCGCGTTGCTAAACCAATTCTCAATCGATGCGAGTGCTTTCTCATCCTCCACAAGCGGCTCACCTAGAGCTTTAGCGAGTGCTTTCCGAGTCCGGTCGTCTTCGGTTGGCCCGAGACCGCCTGTGAGAATACACACATCGCTTTTCCCCACTACTGCTTGCAACGCTTCGACTATATTTTCTATTCCATCACTTACACAACGTCGTTCGACTGTTTTAATACCGCAAGAAAGCATTGCTCGCGATAACCAAGGCCCGTTAGTATCAATACGATCACCGAGAATTAATTCATCACCAATAGTTAGTATTGAAACGTTTGCAGACACAAGAATTATTTACCAATTACATTCAGGTATTGATTTCTAAAATATTCGCCAGTAGTTCGCTTTAACGCAGAACTCCCGTGATCTTCAGGGTGCCACAAACCGTCTTCAAGCCATTGGTCCCGAAGCCAGCCGTACTTCAACGTTTTTCTATCCTCTGGTGTATCCATTGCAAGTGTTCCACCATCATTTGTTGGAATCATAGGCATTGCATCGAAAGTTTCAAGCATTTCTTTCAATTCGTCATCTTGCACATCATCAGAAGTCACTAAATCAACTGTGTCTGGAAATGCAGGATGTAAAACAATCGCTTGCCAAGCATCCATTAGTTCATGGTGGTTGTCCATTGCCATCGCACTAAATATTGGTGCAATGAATGCACGCATATTTCTATCTGGAAATGGCGCTGGCCTTGCTGTGTCGTAGGGTTGTACTTGGTCAACCATTCGCTTCATGTACTTTGAATACATTTCACGACGAACTGGCATTCTTCGAAGTTCAAACGTCACTGGACCAAGGTTATCGTCAATTGCGTCTTCAACTTGAAATTGCCAAAGTGATTGCGCCTCTTTTGTCATGCAATATTCAATAAACAGAAGAGCAAGTGTTTCATTCGGAGCACCGCGCAATAATGAAATGGGGTCTGGGTCAATCACAGTCGCACTCGGCGGATCAATATAACCAATTCTGTCACCGCCTCCGCTGCTTTTAACTGCTTGTGCTTGGTACCGACCATAAAAGTCAATACAAATTCCCATTGCTGCATCGCCCTGACTTACATCTGCAGGTGGCTTCAAACTACTCGCAGAAAAATAACGAGCGTTCGCTGCAGCCCGGCGTAAAACTTGCCAACCTCGTTTCCATCCAAGATTCTTTAAAATTGCTTCAAAGGCGGTCGTAACTGATCCCGATTGAGCAGGATTTACAAGCGCAAGTTTTCCAAACAATTCAGGGTTACATAATGCTTCCCATGTTGTTGGAGGTTCGATTCCTAAATCCGCAAGCACTTCGTTGTTGTATACGATTCCAAAACCAGAAAGTGCGAGACCATGCCAATACCCCTCTGGATCATAAATTGTGATGTCACCAATTAAATTATCGCCGTAGACTTCATCCAACATTGCTTGGTCGATAATTGCTGGAACGCTAATTGTTGTAGACAATTCTTCACCGTTTAATGTAACAACAATCTTCTTTTTCAATACGTCGTGTTCATATGAACCGCCACCAAACACTAAATCCGCTTCACCACCAGGTTCTTTTCCAGTTTCTAGCGCATGTGTAAATTGCGATTGCAACATTCGTCGAATTTCACTTGTTCCACCAGGCACTGACCAAATAACTTCTGCTAGCTCTCCGTATTTTGCAAGATGCCATCTTGAAAATCCCTGTCCAAACTCGTGTCGAATTTGTTCATTATGCGGGGAGATAATAATTACTTTTTTAGTGCCACTGGGAACAGAAACATAATCTCCACGAAAAAATAACGGAACGCCAAACAGAATCGCAAGGCAAATACCAATACAAATTACTGCAGGTTTATTCACACTGCGCCCACTTGTAATGCCGCAGAAAGTGTACGCGCTGCATTCGCTACATCCGATTGCCAATCCGTTTTAGGAGTTGGGTAAATAACGCTGCGGCTTGCTGTAACAAGTGCGCCATGACCTTGAGAAAAACACGCTGAAACATCTTCTACAGAAGCGCCTTGCGCACCGATTCCGGGCATCAAAAAAATTTGCTTCGGCATTCTTGAACGAAGTTCGATTGCTTCAGTTGGTTTAGTTGCGCCAACGACCGCGCCCAAACTACTCCAACCAGAACTGCCAGTGTATGCATCGCCGCAAACAGCGAGCAAGTCAGCGATTGACTCTGCCACTGTGCGACCGTCATTTAATTGTTGTTTTTGTATTGCGTCACCGCTTGGATTGGAAGTACGCGCCAAACAAAATACGCCGAGACCAGCATCTAGAAATGGCTCGATACCATCAATGCCAAGATAAGGATTTACTGTTATCCAATCGCACGGTCCCTCGACAGTCGCGGATGCGGCGTAATGTTCAGCAGAGATACCGATGTCTCCCCTTTTTGCATCAAGAATAACTTGAAGCCCTTTACTGCTTGCGTTTTGACGAAGTTTGCCGAGCAAAGCAATGCCGTTTGAACCTAACCGTTCAAAACATGCAGATTGAAATTTTACACATGCTGCAATTCCAGCAACAGCCTCAATCACTCCATCGCAAAATACTTGAAATGATTCCACTTCAGGTAAACGTTGCAAGTCAGCAGGCATTTTCTCTAGAACAGGGTCAAGCCCGACGCAAAGCGGAGCTCCAACTTGGTCAACTGATTCACAAAGACGGTCTGCTGGATGATTTGCACTTGTCATTGTGCACATCATAGTAGAATCCACGATATGACTACCACCCCACTGCATCTAGACCTCCAACGCGAAGTTGGGCTCCGAATTGATTGGGACTCGAAAACGTCATCTTTTTACCCCATAGAATTCTTGCGAAAAATGTCCCCATCGGCAGATTCAATAGCTACCAGAGAAGAACTAGAGCATAATCCACTTGCAATTTTGCCATCTACACACAATTCGCCTTTAGTCATTGAAGATATCGAACTTGTTGGTAATTACGCAGTGCGATTTGTGTTTTCAGATGGACATTCGGCAGGAATCTATTCTTGGGAATACCTACAAAGTTTAAAGCCCCCATCCAATGGATAATTTGTGCATTGAACCAATTCAAGTCCCTGTCAAGTTAGAAGGCGTTGCACATGACTCGCCATTTCAGTGCACTATTACCGTGCAACCCCATCAAACTTCAAACGAAGTTAATCACATCAACAATATTGAATACCTACGTTGGATTGACAAAGCATCACAACTGCATTGCGATGCAAAAGGTTGGACTAGAGAAATATTGTTAAATGCCAGAGTGATGTGGTTTGTAGCACGACATGAAATTGATTACCGTGCTGAGGCAACATCCGAAGATACTCTATTGCTAACGACTTGGATTGACGATATTAGACGTGTGAAATCTTGGAGAACAACCCAAATACATTCCCTTGGTGAAACACCAAAACTTATCTGCCAATGCAAAACACTCTGGGTGCTTGTCGACCTTGGAACAAGAAAACCAATCGCTATTCCAAGCGAAATGGCAACTGCGCTAGAACCTTTAATAGCACCACGATTGGTACAACCATGACTGTTGCAATGGTTATTTCAAAGGATCGGCTTGAGCAAGAACATGCCCTATTTAACCGTTTAGTTATTGGTTTACTTGATGCCGGAAACCAAATCATACGAGTTGTACCTGAAACAGAAACGGACGAACTTCCATACTACGAACAATCCGTTTCTCTTGCAAAACGTATCACTACACCCATGCCAATATCGAGATTACTTCGCTCGGAACGAAAAGAAAAACTCATTGAGCAATTTGAGAAAAACGAGGTAAAAATGATCGTTGGCTTCGGCAAGGATGCCATGCAAGTTGCAATAGATGTTGGCAAAGCAATCGACGTTCCAATTATGTGCGAAGTTGTTTCGATGCGTGACACGAAAGCAATCAAAAAGAGCAGTCCCATTTGGAGATGGCTCGCAGCAACCCCATCCATTGAAAAAGAAATTGAAAGACGAGTCGGAATCGAAAGAGTCGCACTAGTTCCCCTTGGCGTAACCGGCTACTCAAACGAAGAAAACAGAGATGTTTCAAAAAAGAATTGCATAGTTGTTTTAGATGCATCCGGCAACGCAAAACAAACTCGCGCTGTGTTGGAATCTCTACGGTCGAATTCAAATGTACATATCTTTCTTGAACTGCTTGGCAAACACGAACATCGTATTTGGAAAATTATTCGGCAACTGGAAATGCAACACTGTGTTACTTGTTTACTAGACACAAGTGAGTTACGTACACTCATCATGCATTGCGACCTACTCGTAATTCCAAATAACACAATGCCAATTAGATCCATTCTTCTTGAAGCTATGTTGCAAAGAGTTCCCGTCGTTTGCACTGAATTGCCCGGATTCGATATGCTCATCGATAAAGAAACTGCACTAATCGTACGTAATGATTGGAAATCAGCAATTGCTACTCTGCTTGATCCAGGTTCAGAAGCATCTGCAATTGGAGATAATGGCGCTGAATTGATTAAAGAAAAATATGCCTCAGCGACTCAAATAGCCGCATTTGAAGCTGCATTTACCCTAATTTAACTTTATCTCATGTATTGGCGGGTAAAAAGTCGAGAAAAATAGCATCTTTCTCCCCTCCGCCTCGTCGGCTATGCTTTTGTATTGTCGGCGGGGCCTTTTTTATTGAAGAAGTTTCCGAAGAATGGTAAGCCCTTGCTCAAGTTTTTCTTCAGACACCGCAAAACTAATTCTAAAATGTGTGTCATGCGAGGAGAAAACATCGCCTTGAATAACAAGCACATCTTGTTCGATTGCTTTTAAAATAAATTCCATACCAGTCAGTCCATGCGCAACAGGAATTTTCGGAAACGCATAAAACGCGCCATTCGGAACAACCAATTCCGTCACATCGCCAAGCAACTCAACAACCATGTCTCTACGTTTTGAAAAACGATCAATGAGTGGAGAAAGGTCAATGTCGTACGCGCCAACAAGTGCATGTTGAAATACAGAAGGTGCACAAACAAATGTTTGCTGTTTTAATTTCAGCATTGCATCAATTAGTGGTTTTGGCCCTGCCGCATACCCCATCCGCCAACCCGTACAGCCGTATGTTTTTCCATAACCGCGAATCACCAAAACATCTTCATTTGTTGATGCTGGACTTGCGTGTTTCGTTGGTGGAAAAACGAACTCATCGTAAATTTCATCTGTAATTAATAAAATCCCACGATCTTTACAGAGCGATGCGATGTCATTGACTTCCGTTTCAGTTAACACAACGCCCGTTGGGTTCGCAGGCGAGTTGAGCAAAACAGCTTTTGTCTTGTCTGTGATACATGCAGCAATACGGTCTGCAGTCATTCTAAAATCTGGGTAGGTATCGCAAAGGACCGCCTTTGCGTCTGCAATTCGTGCGAGAGTTGGATAGATGACAAAATATGGGTCGGGGATAATTACTTCATCACCTGGACCAAGAACAGTCAGAAATGCAAGTGTTAACGCACCTGCTGTGCCTGTAGTTACCATCGCCGCGTGATGCGATGTATCGCTGAACTCCCAATCAAACTGTGAATTCAGTCTTCCGTAAATTGACTTGAGTAAACCTGCGTCCCCTGCTGTCTGGGTGTACCCATTATTGTCTGCAAGAATTGCATCAATCGCAGCTTGTTTAATTGCATCTGGAACTAAAAAATCTGGCTGACCAATAGATAAATTAACAGGGTCTTCACATGCTTGAGCAAGTGCCCATGCGCGACGAATTCCTGATGTTTCAATATCTTTAACGCGGTCAGAGAGCAATTGCTCAATGTCAAGCGGAGAAGCCAAGATTATTCTTCGCTTGTTTCGCCGTCAGCATCTTCAGTAGATTTTTTCGCTTTACCAGCAATTTTAATTTTTCGGCTTCCTACTTTTGGCAATCCAATAGGTGAACCATTTTCTTTATTAAATTTATCTTGACCTGCAAGTTCTTCGATTCGCTCGGCACGAGTAAGAACATTACGGTGTTGGTTAAGACCTGCTGGTTTTGTTTTTAAACTTCGGTGAAGACTCATAATTCTAATTCCTAATCTGACGTGCACTACTAATTGTAGAGACTTTGGTAAGCATCCTTTAAATCGCTTCCGCGACCTATTTTAGTTTTGGCCCATTCATCGCCAATGGCGTAAATCCTAGACCGAACATCTGCCGCGATTGCATCATTTCGGTTCACAGAACCTGGCAAAACAATCACACGGTAGAACTGCGTATTATCGCCCGAAAACGCATATGTTTCAAGTCCCTTTTCTCTGCAGAACGACGCTAATTGCATTGCGCCCACTTTGGAGGTCACAATTAGCGTAAAATAATTCGAGCCCTTGACCCTTGGGTCACTCTCAACCACGCCCCAAACCGTAGGTTCAGCAATTGCTTGCGGCTGTTTCTGAGGTGTTTCTGGCAGTTTTAACGAGGAATTGAGGTTTTTAACCTCTGTTTGCGCAGGAGTTACCACCTCTTCAAACAATCGATTTCCGTAATCTTCTCGAGCAATAGCAGAGCCACGCCTGAAACCCATTGTGTAGGAAATTACTAGCAACGCAACGCTAACTGCAAGAATCACGCCAATTGTCCCAATTGACATCCTGACAGAACGGCCTGGCGTTAGAACGTTTCGTTCTAGATGCTCATCCTGTTCTTGTTCTGGATTACTGCGCTCACTACCCAATGGTTTGCCCACTGGTTTATTTGCTGAAATTAACTCGTACAGTGCTAGACCTTTTTTGCGATTCATAGGTTGCCTCCAATTCCAATAACACTCGCCATCGCCATACCACCTGCGTGGGATAAACTTAAACGCCACTCAGTAATACCTTGCTTTTCTGCTATTTCTGCTGCTCTACCCGTAAGCGCTATCATCGGTGGTCCGTCCTCTCGCCAAACGCCAATATCAACCCACGTGATACCTCCCGAAAGCCCCGTTCCAAGCGCTTTAAGAACTGCCTCTTTTGCAGCATAACGAGCAGCGAATCGTTCGGCTCGAATTTCTTTCGATGAAACATCCGCTGCTTCTTGCTCAATTTTTGTAAAGCATCGGTTGATAAAAATATCTCCATGTGACTCAAGCATCGTCGCAACACGTGCTACATCTGTAATGTCAATGCCATGGGTAATTATCATTCAACCGCCTCCAACGTGCAGATTTCAAGTAAGTGCCCTAGTTGTGGAGCGATTAATTTTGAAACTGCAAGCGTTACAGCTTTTGGCGATCCCGGCAATAAAAAGATTGGTGTTCGCTTTGAGCCATTATCTATCCAACCTGCAACTGCTCTGCTTAACATTGCACTTGCACCAATTTCTTCATAACTTAATTGTCTAAAGAGTTCACCAAAACCTGGCAAGACAGATGCCAACATTGGAACGATGGTGTCTGGAGTAATGTCTCTTCGTGCTGGACCAGTCCCCCCAGTCACAACAATTGCATCGACGAGTTCATCACTTGACCATGTTGAAACAAGCGTTGCAATTTCTTCTGGAACATCTCGAACGATTGCTCGTTTAGTAACCGAGTGCCCAGCCGTTTGTAGTTCCGATATTGCAAGCGAGCCCGAAACATCCTCTTCAAGTGTGCGCGTATCACTCACTGTTAGAAGTGCAACTTTTGCACTGGTATGTGATATTCCATGCGGCATAGTTGTATAGTACCTAAGGACCTGCGATTTGCCATGCCTTGACGAAACTAAGTGTATCGTCGCAATCGCAATCAAGGATTGTCATAGGATTCCAACACATCGCGTCGAGGACACCTCGTAACTCGCGAAGCACCATCCTAGTACCTTCATATTCAAGCGATGTTTCATCGACAATATCACCGCGTAATCGAATTGCCAACGGCGCGTGATTTGCCTTCACCAATGCCAATAGTGGATTATCTTCTTTTGAAAGTAGTGCAAGCGGGAGATGCCATCCAACTTGCGGATCTTCCGGCGGGTTTGTGCCATGAGTCGAGAGCAAGACGCCTGATTGCTGACCGATTGAAATTGCACTTTCTGTAATTTCACTTTCTTTTGCGATTCGAGTTCCAACAGGAACGTTGCCGACAGCTTCCGCTATTGCGACAGCTCTTGAAAAAGCGTCAAGTGTTCGCTCTGGCGCCTCTTCCCACGTCTCTGGTGAAACTAAAAAGTCTACACCGCACGCACGAATACCAAGTCGGCGTATTGTTGTCGCTACATCTCGCAATCCAGATTCTGTCATATCCACAAAATCATCGTGCAGTGCATCGAGTTGAACACACTGGACACCGTTGCTTACAATCTGTTGCAACACTTTTTTTGCGGAACCAGTATTGGTTCTCATTGAAACTGCTATCCCTTGTTCCATGCGTGTAAGATAGTACATATATGGTTCACGAAACGAAGATACAAATAACTTTTGAGCACCAATCAGTTGATGTCGAGAAAGCGAGCGCCCTGCCATCTATTGGCTGTGGAGGCGAATGTATCTTTGTCGGCAGAACGCGACCTGAACAAAACCAAACGCACGGAGCGCTTTTGGCTCTTTCCTATGATTGCTACGAAGAAATGGCAGAGCGAGAACTAAGAAAACTGGCGGAAGAAGCAATCAATCGATTCGAAATCCGGCATATTCGCATCACACACAGTGTTGCAACAGTCCCAATAGATGAAGCGAGCGTAGTCATTGCAGTGTGTAGCGACCACCGAGATGATGCCTTTATAGCGTGCAAGTTTTTAATAGATTTACTAAAACAGCGAGTACCGATTTGGAAACAAGAAATGTGGGAAGACGGAACCACATGGTCAACTGGAATACCACTCGTAACGGCATGAGCAAAATCAGATTATTTCAACTACTCGCACTCATTGGTGTTCTAGGTTTCATTATTGACCTCGCATGGATTGCGCCTAAAGCCAAAACTCTTTTTGAACAAAGCGCGTTCCTCGTTGAAGACGGACTCCCAGAAGAATCTGCGCATTACCGCGACGAGGCAAGGCAGTTAGCGAACTTCATAGTACCTATTGCTTTGCTCGCTACTGCACTCATCGCACCATTAAATGTTTATTTAATTTCAAGAGGTTTAAAAAAGTATGCAAAATAATTCTAAGCGATCGAAAAAAATATTTAAAGAGTTACAAGAACGATATCCCGACGCACACTGCGCCCTTGATTACAACTCGCCATTAGAATTATTATTCGCAACTATTCTTTCTGCTCAGTCTACCGACGTTGGAGTAAATAAAGCAACACCAAAATTGTTCAAAGCATTCCCTAATGTCCAAGCGTATGCAAAAGCAACCCCTGAAGAAATCGAACCATACATTGCAACGATTGGGCTTTTCCGTGGAAAAGCAAAATCGCTTCACACTTCAGCAACAATGATTGTGAATGATTTTGACGGCGAGGTCCCCAGTAACATGAAAGACCTAATCAAATTACGAGGGGTAGCAAGAAAGACTGCGAATGTTGTTCTTGGCAATGCATTTAATAAAAACGAAGGCGTTGTTGTCGACACACATGTGGGCAGACTTGCACAACGGTTTGGTTTTACTACTGAAACGAAACCAGATAAAATCGAAAAAGATTTGATGCAATTATTTCCACAAGAAGACTGGACACTTCTCAGTCATTTACTTGTTTGGCACGGGCGGGCTGTTTGCAAAAAACGAGGTGGCACGTGCAGCGAAGATGCCATTTGCAAACGCTATTGTTCCAATGCGAACAATTCTTAACGCATTCCTACTACCCCGACATACCCTGCTTCAGAAACAAAGGCGACTGTCCCATTTAGAAGAGGAATTAATTGAACAATAGGTCCAGCAAGATTGACGCTTGCTAATTCGATTAATTTGTTTTCTCTTGTAGTACCATAAACCACAATACCATCATCAGTGCCAAACCAGAAATTCCCTGAAATGGCAACGACTGTGCTAGCTGGCGATGCTAATTCCAAGATTGTTTCATCGCTTGATGTGAACAAATGCACTACTCCGTTCGCTTCATCTATGACAACTTCACTTCCTAACACCACGCAATCAAATGGGGTTTCTGCCCTCTTCACGCTCGTAGTGCTAGTTGTAATGTTGTCGCCAAAACCGTAATACACCGAACCATCTTTTGTTGGTATTTGCACTCCACGGTTATCAAATTGGCCTGGACCCATTGTCCCATTGGCGGAGACAACTCGAATAAGAGTTTCGCCAGCACCGCCACTATCGCCTTCGATTCTGTAGATACCTCTTCCAAAATCACCGCTTAGTGCAAAATAGTTTGATGCAAGTACACCAATATTATTCACGCCGCGTTGCTCAAAAGTTTTCAACAATCGTAATTCTTTTGGAGCAATTCCCAAAACAAATATGCCTTCTGAAGTTGCAAGGAAAACTCGACTGCCACGCACAACTACCTCTGAATATTCGCCTGGAAGAATTACTTTGCTCTTGCTTGTATCAACATCTTTCAAATCGCCAGACAGCAACCCAACTTCGGTTGCATCTTCCAGGTTGCGCGTGTACACCAAAGTACCAATTGGGGCATTTGCAGATGATTCAAGTGGAGCTAATTCTGTTGCTGAACCTAGAAATACACCATTAATGCTATCGTACATTTTTCGATTTGAAACATACACAATGCCATTATTCAATGTATTGGAAACACTCGTAATAGTTGCGTCAGAAGAAGCAATAAGACTTCCATCTTTCAATCGCGTTGCCCCTCCATCTCCCATAACTACTGGAGAGCCACTGACAAGTGCTAGCTTGCGTGGACGGAAGCCAAGTTCATCAAATGTGATCCTCTCGATAACTAAAGGAGAGTTGCTCTTTGAAATAGAGAGCACTACAACTTCTTTACCATCTATGAGTGCATACAACTGATCGGAATCGAGCAAAATATCCGTACATACGCCACCGGCAGCGCTAACTAATGAAATTGCAGCAACTTGAGCTCCACTGTTTTTTCTCAAGACGAGAAGTTCCTCGCCAACGGCTTGATACCAATAGTCATCGCTAATGGCGAGCGCACTGGCTTGTCCACCTGCGCTGTGAAGAACGACAAGCCCATCTCCAAAAGATTTTTTAGAGATGAGACATGAAAAAACGAGGCAAATTAGGATACAAATCTTTCGCATTCGTATAATGATACACATATGAGTTCTCCAACAAATGACCGAATGAGCCAATTACGTAATCTTCTCGACAGCGACCCTCACGATGCATTTTGCATGTACGGAATTGCAATGGAACACGCAAAAGTTGGTTCACACGAAGAAGCCATCGCATGGTTTGATAGGACTATCGAAACAGACCCCGCCTATTGCTACGCTTGGTTCCAAAAAGCAAAAAGTCAAGAATCTACCGGCAACGAAGCTGGCGCAATCAAAACGCTCGAAGAAGGCATTGCTCAAGCAAATACCCTTGGCGACACACATGCAGCAGAAGAAATGGGCGGATTTTTACAATCTATTGTATGACAGACCTTATTACTTCAATCGAACCGTGTGAAGAAGACCCAAATTTTCGAGAAATTTTTGTCCAAGGAAAACTAGCCATGACATTGTCGCTAGCAATGGTGGAACAGTTGGAGTTAACAGTTGAACAACCGTGGGATGATGAAAAAGCAAACGAGCTTGAAGTTTGCACAGCGATTGAACATGCAAGACATATCGCAATAGATTTAATTTCACGAAGAACTTGGGGCTGCAACGAAATGATTGCTCGCCTTGTCAAACGCGGAGCTAAAAAAGATATCGCCGAACAAACTGTCGACCAACTAGTTGAAGATGGCTGGCTCGATGACCATTCGTTCGCCTGTGCTTTAATTCGACAATGGCTCCGCAAAGAACCCGCAGGGCGAAGATGGTTACTGCATAAACTATACGAAAAAGAGATCCCTTCTGCTATCTCTAATGGTGCTCTTGACGAAGAATTAGCGGAGCGATCCGAACAAGATTCTGCAGATGCTTTTGCTAAAAAACGCATCCATAAAATATCAGCAAGCGACGAAGAAACGCTCAAAAGAAAAATGTTGGCTGCTATGAATCGAAAGGGCTTCAACATAGATGTTGCCCTTGAAGCGTTCCGCAAAGCACAAATCAACACCGCTTAATGCTACGATGCCAATATGACATCGAATGGAACAAATCTACCTATTCAAATTGCGTATAAAGACGCTCAAAACCAGTCCAATTCCGTACTCATCGATTGCAGAACAGTTGAAGAGTTTGAATCAGGACATCTCGAGGACGCGATTAATGTCCCGTTACAACATTTAGCCATCAGCATTGATGACCTGCCTTGTAATTGCGAAGACACAATTTATGTGTATTGTAAATCGGGCAATCGTTCAGGGACATTCACCCTTTACCTACGATCTCTTGGTTATTCAAAATGCCAATCGATTGCAGGCGGATTTGAAGAATGGGGCGAATCCGAGTAATGTTGAAACATCGACTTATCACGGGACCTCTTTTAACCATTGCTCTCATTGCGTTGATGTATTTCGATAACCGCATCGGGGCAATTACATGCGAATGCGGAACTTCCGTTCAATGCCTATTACAACCTGGTTTGCTCATTGCATTACTTGCAATAATCGCTGCGCCACTTGTAGCGCTTGAATTTGGCGCAATGGCAAAAAACGCATCCATTCGTTGCAGTATTCCCGCACTTATCCTTTCCATGGAAGCATGGATTATTGCATTTTACGTACTTCCTCCTACAATGCCAGCGACTCAAGCAATCGCAATGTTTGCAACAATCATGATTGCGAGCGTTGCTCTTTCTATCATTTTATTATCGAAAGGGAAGGATTTACGCGGCGTGATTGCCGGCTCTACCTACACCGTTGCAACTGCAGCATATGTCGCAATGGGCTTTGGTCTTTTATTACTCATTCGCCGTGACCATAGTGCTTGGTGGATCATTGGAATTATCGCAACTGTAAAAATGTGTGACACGGGAGCGTTTTTCGTAGGTTGTAACATTGGCAAAAGAAAATTGATTCCTTGGGTTAGCCCAGCAAAATCATGGGAAGGATTAATTGGCGGCCTTGCAACAGCATCATTAACTGCCATTGGTCTTGCCGCTCTAAACAATCATTACTTGCCAGACGAACCAACAATTACCCTCGGATATGCTGCATTTCTGGGAATTCTATTTGGCGCATTAGGTCAACTGGGAGACTTACTAATTAGCGTGTTCAAACGAGATTGTGGGATTAAAGACGCATCATCTGTATTACCTGGTCTTGGCGGAATTCTAGATGTCCTTGACTCACTTCTTTTAGTTAGCGCCATTGCCTACTGGTTACTCCCCTAGCACGTAATACTCTGCTAGAATTAGACGTTATGACTTTGATTGACAATCTGCTTACCCTTTACAAAGTTGACCGACAAGTTCGCAGTCTGCGAAGCCGAGTTGAATCAGCAGAAATTTACTTAAAAGTTCAAAACCGACAAATGGATGCCATTAGTGTCGAACGAACTGAAAATGAATTACAGTTGAAGCAACGAAGAGCGAACATCGCAAACATTGAAACTGAAACGGGCTCAATTGACACGCGCATCGATTACCTTCGTCAAGAGTTAAAGAAAGCAGTAAATGACAAACAGTATTCTGCTTTACTTGCCGAAGTAAATACCATTAAAGAACTTCGTAAAGCATTTGAAGAAGAAATTCTTGTTGAAATGACCTTTGTTGAAGAGCTTGAACTAGCCGCCGCAGACATTTCACAACGAGTGGAAGAACGAGAAAAAGTTAAACAAGTGGCTGAAAACGAACTCAAAGTTCGCAAATCAGAAATTGCTGAACAACTAGTTGAACTTGAAAGCGAGCGTTCAACAGCTGCAGCCGTTATTCCAGAAGAAACACTAAACGAATTTGATTCTTTAGCGGATGATTACGACGGCGAAGCAATGGCTGCTATCGAAATTATTGACCTCAAAAGAAAAGAATACTCTTGCACTTCATGCAGTCTTCACCTTCCACTTGAATCCATCACAACAATGCTTGGTCCTAAAGATATTGTCGTAAAATGTGTTTCATGTGACAGAATCCTCTACCTTGAAACAGAGTCACGCGAGGCAATCATGCCCGCAGAGAAGTAATTCTAGCCTTTCAACCTCCAGATATTTGTTTCGGCTTGCCATAAGCCAATTATCCTATTTTGAGTACAATAAGCAACAATGTTATGCCCTTACTGCGAACGCGATGATGACAAAGTTATTGACAGCCGAGCATCTGATGCAGGCAAGTCGATTCGACGTCGACGCGAATGCCAAAAGTGCAGCCGCAGGTTTACTACCTTTGAGCGTGTCGAAAAAACGTCTCGCTTGATGGTCATAAAACGAGACGGCACTCGAACCCCTTTCGATCCTGAAAAAGTACTGAAAGGTCTGCAAGCAGCTTGTGGTAAGCGGCCAATTTCAGAAGAACAAAAAATTGCACTCGTACGTGAAGTTGAAGAAGAGCTCATGCAACAATATGAACGCGAGGTTCCCAGCAAAGAGGTCGGACTTCGAGTCGCAAGCCGTCTTAAAAATGTCGATCAAATTGTGTACATTCGGTACGCAAGCGAATATTTCAACTTCCAAGATTTGGAAGCGCTTTCTCGCGAAGTGAGTGAACTTCAAGAAGAACCACCTATCATCCCAACTCAATCCGATCTTTTCAACAAACAATAACTATGCCAACAATTACACTTCCAGACGGTTCGACTCGTTCCTTTGATGGAGCAACAACGCCCTACGAGATTGCACAAAGCATTTCTGAAGGACTTGCAGCATGCGCTATTGGCGCCCGAATAAATGGCGAACTTACTGATGTAACTACTCCGATTACAGACGATGCTGAACTCAAGATCGTCACTGCTCGAAAAGGCGAGAAAAAAAGCGACCCTGATGCGCTCATGCTCATTCGACATAGTTGTGCCCATGTGATGGCAGAAGCAATTCAACGCATTCACCCAAACGCAAAACTAGTGTACGGACCAGCACTTGATACTGGTTTCTACTATGACATTTTATTTGATGATGGCTCGCCACTTTCCAGCGATGAGTTTGAAGCAATCGAATCTGAAATGAAAGCAATCATCAAAGAAGACCGACCGTTTGTTAAATATGAATTGCCATGCGATGAAGGATTACAAAAACTGACCAAAGAGGGAAGTAAATTTAAAATCGACAATGCAGAGAGAGCAATTCAAAATGGCTCATCTACGCTTTCTTGGTATGTAACTGGCAACCCAAACGAACATTGGGAAGACCTTTGCAAAGGACCGCACGTCCCTTCTACTGGTGCAATCGGCGCGTTCAAACTTCAAACTATTGCAAGCAGTTATTGGCACGGCGATTCTGATTCCGACAGATTGACGCGCGTCTATGGCATTGCCTTCGTACACAAAAAACAATTAAAGAGCCACCTGAAATTACTTGAAGAAGCGAAGAAACGGGACCACCGTATCATTGGTAAAAAACTTGGCTTGTTTCACATAGATGAAATGGTTGGGCAAGGCCTTTTACTTTGGACACCAAACGGAGCAATCGTCCGCCAAGAATTACAAAACTTTATTGCTGAACAACTAAGACGGCAACAGTACAGTCAAGTATTTACACCACATATCGGCAAACTCGATTTGTATCGAACTTCAGGTCATTATCCTTTTTACCAAGACAGCCAGTATCCACCACTCATTGATCCAGACCAATTACATGCACTTGCAAAAGATGGTTGTTCCTGTGGTGACCTCGCCAACATGATGAAAGATGGCGAGATTGAGGGCTACTTACTCAAGCCAATGAACTGCCCTCACCATATTCGCATTTTTGCAAATGGGCAACACAGTTATCGTGATTTACCCATTCGTCTTGCAGAGTTTGGGACGGTTTACCGATGGGAACAATCTGGTGAAATTAGCGGAATGACTCGAGTACGCGGGTTCACACAAGATGATGCACACATCTTTTGCACCGAAGACCAAGTAGAAGGCGAAATCATCGGTTGTTTAGAATTGGTAAATATCATTTTCGATACACTCGGCATGCATGACTTCACCGTTCGCATTGGATTACGCGACGCAGACTCAGACAAATATGTAGGCGATGCAGACAATTGGGATAAAGCAGAAAGTGCCTGCCGCACTGCAGCCGGAACACTTGGTGTTCCATGGATTGAAGAGCAAGGCGAAGCAGCATTTTACGGTCCAAAAATTGACTTCATCGTAAACGATGTAATTGGAAGGCCTTGGCAACTTGGAACAATTCAAGTTGACTACAACCTCCCAGAACGCTTTAATCTTTCGTACATTGGGAAAGATGGAAATCAACATCGCCCAGTCATGATTCACCGAGCTCCTTTTGGTTCGATGGAACGATTCATCGGCGTATTAATTGAACATTTTGCAGGAGCGTTTCCAACATGGCTTGCTCCTGAACAAGTTCGCGTGCTTGCCATCTCAGAAAAATCGAACGATTACGCTGATACAGTCCACCAAACACTATTAAACAAAGATATTCGAGCGTCAGTTGACAAAAGTGACGAGCGAATTCAAGCAAAAATCAGGAATGCCGCCGAGATGAAAATCCCTTGGATTATTGTCGTTGGTCCTCGTGATGCAGAAGGAAACAATGTCAGCGTACGAATGCGTGGCATCTTAGAAGACCTAGGAGCAGTTAGTTTAGATACTTTTGCAGATGCAATTTCTGCTGAAATCAAGTCTCGTGGCAATGAACCTGCCCTGAAAACTTGTTTTCCTGATGTCAAGTTACCAGAAGTTACTTGATTATTAGACACTTTTTGTTTATCCTGACCAGTTACACCACTTCGGAATTACCAAAGTGGTGCTGGATATAAGAATGAAACAAGTTTTACGCGATTACCATTACTCTGAACGAACAACTAAGAGACCGGTACGCACTCATGTTTCAAGCGATACCGCATGACCAATATCCTTACAAACAATTCAATTCTTTTATGTTCGGCATGTCGAGTTGGCATCGCCAAGATTGCTTCCAAGTACTTTAATGGAGAAATGTACCATCGCCCGTAGACGTTATATCAAACCGCGTGAAAACGCACGTAACCTTCCAAAAATTAATGACCGCATCCGCGCTAATCAAGTTCGACTTATAGACCAAGATGAAAACATGCTTGGCGTCGTAGATAAGACCGAAGGAATTCGCCTTGCCCAAGAAGCTGGCCTCGACTTAGTTGAGGTTTCTCCAAACTCAGATCCACCTGTATGTCGAATTCTCGATTTTGGTAAGTACCGTTACGAACAATCGAAAAAAGAACGTGCAAATCGAGCAAAAACTAAAACGGTTGAAACAAAAGAAGTACGTCTTGGACGCTCAATGAAAATTGACCCGCATGACGTTCAGATTAGAGTTAACCAAGCTAGAAAATTCTTGCTTGAAGGCCACAAAGTTCTCATCGTTCAAAACTTCCGCGGAAGAGAAATGATGCACAAAGAGCGTGGTTCAATTCGCATGAAGGAAATCATCGACCAACTTTCTGATGTTTCAAAAGTTGAAACACCACCAAAGTTCGCAGGTCGTCGCCAAACAATGGTTCTTGGTCCAGATAAATTGAAAATTAAATCGTATCTTGACTCTCAACTTGCTGCCGAAAAAGCTCAACAAGTAGAAATTGATTCGCAAAAAGAAGACCTCGATTCATAAGAAGATCCATGTCTAAATACGGCATCATCTCTGACATCCACGCCAACGCACATGCGTTGAAGGCAGTCTATGAACAACTTGGAACAATGGACATCGACAGGATTTTATGCCTTGGCGATATAGTCGGCTATGGTCCATCACCAACAAAATGCCTTGACTTAGTTTTAAGTTACTGCCACGAAGTCATCAAAGGCAATCATGACGAAGCAGTACTCGACCCCGATCTTGGCAGATACTTTAATAACGCTGCACTTGCTGCCCTTAACTGGACACGGGAACAGCTTGGCCCCTACCACTTACACGCAATCAGCCACATGAAAACAAGAATTCGTCTTGGCGATTCTCTGTTGCTCGTTCACGATACACCCATATTAAATGACTCAGCATATATTCACGAATTGCCACATGCGAGTGAAGCATTTGAAGGGCTAGAAGCTGGCATCTGTTTACACGGACATACGCATTTACCAACCGTCTTTTCTTTACAATCCAATGGCGATGGCGGTAAAGAAGTTACATTACAAATTCCAGTCTCGGGCGAACCAATAATTTTAAAACCAGAAAACAAATACCTTTGCAATCCTGGATCCGTCGG
This sequence comes from Phycisphaerales bacterium, assembly GCA_012965315.1. Taxonomy (GTDB): domain Bacteria; phylum Planctomycetota; class Phycisphaerae; order Phycisphaerales; family SM1A02. The sequence continues at coordinate 5,420 of DTSO01000066.1, read as the reverse complement.
GCAGCCAAGAGACGCTGACCCACGTGCAAGTTTTGCTACGCTGGAATACACATCTCCTGATGCAGAAGCCATCTTTACGGTGTATCGCATTGAGTACGACATCAAAGCAACACAAGCAGAAACGCATAATGTTGGTCTTCCAGCAATTCTCGCAGAGCGCCTTGAAATCGGATCGTAATTTTAATTTAAATTACAACCTCCTTTATTCCTTCAAATTGCTTTAGCCCATTTTCCATATTTGAAACGCAGGAAGAACATCGTTCCTCGAATTATCATCTCTCCACAGAGTGCATACCAAATTCCGACAAGCCCAAGTTCGAGATACACACCCAAAAACCAAGCAGATGGCAATCGAATACCCCAACTTGAAATCGTTGTAATTGCGAACGTCCACATCGTATCGCCAACACCTTTCAGCGCTTGACGGATAACCATCATTACTGCGAATCCCATTTGCGTAATTCCAGCAATGAATAGTAATTGGGGAACTAATTCTAAGTGCATTGGTTCATTCGAAATAAATGCAGTTAAAGAGTGCCCTGCAAACATCATCACAAGACCAAGTGTGCCCATAAACAAAACTGCTAGTAAAACACAAGCCATCACTGCCTTGCGCGCTTGATTTTCGTTATTTGCACCTAAGTACTGACCTGCGAGTGTGCCTGCTGCAACACCGATTGCAAACCCAGGTAAAAAACTAAACGATTCCCATTGCACACCAATAACATGTGCTCCCTGGAGACCCTGAATAACGGGTTCATCTCCGTCAACTTTCATTGCCATGTTCGCGGCAATCTGACCAATAAACTGCAATACAAATAAATTCGCAGCCCACATCGAAAGCCCTTCAAAAAAGTTGGGGATTCCAATTTTTGAAATTCGCCAGAACAAAGCAAAATCTGGAAGTAAATCTGAAGGGTGCAATTTCAAGTCCTTCACACCGCGAAGCAAGACCAAAACAATTAGTACACCGCCTACGAGGTACGCGACTGAGGTACCAATCGCTATTCCAATGACATGTAAATCCCATGAAAATGGATTCGAGTAAAAAGAGTCTCCAAACCGAATATCCGCACCGCTGAGACCCCAAGAAAAAAAGACATTCACAATGTTAACCGCAACTGTTACAAGCGCTGGACGGAATGTGTCCCCGCTACCGTGCAGTGCCATCGCACCAGTCGTCATGACACTGCAAGCCGGCATGCCGATAGCTAGCACTTGAATGTATTGAACCAAATACACTTTTGCGGGTGCTGATAGTTGGCACAACTCGCCAAGAGGCTCTGCGCAGTACCAAAGGACTACGGCAACAAAACACCCCCAGACAAAAGCAAGAGTTAATGATTGTCCAAGAACTTTACGACCATCTTTACTATTACCACTTCCCATCGCCCTAGCGATGAGTGCTTGTGCGCCAATTCCAACTCCGGAAACTGCAACAGAAATAAACCAGCCAATGTATGAACCAATCCCAATTGCATCCAAAGCAGGCAGGACTACGTCTTCGGGAAGTGCGCCTGCAAATATTTTGTCAGCAAGACCAACACAGGCAATCAGAATCTGTTGAATTAAAATAGGGATTGCTAAAAACCATATCGCACCCCACATTGTTTTGCCTGCAAGTGAGCCACTTCGAATTGCACCCGCTGGCTCTGCTAATGGATCCACCAAGTCTTCTGGTGATGGCTGCATCGAAGAAATTCTCCGTTGCTCCTTTTGATTTACTAAAGGGTCGTTGTCTTTTGTCACTGAGAAGTTTCAGCATCATCATCGTACGTTGACATGACTGATGCTTCTTTCAAACCAACTGGAAAATCGGGGCGTTCGTGAATACGATGTTCCCAGAAAGTCACCTTGTCCCACCAACGAGCTTGGTGTTGGTATGTTGGATATTCATAATCTGATTTGAAAGCAAACAGACTACCGCCAGCATCTTCCACCAATTCGCCCCAGTCATACCACTCATCCCAATCAGTCCCAAAGACCTGACCAGTAAGAACATGCAACGATTGTGCTGACGCCAAATTGATTGACAAATCGATTGCACGCAGCCCAGCAATGAGTCCGTTGTACACTCGCTTTTCAGGGTATTGTCCTAGTGCAACTGCAATTGTTGTTCGTACTTGATTTTCTTCATCTTGATTTCTTAGCGATCGTAACAAAGCTGGAACAACGCTTGGATTATGCAATCGTTGCAATGCTCTTGCTGCTGCTCGACGTACTTGAATACTCTGCGTCATAGACATGTCCAACCACGAAACAATTAACATCGCATCTTCGCTCGTACCAAAACGCGCCAGTGCTTTAATTGCAGAAGCACGAACGAGTGGGTCACGGTCATTTTCGATGTAATCTCTATACAGGCGCAGATACTCTGGAGCGCCACCAAACGGCGAATTAGACAAAAGTGTTATCCCTTGTCGCCGTGAGTTTGAATCGTACTGGTTTGATGCCATGATGGCGGCATCGTGAGGAGTGAGCGGAGCGAATCCTTCTGCCAAATTGTTAAAGTCATCCGCCACACAACACGGCAACAAAAGGAATAGTAGTAACGCAATCAATTTCATTATGATGTTTCATCCTCTACAACTCTAATTCGAATAGTTTCAAGCATTGAATAGACTTCTTCTGCCATTTTTGTATTTGGGAATTGATGCATGATGACTTCGCCAAACTCAATTGCTTCTTGCCAACGGTGATCACCTACAGCCATATTAAACCGCACCCTAAGCGAATCGCGGTACTTTGTAATAACTTCAGTTGCCGTATCACGAAAACGACGCGCTTCATCAGGCGTGAGGTACCCATCAAGTTCACGAAGCAACAACATCGCTTCTTCAACTTTTTCTAATTCTGCAGCATGAAGAAACTTTGCTTCTAAGTCATGCCGATACTGCGTTCGAACATCTGCGATATGCTGTTCAATGCCGTGCAGCCGTGGCGAATCAGGGAACAACCTGCGTAATCTTGCTGCATCTTGGTACGCTGCAACCCATTCATTTTGGTCGAGCATTACTTGCAACTTAGCAATTTCATCGCGAATTCGTGCATCATGTTGTTCGTGGATAATAACGTTTACTTTTGCACGCAAAATTTCTGCTTCTTCAACTGCTCCAAATACGGTTGCCATTTGATCGCACAACACTAAAGCAGAATGAAATTCTCCATTTGCAATATCCTCTTGCACTGTTCTGCGCAACACACTTAACTCCCTGTCTCGAAAAAGAACACGCTTCGCGTTCTCAGACATTTGTACAGCTTCAAGCAATACATCTAATTTAGAAGTTACTAACTCGCCATCGCCACTACCTTGACCGCTTCGTTTTGATGTTACTAGTGCTCCTACAACTGCAAGACCGAATACAACTATCGATGCTAAAAGTATGTTTTCATTCGTTGTTGCAGATGCAATAACACCACCAACTGCCAAAATTGCGATTGCATAAAACTCTGCCAATTGCATTTTTATTGCTATCGAAGCAAAAAGCACTGCGAGTGCGGCAATAGATGCCACCAACATTGACGTTGTCCAAAATGCTTCGGCATTATTGCCGTAATAAAGTGCAGCAAGAAGAATTGCAACCGAAATCGCTAAAGTGAAATAACAAGATTCGCTAAGAACTTTATTCGTTTTCATATTAACTGCCTGGAACGGCTTCTCCGCAATCTGATTCGACTGGAACAATACATAAAAATTCTAACGGCTCAGTGCCTTTATTTCTAAATTGGTGTAAATCATTGGAAGGAATAAACAAGCCGTCGCCAGTTGAAATTGGTAACACTTCACCCCCGCACTCCAATTCCCCTTCGCCCGAGAGAATAAGAACTTCGTGTTCCCATGGATGTTGGTGCATCGGCGTATAGCCATCAACATTCACTGAAAAATGACGCATGGCAAAAGTAGGCGCGTTATCATCACGACCGACGAGTAATTTCATCGTTACACCCTTGATTCCATCACCTTCTATTGGTGTTCCTTCTATTTTCTTTACACTGCGTTTAATCATTTTGAGTATGCTTCCTCTATTAGCATTGTATACCCAAGGAGACCCGACCATGCCCATCAAAATTACACCATTTGTCCTTGGAGAGTACCAAACGAATTGCCATGTTGTTACTGAAAGTGACGACTGCTGGGTTGTGGATTGTGGATATGACCCTGAAGAACTCATTTATTTTCTAGCAGAAGAAGAATTACAGCCAACTTCTATTCTCTTAACACATTGCCACGCTGATCACATCGCTGGCCTCGACAAATTGCGCAATGCTATTGGAAACGTGCCTGTTTATTGCCATCCTATTGAACGTGAATGGAATATGAACCCAACACTTAATTTATCTGAGTTTGGCGGAATGCCAATCACTGTTTCGCCTCCAGACGGCGAGATAAATGTTGGGGATGAACTTGAACTTGGTGATTCTGTCTGGCGAATACTACACACTCCAGGGCACAGCCCCGGTAGCATTTGTTTTGTCAATGACAAGGCAAACATCGCAATTGTTGGGGACACGTTGTTTGCTGGCTCCATCGGAAGGCATGATTTTCCAACGAGCAAGGTCGAAGACCTTCGACATTCAATTACAGACGTATTAATGAAACTGCCGGATGAAATGCAGATATTTCCCGGGCACGGCCCAAGTTCTACCATCGGACACGAACGTGAAACGAACCCATTCGTCCTTCAAGGCTTTTAACGTAACCGATTGATTTTAGTCTTCATCAGTAACTGGTTTAAAAGACTTCACAACATCTGCTTGAACATTCGCAGGTGTTCGTTCATCGTGAGAATATTCCATCTCGTACGATCCGGTACCACCAGTAATTGATTTCAATTGATTTGTATATGACATTACTTCTGACAACGGTGCTTCTGCCTCAAGCAATGCTTGATCACCTGGCATCATTTCTGTGCCGAGAATTCGCCCACGTCTGCCTGAAATATCAGATGAAATATCACCTATCAAATCCATCGGAATTGCAATATGCATTTTGACAAACGGCTCAAGAAGAACTGGCTTTGCCTTTTTAACTGCTTCAATAAATGCTTTTTTACCAGCGGTCATAAATGCAATTTCTTTCGAGTCAACCGCATGGTGTTTACCATCGTAAACAGTCACTTTAATGTTGTACATGGGATAACCAGCAATAGCGCCGTCAGACATGACAGACTTGACGCCTTTTTCAATTGCAGGCATAAATTGTTTTGGTACTGAGCCGCCAAAAGTATCGTCAACGAATACAAAACCATCTGGCGATGCTTCTGTTTCTTCGCCTACTGCTGGCTCAACACGAAGATACACTTCGCCAAACTGACCAGAACCGCCTGATTGTTTCTTGTGCTTATGATGCCCTTCAGCACCAGAAGTAATAGTTTCTTTGTAAGCCACTTTAGGCGTTCTAGTTTCAACTTCAACACCAG
>DTSO01000065.1 GCA_012965315.1 Phycisphaerales bacterium | reverse complement strand
TGGGCGGTTGGCAATCGACAGGAATGTATGTTTGCCCAGGAGAAAAACTAACAATTAATATTAAAAGCGGAAGTTCGGATAACTGGTCAATTAGAATCGGATGTCATAAGGATACGCTTTGGCACAAAGGAACATGGACTCGTTGGCCAGCAATTACGCATGTAAAGAAATTAGAACAACACCTTGAAATCGTTACGCCGTGGGGCGGGCTCGTCTATTTTGAATCTCAAAAGGGTGCTAGTAAATTAGAAGTTGTTATTTCAGGTATAGTCAAAGCGCCATTTTTTGATGTGACTGGAACTTCGACAGATTGGAAAATTGAACGCAATAATCCCGCACCATGGGCGGAGATAAAAGGGCATCACATGATTTTGAGCGTGCCATCTGCAGCAGTTCGAAATCTAGATAACCCTGAAGATGTTGCAAAGTTTTGGGATACAGTTGTACGCTCGCATTGCGAACTTGCTGGTATTGAGGTTCCTTCTAGACCTGAAAGATTTGTTGCGGATCAACAAATTTCAGCTGGGTATATGCACAGTGGTTATCCAATCATGACTGGGGTTGATGTTGCGACTCCTAAAAATGGAAAACTCGCAAGAGTAGTTGATGTTGTTGATTTGAAGAAGCGAGGAAGTTGGGGGCATTTTCACGAGCTTGGACACAATCGCCAACGAGGTTGGTGGACGTTTGCAGGAACAGGCGAAGTCACCTGTAATTTGTTTTCGCTTCATGCTGGCGAAGTTCTTTGTGGTATTGAACCGTGGGAAAATGCTTGGTTAAAAGGGCAACTTGCCGGCGCAAAGAAATATTTAATTGAGGGAGCAGATTTTTCAAAGTGGAAAAGTAGCCCGGGTATTGCGCTGGTTTCGTATGCTCAAATACAAAAAGAATTTGGTTGGGAGCCATTTACAGCAGTTTTTAAAGAGTATGAAATATTACCCGTAAACCAACGGCCAAAAGATAATCAGGCTAAAATGGACGAATGGGTTTTACGATTATCAACAGCGACACAGCAAGATTTGCGACCCTTTTATAGATCGTGGGGAATGCCACTTTCAGAATCTCTTTTAGCAAATGAAACATTAAATAAATACACAACATGGGTTCCAGAGCCGCTCTAATACAAAATGACAACACAAGAACAAAAACGTAAAACAAGGGTGACATGTGCACCGAGTTTGGCACCATATTTGAAGCAAGAACTTGAAGCACTCGGGTTTGATTGTCTTTCGATGGATAAAACTGGCGTCGAAACTCTCGCAACTACAACCGAAGCAATGCGATTGAATTTAAGATTGCGCACGGCATTTCATGTACTACAACGATTTGCTGATATTAATTGCCGCAACGCAGATGAACTGTATAGTGAAGCAAAGCGATTGCCATGGGATAGAGTGATTGACTCTGCAGGATTTTTATCTATAAGTTCGAACGTACGAAACGAAACAATAACTAATTCTATGTTTCCGAATATGAGATTGAAAGATGCTATCTGCGACAAACTTGTACAGGTAGGAGGCAAGCGGCCTGATGCGGGTTCAAGTACGGATGGCATGGTTGTGAACTTACACTGGGTGGATAACAAAGCTCGAATTTATTTGAACATGACAGGGCGAAAACTTTCTGACCGTGGATACAGAAAGATGCCATTCATGGCACCAATGCGAGAAACAATTGCGGCCTCTGTATTGATGGAAATGAATTATGATGGTTCGCGACCACTCGTCGTTCCAATGTGTGGCTCCGGAACAATTGCAATTGAGGCAGCCCTAATGGCAAAACAGCGCGCACCTGGTTTGCTGAGAAGTAATTATTCCTGTAATCATTGGTTGCACGCAGACAAAAATGCTTGGAGCCAAGAGCGCGCAGATGCTAAAAAAATAATGGTAAAAAATGACCCTGCAACAATTATTGCAACGGATATTGAACCAGAAGCAATTGAAGCTTCAAAGAAAAATGCGGTTACTGCAGGCGTAGATCATTTAATTGATTTTCATATTTGCGATTTTTCAGAAACGCCAATGCCAGACGAAGTTGGCGATGTGGTTTTGCATGGCGAGTATGGCATTCGGCTCGGAGAAGATGCAGATTTAATCCAGACCTATAAACGAATTGGCGATTACTTAAAAACGAATTGCGCTGGATGGGACGGATATGTGTTTACATCAGGCAAACCACTCATAGGAGCGGTACGCTTAAAAGTGTCAAAACGCACGCCGTTTATCAATGCTGAAATTGATTGCAGGTTATTGCGGTATGAGTTGTATAAAGGTTCTAAAGTTACTGAAGCATCAAGTAACTAATAGGGTTGTCGGGGCATTGTCCGACTGCCATAACGCAGATGTATTATTGCTCCACAAGTAATTCCAATCATTGCAAGTCGTTGTAGTAAACAAAGTACAACAGTGATGAGAAAAAGGGTCGATGGCAGGTTTCTTCTTGCCATCGCAACCAATTTTCAAGGTAATTTAAATAGACCACACAGAGCTAAGATGGGAGTCGTTTGCTCTGTGCGGACGGGGGATGGTATTTTTAAATTGCGCTTACGCTGATTGTTTTATTTCGACAGCTTCTGCATGCTTCATTAGCTTGTTGATGCCTCTATATTTCCAATTGTTGACTGTTGAAACGGGCACGCCAAGTGAAACTGATGCTTCTTCGTAACTTAGCCCTTCGCAAACAACGAGTCTAACGGCATCTCGTTCATGGGTTGGCAACATGGATAATGCCTTTGATATATCGGTATTGGACCATTGTTGTTCTTCTTTGCGAATATTCCTAAGGTCTCGGATGGCTTCTTCACGTTGTGAATCGATGTATTGATTTTTGCGTTGATCTTTGTTGTAACGCCTTTTGATTAAGTTATCAGCGATTTTGATAAGGTAACTCGAAGTGATTGTTTTATCTTCAAGCGCGTTGACTGTAAGGAGACGTGTGAATACTTCTTGAGCAATGTCTTCGGCAGCACTTGGAGCGAGTGATTTTCTTGTGAAACAATATACTCGTTTGTAATACGATTCGAATAGTTCAAGTACTAGGTTTGCTCTGGTTGTTGTTACGGGCACGTCAGTCTCTCCTTGGTCAAGCGGTTTTGCAACGTTCTTGGTTACATAATCCGTGGCTTTTTCAAGACTCAAAACGCCAACGTGGCAATTTTGAGGACCCTGGCTGAGGCAAGTGTTGCTCTTGGCTTGGGTCAGTGCCTCAGTTTCGGGGAGGCACTTTCATGAGTATCAATTGTCAAAGTCTCAAAGCTTTTTTATGCCTTGGGACAACCCTTCTACGCTTCGAATTGGAATTTGTGAACCCATTTGTTCAAAAAAAGGCGAAAACTTACGTAACAATGTAGACTACGACCATTAAATGAAGTTTTTTGGAGAAAAAAATCGATTATGACACAGTCAAATAAACGTAAAAACGCAAAAAATAGTTCGCATCATTCTGCAAATCCTGCTGTTCCTGCTACTTCAAAATCAAAAAGCAGTAGCGCGGCTCGAATTTTCATTATGTATTTTGTGATTTTTGGAACTATCCTCGCTTTTGTTGGATTGATGGGCGACGATACATTGCCGGGCTCCGGCATGTTCCTATGGTTACTCGTGGCTATGAACTTTGCAATTACTGCAATCGCTACTGTATCGCATCTCAAGAGCGGCAAAAAATCAAAAATCGACGAAATTTCTCAGAAGTGGTAAGTTGACTATGCAGCACGCAGTTGTTTTTGGCGCGGGCATGGTCGGTTCTGTCATTGCAGAAGACCTACTGCAAAGCGGTTTTCGGGTGACTATCGCAGATAAATCTACATCCGCTCTTGGCAGAATTGCTGAACGCTCAAATGGTAAAATTGCAATTAAAGAAACTGATTGCAGCGACCAAGGTGCAATAGCAACTCTCGCGAGTGAGGCGGATATTGTTTTCGGTGCTCTACCAAGTTGGTTAGGGTTGGGTGCATTAGAGACTGTGATTAATTGTGGAAAATCGTATTGCGATATTTCATTTATGTCAGAAGACCCTCGGAAGTTTGACGCGCTTGCAAAAGAAAAAGGCGTAACTTGCATTGTTGACTTCGGTGTAGCTCCAGGTATGAGCCATTTACTTTGTGCTCATGCGTCGTATTTATTAGATACATGTGAACGACTGGACATCGTAGTTGGCGGATTGCCAATTGAACGAAATTGGCCTTGGGAATATAAAGCTCCGTTTAGTCCGCGTGATGTTATTGAGGAATATATACGACCTGCACGGTTTGTCGAACATGGGAAGATAGTCACTAGAGAAGCGCTGAGTGAATGTGTCTTGATGGATTTGCCTGGCGTTGGAACGCTTGAGGCCTTTAATTCTGATGGCTTACGAACGCTCTGTGATACGCTTGATGTTCCATTTATGAAAGAGCGAACACTCCGTTATCCAGGGCACACCGAGTTGATGCGAGTGTTGCGTGCTGGTGGTTTTTTTGCAAACGAGCCAATTACAGTTGGTGATCAACAAATTAGCCCAATAGATGTAACTGCGAAAATCCTCATCGATGGATGGAAGTATGAACAGGGCGAAGCCGATTTGACCGTGATGCGAGTCGAAGCTGAAGGCACATTAGGCGAAGAACAAGTGCTTCTATATTGGGATTTGCTCGATTATTACGATGCTGAAAAAGATCAATCGAGTATGGCAAGAACCACCGCATTTCCAGCTACAGCAATGGGTCGCATGCTTGCTGATGGAACAATCGATATGCCTGGAGTGCATCCTCCTGAAACATTTGGATGCGAAGAAAAAATTGTGGCGCGGTTACTTGCTGAACTTGAAGAACGGGATATTCAATTTGCAAAAACGATTGAGTCAATTCGATGACTTCAATTGGATTAATCGGCGCTGGCATGATTGCCAACATTCATGCTGAAGCAGCAAAACGAATCGGTACTTCTATTGCTGTAGTCTACGACCCACGTGAAGAGAGAGCTCAAGAATTTGCTTCGAAACATTCTTGTGATGCTGTTTCATCCGTTGAAGCGTTACTCGCTCGTGAGGAAATTGATGGTGTAGTCATTGCAGTTCCAAATGATAGGCACGCAGAACTTGCTATTGTTGCATTGAATGCTGGCAAGCATGTCCTTCTCGAAAAGCCGATGGCGATGTCATTGATTCAATGCGACGAAATTCTATCAGCAAGAAACGCGTCAGGCAAAGTATTGCAAATGGGATTTGTGTGTAGATACTCACCCGCTGCAGTGAAGATTAAAGAAATTATTGAAAGCGGACTCATCGGTGAAGTACTCCACATTCAAGCAACACTGTTACGACAACGTGGAATTCCTGGAATGGGTGGTTGGTTCACAACAAAAGCGCGAAGTGGTGGAGGGTGTTTGATTGACATTGGCGTTCACTTTATTGATTTGGTAATGCATATCACATCAAAGAAAAAACCCGTTCGCGTTTCCGGAAAATGCACAAGTGCATTTACTGAAGCTACGTATGCTTATGAGGAAATGTGGTCAACGCCTGTACGTAACGGTACATTTGATGTGGAAGATCGCGTACGCGCATTACTTTCTGATGCTAGTGGGACGACATTTCAATTTGATATTTCTTGGGCAACACATCTTCCGGAAAATACTATGAAAGATGGCTTACTTATTGAAGGAACATTGGGTTCCTTGGTTGTAGATTTGTGGGCAAATGAATTGACCAGAGGATTTTCTGAAAACGGCAATCCGAAGTCAGAGATTATTTCAGTGGAATTAAACGATGCTTGGGATGATGCTTTTGATTCAGAACACCGTGCTTTTGCACAAGCGATTGAAACGGAGCAACTTGAAGTGGGCGCTGGTTCAGGTGAAGACGGCAAGTTGGTTCAATCCATTGTCGATGCGATTTATGCCTCAGACGAGCTTGGTAGAGAAGTAAACATAGAACAATAAAAAAACGGTTGTCAAAGACAACCGTTTTTTTATATCAGAATTAGTTGCGATTATTCATCAACGTTTGCAAGCGTTGCTTTGTATTCGTTGAGTGTTGCAATGATGGATGCATCCATTTCATCATCTTCAACATTTGCGACAGCTTTTTCTTGCCATGCGATTGCTTTATATTTTTTACCCATGTCCCAATAGCATCGAGCAAGTGTGTCAAGAATCATTGCGTCTTTGTTGTCTGTTAGGTCGCTTGCGCGTTTTGCAATTCGAAGTGCAAAATCAAGATCGCGAAGTTCATCTGGGGTTTCATCGACGATTCCCCACGCCAGTGCGTTGAGTGCTTGTGAATTGTCCCACATTCTTTTTGCCATTCTTCGAGCCCAAGCGTAAGCGGCTTTTTTATCTTTTTTGCCGGTTAGTAACGCATCGAATTTTGTTTTTGCCATGCTGTCATTTTCACCGTACTCCGCAGTAAATGCATCGATTGCAGCAATCCACATATCCCAATCTTGGTTTTTCTTCGCCTCTAACCAGATGTCGTTCATTGCTTCCAATGCTAATTCTTGTTCTGCTTCAATTCGGAATGCTTTTGCAGCAGCAGCGAGGTCCCAAGTTCCTTCGACAATTTCTTTAAGTGGTTCGTCTATGTACATTGGGTGGCCAATCCAAGCAACTTGACCTTTTTGATTTACGATGAATGCTGTTGGAATACCACGTTGGCTGGATGCTTCCATGAATACTCGCGATGTGCTTCTATCTGGATCAACAGCAACGGTGTATCGCATTCTGTCATTGTTTAACTTGTCGTCACGTTTATTTGTTTTAGCGAGAAACGTTGTAACAACTTCAGGAGATTTTTCACTTGAAACACCAATGATTTTAACTTTGTCGCCGTATTCTTCTTGAACACTACTTAGGTGAGGCATTGAACTTACGCAAGGTCCACACCAAGTCGCCCAGAATTCCATGACGTATACTTGGCCGTATTCAAAACCTTCGATGGCATCGCCTTTGATCCAGTGGTCGACTGAAATTGCTGGCGCTTTGTCACCAATAAAAAGAGGAGTTGGTGGTGCAGGTTTTTCATCTGCTTCTTCAACTTGTACAGGTTTTTCAAGCGGAATCATTGGAGTTGGGCTTGGGTGGTCGCTAGCTAGGATGATCACTTGGATGATCTTGCGCAAGCGCAGTTGTTGCGAATGTTGTAATACAAACGATTGAAAGTAATGGGCAGATTTTCATATTAGGACTCCTTATCCTTTATTGTTTACACAGAGTGTACAGTGTTTAGGTAGCAAGCGTGGCAAGTAAAGAAGTAGCAACTACGTCGTATGCTGCGTGTGTTGCTGCGGCGATGCCAAAACCTCGACTGATATAGAGTATTCCAAGAAATACACCCGCTACGCTGTAAAAAAATAAAGTTACTGCTGAAAGCGAGCCCGCATTTGGCAGGTCGTGGTACAGCGCAAAAAGCAACGCGGAAATGACAACACCTATAGTAAGTCCAGTAATGTTGCTTCGTTTAAACACATTGCAAACAACAGTGTGAACAAGGGAAATAAGTAACATTCTAAATACGAGTTCTTCATATAAACCCGCACCAATACTTACTGCTATTTTGTCGAATATAGTTAGATTTGCAATTGGAGATGAAACTGTTGCTACGGTAAAACTTCCAAGGACTGCGCCGAAGAGCAAAAGTGGAATAGCAAACGCTATTGATTCAAGAGCCATAAAGAAAATTACTCGAAGTTTAATTGACCAGCGATTGCCTTCGAAAATATGCCAAAGAAATAGAATTGTGAGAATCGCAATTCCGCCAAGCCATAATCCTTGAGTTGGGGGAATGTCGAACGCTTCGAAAAAGCGAACAAGGTGGTCGTGCGCTTTTATTTGAATTGAACTGCCTTTTGAGTACAACGCAAATTCGTACAATAAAACGAGTGGTAACAAAAACACCAAAATGTAAAGTGGTTGTCGAGACAACTGAGTGTAATAAAGTTTTGATGTGCGTCCTTGTTTTGCGAAGCGAATTGGTTGCGGCATAGGCACAATGATACAGCACTCCCGAAAAACAAAAAATTAAATTTTGTTAAGTTCTAGATTAGCCCTGCTTCAAGTCGCGAAGGCGACGAGAGAAACGGCTTTTGCGTCGAGCGGCAGTATTTTTATGCATTGTGCTCGTGCATGATATTTTATCTAGAAGTCCACAATATTTTTTGAATTCAGTTTCAGCCAATGCGACATCCTTTGCAGTAAGTGCATCTAAGAATGATTTTGATTGGTCCTTAATTCGACGTTTGCGCCAATGGTTAATTGCTCGGCGTTTTGCGTTTTGACGGACATCTTTTTTAGCTGATCGTGATTGTGGCACAGTTTGTCTCCAGTAACTCTATTAGCCCCAACTGAGGGACGAACGTTGAATTATCCCAAAATCACCCAGGAAGTCAACCCACTTATCGCACTTTGATGTAGCGATATGTTTGTTGCTGTGGTATTCTTCCCAATCTTCGTTTGCAGGGGACCCATAAAGCGGGTGTAGCTCAACTGGATAGAGCGTCGGTCTACGAAACCGAAGGTTACAGGTTCGAGTCCTGTCATCCGCGTTTATTGCTTAATAAAGCACCACAAATGGCACGGGGGTAATTTTTTGGGCATTTGTATCGTTACTAGACAGTTGCTTCTACGAGCCAGCAATTCCAAATTCGACTGTGACAACCACACTGATATCTTTCATAATAGTTGATGTGTCATTAATGCCATAACTGGATACTCGCGTTGAATTTGGGGTTGTGATTTGAATTACTCCCTGTCGAATGTCTTTTATTGCAGAAACATAGCCACCTGCTTTTGAGGTGACTTCTTCAGCCCGAGTTCGTGCGTTTGCAGCTGCATCGGCCAAAATTTCAACCTTTACATCACTGACACCGCTGTAGGTATACGCTGGCGAGCCGCCAATTACAAAAATGCCGTCCTTTAATAGATCTGTAACTTCCCCAGCCGTGGCTGCGACTTTGTCAACATCCTCTGTAGAAACGCTTATGTGCTGAGATAGTTCATAATCAACTACATCACGGGTTTTATTTCCCTCTTCATCGCGATCATAATAAACAGTGGTTGAAATTGCTCCTCGAGTGATCTCATAATTTGAAAAGCCGTTTTCACTGAGAAATGAGTCGACTCGCTTCATGCCTTTTGTCAATGTTTCGTGGGCGCTTTGAATTGTAAGTCCGCTGCCTTTGACAGTAATCCACCATTGCCCTCGATCACTTCGAACTCGCTTGGTGGATTTTCCTTTGACGACAATCGAACGCTGGGCAATTTCTGCATTGGCGAATTTAGAACTGTAGGCTTTTGAGGCCACAATGGTGCTAGTTACGATGGATGCGATGATTCCAATAGCGATTACAGCCGCTGAATTGAATGCCATTAGTTTAATGCGATATTCTGCCATGAAAACTCCTTGTAATTATTGTGTTTTTGAGTCGAATCTATGTATGAATCGCCAATCAATGGGGTAAATCCGCACTTTTTCGTGGTATAATGCTTCATCCAACAAAGGTTGGCATTTTTTATGACAAACTCAAGTGCTAAAACTGTAGTTCCGAGCGAGCCCTCACAAAAGACTGAGGCAAAATTGAATTTTTCCAAAGTACCAATCCCAGAAAAAGGTGTCCTTCTAGGGTGGCTACGTCAAATGCTTCTCATTCGAGAATTTGAAGTGCGAACAATGCAAGCGTATCAAAATCGCCTCATTGGTGGATTTTGCCACATCTATATTGGGCAAGAAGCAATTGCAGTTGGCTCAATCGCTGCGGTGAATGACGATGACCCCGTTGTCCTTGCATATCGAGATCACGGTCATGCACTTGCGCGGGGTATGGATCCAAAACATTGCATGGCTGAAATGTTTGGGCGAATTGGTGGTTGTGCAAAAGGCAAAGGTGGCTCAATGCATATGTTTGATGCAGAGCACTTCCTCTACGGCGGGCATGGAATTGTGGGTGCGCAAACGCCCCTTGGTACTGGTTTAGCGTTTGCTACCAAGTACGAAGATGAAATCATCAATGATGGAAAATCAAACCACGTAACACTTTGTTACTTGGGAGATGGAGCATTAAATCAAGGCTGTTTTTATGAAGCAATGAACCTAGCAAGTTTGCAAGATTTACCAGTTATTTTTGTACTAGAAAATAATAGATATTCGATGGGTACTTCGATTGAACGTGGCACTTCCATGGCGCACGATTTACGCGTTAAATCAGAAGCGCATGGTATTCATCACGCAATTGTTGATGGTAAGAACGTCATTAATTTGTATCAAGATTTTAAATCGATTGCGGATTGGTGTCGCGAGGAATCTCGACCGTTTTTTGTTGAAGCGCAGACGTATCGATATAAAGGTCACTCCATGTCGGATCCTCGCAAGTATAGAACTAAAGACGAAGAATCAAACGAAGAGCATAATGACTGCATTGGTTCACTTAGCGCTTACTTGAGAGAAGAGCACGATGTTACTGAAGATGCAGTGAAGCAAATGTCGAGACAAGTAAAATCGCAAGTAAAGCAAGCTGTTGAATGGGCGAAAAATTCGCCTGAGCCGCCAATTGAAGAACTGTACACCGACGTATATACAGATCATTGGGGTCCATATACGGGAACATCAAAACCTGAAATGCTCGAAGGAGATGCTTGATGTCAGTAGCAACTGGTGAACGGGTAATTGAATTCCGTGACGCTCTTCGAGAAGCAATGTCAGAAGAAATGCGTAAAGATACGCGTGTTTTTTTACTCGGCGAAGAAGTAGCTCAATACGACGGTGCTTATAAAGTTTCAAAAGGCATGCTTGATGAATTTGGCGAACGACGAGTAATTGATACTCCGATTAGCGAGAGTGGTTTTTCTGGAATGGCAATCGGAGCAGCCATGCGTGGCTTGCGTCCTATTGTTGAATTTATGAGTTGGTCATTTAGTCTCGTCGCAGCGGA
>DTSO01000064.1 GCA_012965315.1 Phycisphaerales bacterium | reverse complement strand
TTGAGACACTGCATGGTCCAGAGAAACTGGCAATGTGCCTTCAAGGAGATGGGCCAATGACAATCGGAAGGGGGTCAGAAAATGATTTTGTGCTTGCATCTGGAAAAACAGTCTCTAGAAACCATGCATTGCTCACGACAAATGGGGAGGTTTGGAAGATTCAGGATTCTGATTCGCGGCATGGAACATTTCTCAACGGAATAAAACTTAAATGCAAAAGAGCTGTTCGGATTCGCCCTGGCGACCTTATTACGATTGAGCCATTTACGTTCGAAGTTACCGATCAAGATTCTGACAAACGGTTACTCAATACGTTTGATGATGCAAAAACACTTGGTGGTACAGCCATTGTGCAACTTGACCAATCAGATGGAGCCGTCGCAATTGCGCGAGAACGTCTTGCTGCGCTCTTAAACTGTAGTCAATCAATTCACGCTGCTGCATCTGAAAACGAAATCGCCGAAGTGCTTGCTACTGCAGCAGCCGCGGGAACTATGTTCGGCAATATTGCAGTTGTTCGACCAGCGAGCGGCGGAAGAGTAGAAATACTCGCAGCAAAAGGTCAAATTGCTTTGCAAGGCAAACCGAATTTGAGTCGTTCTCTCTTAGATGCCGCACTTGAAGGCGAGCCAGTTCGCTATCAAAAAGCACAAGTGATTGACGAGCAAGCGCAAAGCATCATGCACCATAATATTGATGAGGCAGTGTGCATTCCAATACTATTGTCTAGCACTGTCGTTGGGTGTATCTATCTTGATAACCGTGATGGTAAATCTTCAGGCAAATCCTCTAGCGAAGATATTGAATTTTGCAAAGCACTTGCTGAAATTGCTTCACTAGCAATTTCAAATTTAAAACGAATGGATATTGAACGCAGGCATTCCGAGGAGCGAAGCAGTTTGTTGCTCGGTACAGTTGCGGCATTGGTTTCAGCAATTGACGCAAAAGACACATACACTTGTGGTCACTCCGAACGTGTCGCTTGGCTTTCAAAAGAACTTGCAAGAAAATTAGAACTTGACGAAACAACTATTGAACAGGTACATATCTCTGGTTTGGTACATGACATTGGAAAAATTGGAATTCCAGAAGCAATTCTTCGTAAACCAGGGAAATTGACGGATGAAGAATTTGATTCAATTAAAACGCATCCAGTACTTGGGGAATCAATCTTAAAAGATGTTTCGCAGTTACATCCGGTTCTTCCTGGTGTCCGTTCGCATCATGAACGATGGGATGGAAGGGGATACCCCGACGGGACCTCAGGTACCGATACACATTTGTACGGAAGAATTCTTGGTATCGCAGATGCATTTGATGCGATGTGTTCATCTAGAGCGTACAGGGAAAAATTAAATCGCGAAGAAGTTCTCGATGAGATAGTTGCATGCTCTGAAAAGCAATTTGACCCAGATCTCGTGAAGTTATTTTTGCTAATTGATTTTATTCATTACGATGTAATGATTGATTTTCATATTTCGCAATCTTCAATTTCCAGTTAATCAATTGAAGTTTGCAAAGCAAGTGAACAAAATAGTTTTATTCCAGTGCGTATTGCATCATCGTTAAAATCAAAAGTTGGCTGGTGCAATGCAGGCATATCAGATTGACCGTGTGGAAGTAGCCCGAGTGCGAAAAAGCAAGACGGGACTTCTTGGCAGTAATAGGAAAAGTCTTCGCCACCCATTACTGGTTTTTCGAATACTTCAATTTTTTTCGATTCAATTGTTTTGTTTGCTATGTCGAAAAATTGGTCAACTGCTTTCTGGTCATTCCGCGTGACTGGATACCCGTCGCGCAAATCAATAGTAGCAGTGCAACCGTGAGCTGTTGCAATTCCGTTGACGATTTCAGTAAACCGTTCTTTTGCCATCATTCCTGTTTCTTTTTCTAAGTAACGCATTGTTCCAACAAGTTTTACTTCTTCAGGAATGACGTTGTGAGCAGTGCCACCATTAAATTGCGTAATGGAGACAACCAAAGAATCTAGCGGGTCGGTGTTTCTCGAAACAAGTTGTTGTACTGCAGTAACAACTTGCGCTGCGCATACGATTGGGTCTTTGCAATAGTGTGGAAATGCAGCGTGACCGCCAACCCCTCGAATCGTAACGGAAACGCCGATATCTGCAGCAAGCATTGGGCCTGGTTTAGTTGCAACATGGTGTAATGTAAGTTGTGGCCAACCGTGTAATCCAAACATCATGCCTACTTCAGGTCCAAGAAGTTTCCCTGTAAGACAGCCATCAAGAACCATTTGTTCTCCGCCAGCTCCACCTTCTTCAGCGGGTTGAAATACAAACGTAACGGGGTTTGGGAGTGCGTTTTCTTTAGCGATACACGAAAGGACTTTGGCTGTGCCTAATAAAATAGTTGTGTGCCCATCATGTCCACACGCGTGCATGCAACCATCGTGAACAGATTTCCAATCAAATGTATTTTCTTCAACGATTGGTAGAGCGTCAATATCTGCGCGTAATCCAACTGCTTTATTTCCCTCACCTGCAATGTGCGCTAGGACGCCAGTGCCTTTGGCTAAGCCGGATTTAAACGGTACATCTATTTCTGCAAGAAAATCTTGAATGACTTTGCTTGTTCGGTTTTCTTTGTAACCGAGTTCTGGATGTGCGTGTATGTCGTGTCGTAATGCTATGAGTTCATCGAGAATCGCATCAATGTGTTTATCGATTGTAGTATTGCAAGTATTATTTACACTCATATTTTTAACGCAGAGAGACCGCGTTCCTTTCGTTGTTCATTTAACCAAACAAAGGCCGCGGGCTCATGTGTAATAATTTTTAGCAATTGTGTTGAAGAAATTTGTGATGTATCAGCGGCGATACGCATATCGAATTCTGAAGCAAATGCAACATCGAGTGCTTCTGCAAGTATGCAAGGGTAATCGCGATGTTTAGGATTTATAGCGAGTTGATTCCCAGATCGTCTTTCTTCCCACAATGGAGTAGATACAAATTGTTCAAGAGAGATATCCCTTCGTAAGCGAATTGCAAGTGTTCGGCGTAATCGGCTTATTGACATCTTGCGATTTTCACTTTGGCGTCTGCGTTCGCTTGCTTCTCCAGAAATATCTGTTGGCATGTGCGTTGCAGTGCAGGCAGTCGCCTTGCGATTGCGGTGTTGGCCGCCGGGTCCACTGCTTCTTCCGAAATCAAAAATGACATCCTTCAAAAGTGTTTCGTCGTCTAGCATTGCTGGGTGAACGCCTTCAATAATTCGATGCCCTGTTTGTTCAAAAGCAGAAAGTGGGGGAAGGAAGTCATTGGCGCGGGCAGTTTTTTTGTTCTTGTGCATTTTCATGGTTTCTTAAGATGCAATACCTTTTGGTGAAGCAGTAACATTGAGTTGGTCACGGTGACCAATCTCAAACAAGTGGTATCCGAGCCCTGCAATCATCGCTGCGTTATCGACGCAATACTTGATGTCGGGTAAGTGGATTGGAATGTTGTAACTGCCTGCGATTGAGGACAGTTTTTTACGCAGAAGCGTGTTTGCTAAAACACCACCTCCTGCGACAACACATTGTACCCGATTGTTGCCAAGTGCGTGTTGAATTCCATTTATAATTGTATCAACGGCGGCTTCTTGAAAAGAAGATGCCCAATCAAAAATTTCTTGTTCACTTACTTCGGAAATAGCTCTTGGGAAAAAACTTTTTCCATCTTTACGAATTGGATTTCCTCTAACGCCGTACAAGAGTGCTGTTTTTAAACCGCTAAAAGAAAAATCTGGTCTGTTCCCCTTTGTTTTTGGTCTAGGTAATTGGTGTACAGGTGTGCCTTTCTTTGAAGCGGCATCTATTAATGCTCCGCCAGGCCAACCGAGACCAAGTATTGATGCTGCTTTGTCAAAGGCTTCGCCCGCGGCATCATCAATTGTTTTCCCTAAACAAACTGCGGTGGAAACATCTGAAAGTAATAAAAGTGAAGTGTGTCCACCAGACACAACAATACCAAGGGCTGGGTACGAAATATCCGCACCGTTCAATGCAGGGGCGCACAAGTGTGCGACGACATGGTCGACGGTAATAAGTGGTTTGCTTAATGTCCAAGCGAGTGTTTTTGCTGCAGCGACACCAACGAGAAGTGAGCCGATGAGTCCAGGGCGATTTCCAACTGCGATGGCATCAATGTCATCCAGTGAAATGTTTGCGTTATCAATGGCTTCAATTATGACAGGAAGGATGCGTTCTAGATGTGCGCGACTAGCAATTTCAGGAACAACCCCGCCGTACTCAATATGTAATTCATCTTGTGAGGCGACAACATTTGAAAGAACCTCGCATCCATCTTTTACAATAGATGCAGCGGTTTCATCACAACTTGATTCAATACCTAATATGAGGGTCATTTGAACAGTACCCGAGTTTGTAGTTACTCTTTAATGTTGTTTTCTTTTACTTCTGTTGTAGATTCAAGGCGTAGTGAATCTAGCGCATCTTCAATATTTCCACTGGTTACTCGCCATGAGCCAATTGAATTGCCATGCTCATCTGTAAGTGTGACAACGGCGTTGTCTAGGTTTGTGTCTTTTGGAATGAGTGAAACCTCTTCCTCGTCTAGTTCAGTTTGCAATGCAGCAAGGCGATCGCTAACTTTAACGAGTTCTTTAAGGATTTCGATGCGTTCAATTGCAAGTTCAGTCACTGCTTCAGTAATGCCAGTGGCCACTGGATCTTCCTCAGATAAAATTGGCCAATCGCCAGTTTCTAATTTTTCTCGCAACGCAATAACGGCTTGTACCAGTTGATGGTCGTGTAATGTGTTTTCAATCCAATCGATATCCCCACAAGCGGATGCTTCTGGCTCATCAGCAGTAATAATCGTGAACGGTTCACGGCTTTTAATTCGTTCAGTTGTTTCTTCTCTGGTTTCAAGGATGACAAGTCCTTCATTTGGATCAACGCCCCAAAGGCCAGAATCTTCAGAAAGTTTTTTGTCGATGGTCCTTCCGTTTGCCAAGTCGTATCTTGCAGTTGTAAATTTCAACATTCCACCAGAAGTTAACTCAAGGACTTCCTGTACTGATCCTTTACCGTATGTACGAGTCCCAAGGATTGCTACTCGGTCATTTGCTTGCAGACTGCCCGAAACAATTTCCGAAGCAGATGCAGAATTGTTATTTACAAGAACAATAATCGGAACATCTTGAAGTATTTGTTTTGAGTCTGCATTCCACGAACGAATGGGGTCGACTCTGCCAGTAACAGTCACGATGGTTCCACTTTCTAAAAACATGTCAGAAATGTGGATAGCGGCAGAAAGAGAACCGCCTGGGTTTTCCCGCAAATCGATGACAAGAGCCTGAATGACACGTTGTTTTTCCGCTGCTTGAAGAGCGTTGATTAACTCTAGAGGAGTCGTATCATTGAATTGAATAATGCGAACGTATGCAATTCCATTTTCTTCATCGAGGCACCATGACCAATCTTGATTGCGACGGATTAGTCCTGCAATGCTTTGCGATTGAATATGGCCACGGGTGATAGTAATTTCTTCTTTTGAATCGTCTTTATGTCGAACAGAAACAATAACATCCGTGCCGGCTGGTCCGGTGAGCCGTTCGATCAATTTTTCAATAGTAGCGTTGGTTGCTGGTTCGCCGTCAATTTGTTCAATTACATCTCCTGCACGAACACCTGCTTTGAGGGAGGGCGAATTTTCCATCGGAGAAATAATGTACAACTCGCCGTCAATCATTCGTACTTGGGCTCCAATGCCAGCATAATCGCCTTCAAGGTCTTTGATAAATGCTTCTTCTTTTTCGACAGGAACGAATAAGGCGTATGGATCATCGAGTGATTCAATCATCGCTTTGATAGCAGATTCTTGCATCGCCTCTTCATCAGGTAGATTTAAGTGACGGTCGATAAGGACTCCTCGAACGTCAATGAGTGGGTCGAACCACTCGTAACTTGGCGTAGAACTTGAAATGGCAATGGAAAACTGCACGATTGCAAGCGTTGTAAGCAGCAATAATAATACTGGCATGAGTCGAGATTTTGGTGACATGCTCTTAGTCCTTATCCCCCAATCGTAGATTCAACAAAAAGTATTCGTATCGTATTTAATTCTCATACTACAATACCACGACTGAAAGAAAATCGCGAGTAAAAATGGGATACGAACAAAGAGAAGATTTAAATGTTGTAGCAGAGCGCGCAATAGTGGTTGCGTTGACACTACGTGGGGAGAGAATTTCTCTAGATGACCGGTTTGAAGAAATCACCGCATTGACAGAATCTGCTGGTGGCACCGTCGTTGGTCATATAACACAAAAGCGAAGATTGCCGCATGGCAAGACATTTGTTGGCAAAGGTAAGGTTGTAGAAATAAAAGACCTCGCTGATTCTGTCGATGCTTCCATTATTATTTTTGATCATGACATGTCACCGTCCCAAATTCAGAATCTCGAGGAAGCAATCGGGCGAAAAATAATTGATCGAAGTGAACTAATTCTCGATATTTTTTCTAGTCGAGCTTCAACTACCGAGGCAAAGTTGCAAGTTGAAATTGCGCAATTGGAATATACGTATCCACGGTTGCGAGCGATGTGGGATCACCTTGGTCAAGTGACAGGCGGAGCGCCGGTTGGGATTGGTACTCGAGGTCCTGGTGAGCAACAAATCGAAATAGATAGACGATTAGTGCAACGAAGGCTGAGACAATTGCGAGGTGAACTTGATGAAATTCAACAGCGATCCATACGAGAAGTTGAAAAACGAAACAACGATTACTTCACAGTTGGCTTGGTCGGATACACAAACGCAGGAAAGTCCACTCTTTTTAATACATTGACTTCTGGAGGTGCATGGGCTCACGATCAATTGTTCGCAACACTTTCAACACGCATTGAACGATGGGAACTTGGTGGTGGAACTGGCGTGATGCTTTCGGACACAGTTGGATTTATTAGAAGACTGCCACACCATCTTGTTGCAAGTTTTCGTTCAACTTTGGAAGAAACGGTGCATTGCCAACTGTTATTGATTTTGATTGATGCATCCGACCCATCTGCGATGTCGCAACTCGATACTGTTGAATTGACATTGAAAAAAATTGGCGCTGAACATCAGCCACGTTTGTTACTACTAAATAAAATTGACAAACTTGAAGATCCTTCAGATAGATTGGTTTGGGTTTCACGATGTCCTGATGCAATTCAGATTTCATCTGTTACTAATGACGGAATTGATATTTTGTCAGAAGAAGTTCGGATGGTTGTAATCGGTCCCGTTCGCGAGGTTTTAATCTCATTACCTACCCGTGCAAGTAAAGCAATTGACTTTCTAGAAAAGCGTACGGAAGTGCTAGAACGAGCTTGGGAAGATGAAAGATCGTTGTATACCGTATGCATAGGGCGCAATCAAATAGAGCAAGTTCTTTCCCGTGAGAGGGATGTATTGATTGACGGTGAGCAAGCAACCCTAGCGATTGAATCGCTCTGGTCGACTCCATATAAAATAGGTGACTGTTGCCATCTACCACCTCACCGATTAGATAGTTAAACTATACGTAATGTATAGGAGAGAATTTTGACACCTAGCGATTTCGGTTTAGATAAATTTTCGCATGATTTAAACCCAGCAATTGTTGGGATGATTCGTGCTTGGCAAGGGGACCCAGAACTTGACCGACTTTACCATCGGTTACAAGCAAGGAAAAAACGTCGGGGCTTTTTAGATTCCTTTGCTGAAGCACTCGTTGCTCTTCACGCACGAAAGCGCGGTTGTACTATTTCGGTAGAAGTGCCAACTCCATCAGGCAAAACGTGCGACCTCTTATTAGAAAGAGACGGCGTGAAACTGTATGTGCACGTCAAACGATTAGGAGGCCGTAAATCAAACCACCACCGTCTTAAAATTTCTTCCCGTCTTAGAATTCTTGAATGTATTCCGAAGCCTTGGATTGTAAAAATCCGTTGGAAGGATGGTTTAGATGATGAGGCAGCTACTTTTATTGAAACCGCTCGGTTGGGTGATGAACACGTTGTTCGCAATGCAAAGGGCATCGACATTGGTGGTGTTAAGATTATGGCCCCCAATGATGAGAAAAGAGTTTCACTTGTCATCGGATTGCCAACTGGATTTGTAGATGAAGCGCCTAGAATTGCACGACTATTAAAACGAGCTCAAAAGCAATTTATGCCGAAGGAAGCGAATTTGATTTTAGTTTGTACTCCAAACTTCGAAGGTGCCAACGATGTTGGGAACGCGTTGCTCGGTTCCTACATGGAGCGTTGGGATGTCAACCCAGAAAAGGGTTTTCGAGTGGCGCATGGAAGGGGAGATGATGGTTTTTGGCAATCGAATCACATGTTGGAATCTCATATGGCAGGTTGGTTCTGGCTGGCGCCGATGTACGGTGATTACCAAGGGAAAATGTGGTTACGGGATGGGTGTGATTTACCAGATGATGTTGTCGAACTTGCGAAAGATATATTTTCAATGGAGTGATGTCTTGGTAGAATGTCGTGTTCTCAATCTATATAAGGAATAGAATCATGGCAGACCCCCGCTACACAAAACTCGCAGACCTTCTCATCAACTACTCAACTTGCTTGCAACAAGGAGAGCACATTTTAATTGAGGCATTTGATATGCCCCATGAAATGGTCGTTGAACTTGTAAAAGCGGCAACAAGCGCTGGAGGCCATCCACATGTTGCAATTCGTGATGCGCAAATTATGCGTGCATTGCATGAAGATGCGAGTGATGCCCAATTCGAAGTGTGGTCCGATTACGATTTGGAACGCATGAAGCGAATGGACGCATACCTTGGTATGCGTGGCTCGCACAATGTTAGTGAAATGAGTGGTCTTGACGCTGAACGTCAACAAGCATGGGGAAGAATTTACGGAACTCCTGTGCATATGAAACAACGCTTGAATCACACTCGTTGGTGCGTACTGCGTTGGCCGACTCCTGGGATGGCGCAACTTGCAGGGATGAATACTTCTGCATTTGAGGAGTTTTACTTTAATGTATGCACGCTTGACTATAGCTCGATGGCTGAAGCAGCGGAAAAACTTGTCGATGTTATGAATGCAACTGACAAAGTACACATTCAAGGTCCTGGCGATACAGATTTAACTTTTTCAATTAAAGACATTCCGGCGATTCCATGTTGCGGTAAACTGAATATTCCAGATGGTGAAGTATTCTCTGCGCCAGTTAAAGATTCAATCAATGGTGTCATTCACTACAACACGCCATCGATTTATCGCGGGCATTCGTTTGAAAATATCCGTCTTGAATTTAAAGATGGGAAAATTGTCGGTTGTAGCGCAGATCAAGGCGGAGAATTTCTAGATGACATCTTTAATTCAGATGAAGGTGCTCGGTACGTCGGTGAATTTGCAATTGGATTTAATCCTTATATAAAGGAAGCGATGAAAGACATCTTGTTTGATGAGAAAATCGCTGGCTCACTCCACTTTACTCCGGGTAATGCTTACGACGATGCTTGTAACGGCAATAAATCGGAAGTGCACTGGGACCTCGTACTCATTCAACGCCCCGAATATGGTGGTGGGACGATTTCGTTTGATGGTGAAGTCATCCGTAAAGATGGGGTATTTGTCAATAAAGAGTTGCTCGGTTTAAACCCTGAAAACTTGATTGGACAACCCTGTACGGTCTAATTTGAGCCCTATAACGATTGCAATCGGTACAAACGGCATCGCTTTACCCATCTAATTCTCGATAGCACGAACCATCGTTGAGTTCCTATAGGAGCAAGTCGATGTTTGCGGTATGGAGCATAAAAACGCATGGAAGAATAGTCGTACCCTCCTCCTTGGTGAGGTACTTGTAGAACAGGGATTACTTAGTGAACTTGATGTTCGTTCAATACTTGAACAGCAACGCAAGACGGGTAGACCCTTTGGTGAAATCGCAGAGAAACTCTGTAACATTTCAACAGAAGCAATAGAAGAAGCATGGTCGTTTCAATACGCATGTAATGCACCTACGATTGACCCGTTGTCTTTTCTACCTCGAAGAGAAGCAAAAGCATTAGTTAGTTCTCGTCAAGCATGGCAATTTCGTTGTCTTCCGATGAACATCGAGGGCAATACACTTGTTCTCGCAACAACTCAAAAGCATTTACAGCGTGCATTAAAATTTGCAACAAGAGTGCTTGATCGTCCAGCGTATTTTATGATGACTACAGAAGCTCGATTGGCAACGGCATTAAGTGAGCATTATCCACTTGGTGGAATGAGTGCAACAAATGACACGATGAAGCGAATGATGCATAAAATGCGAACGGATCGTTTGCGAGAAGCAGGTTAATTTATTCAAAAACGACAGCGCGGTTGGCGTGGACGATGATTCTGTCTTCTAAATGCCAGCGTACTGCACGCGCTAGTACAGTTCGCTCTATATCACGCCCCTTGTGAACTAAGTTTGAAACGGCATCTTTATGCGAAACGCGAATAACGCCTTGCTCGATAATTGGGCCAGCGTCTAATTCTACCGTTGCATAGTGCGCAGTCGCACCAATTAATTTAACACCTTTTTCGTGCGCTTGGTGGTACGGTTTTCCACCAGCAAATGCAGGTAGAAAAGAGTGATGTATATTGATTATTCTTTCTTCATAACTAGAAATAATTTTCGGACTTACTATTCGCATGTATCGCGCGAGTACAACTAAATCAATGTTGTTTTCATTTAGCAGTTTAAGTTGTTCAGGAATTACAGGTTCAACTGTTGTCTCTAATATAGGAAGTGCTGGAGCTGTATTTACTGACAAAAATCCTTGGTCAGGGGCAGAATGGGGAGTAAAATCTGGTAGCTCATTTGTAGTAGGTCAAATAAGTTTAAGCGCTAGTGGACAAGTTATAACTTTAAAAACTTGCACGAAAACAGGTTGCGCTACGGCTGACCAATTAACAGATACGTTTACTGGGTTTCAAGAAAAGGCAAAAGA
>DTSO01000063.1 GCA_012965315.1 Phycisphaerales bacterium | reverse complement strand
CCATTGGTGGTGATGTTAAATCGGTTGAACCGCCGTCAACATCTTCATCAAAGCCATTACCTGTGACATAGCACATTCCAGAACCGTCTGCGTCAGTCGGGTTATCACAACGAGCTCCGCCGTTTGCTGGAACCACTCTTGCCCAATTACCAGTGCTAGCGCCAGCGCCGACTGTCCAACCCATATCGGTTTGGAAGTTGTCATCGAATGTAATCTCACTACCTGAATATGCCATTGCATTCCAAGTACTTGTTGGGGCATTTGCTGGACTTAGTACAACATCACCCACGGCTGTGTTGATTGAAACATACCAGTCTACTGAAGCGCCACAGTTAAATGCTGGGAAGGTTGCATCAAAGGTAGTACCAAGGGCTACTGAATTCCAACCTGTGCCATCGTTCCAATTAAGTGTTCCGTCTGTAGGAGTTGAAGTTCCGTCAGTTACATCTATCGCAACAACAGTTCCACCATTTGGATCGACCAATGAAGGTCGGCCACTTGGATAATCGATAACAACAGCTGGGTTAGTTTCGCAACCTACTCCAGGTCCATCCACGAACAATGCACCAGAGCCTTCCGAAGAAGCATCCCAACCGCCAACGCGGAAGAGGTACTCAGCACCCTGTGTTACATTAAACACAACGTGTGATGAATAGCCCGCACAATTTGTGCCGTCGCCATTGCATGCGACTTGAGTCAACGCGCCACATGTTCCTTGATAGACAACAATATCGCTATCAAAGTCAATTGAATCGCAAGTGCTAACTGTCATAGAACCAGTTTCACAAGCAATATAACTAAACCAAACATCCGCGTTCATAACACCAAGGAATGTTCCCGCGCATTGAGCGTCGTTGTATGGCTCTGATCCATTAAGCGCATCAACAGTTGTAAATGCCCATGTACCATCCGTTACATATTCAGCGGTATCACAGAAATCATTTGCAAGTGGTTGACAACTTACTTGTGCGCAACTAAATCCAGTTCGTGGCACACCGCCAGCAGCTAAACAAGCTGAGCTAATCAACTCACTACATACTTCGTTTATACAGCAAGCATATGGTGTAGGAGGTGACCAGTTATCCATGTTATGCATTGCAAAACCAGCAAGGAGTTCTGTCGAGTGTGGTGTACCGTTTGTGACATCACCATCATCATCATCTAGAACTAACCAGTCTGTTGTAATTGTTGGGTCTATTGAATCGCCTGAGTGCAACATGATTGAATTTACTGCAAGCGATGAAACGATATCGTGCCCAGTAAGAGGGTACGCTGCTTCCATTGAGACAAGAATGTCCCAAACACAGCCAGAAATTAATTGACCGCAGTCGTGGATCTCTCCAGAACAAGGGTATTGATGATTGTTGATTGCGTTTCTAATTCCGTTTGTGCAATCATTACTATAAAAACCACGAGCAAGTTGGTTGTCACCGGTGATTAGTACACCAAGGACATCGCCCATACCTTCGCCATACATACCTTGTCCACTTCCAGCAACTGCAACCATGTGGTGACCATATTCATGGTGAACAATGACTGAGAACGCTGTATTACTACAACCGCCACCAGCGTTGTAAAAGTTAATCGATGAGTAATCATAAAACGCATTACAAGTTCCGCTTACACCAGTTTTAACTGGGAAGGACGTTTGTGTTGCAATCGTAGGAAACGCTGGAGCATAGGAAAGAGCAAAGTCACGAACGATGTTCGATTGAAGATATCCATTTACCTGAGCGCGATATTGTTCGTTATTGTTTGCATCATTATGCAAGAAATTTGGATTATTACTATTTTGGGAAAGTGAAGCATCCGCTCCTGACTGGTTTTGTGAATCAAACCACTGTCCATCAAGTGTGGAAGTGATAGTACCTGTACCAGCAACTGTGTAGTCACCATTTGCGTCTGCGTATGCTGTGTTGCCACCTAAAGTAACCTTCGCATAAGGTAAACCTGCTGCTGATTCTGGTTCGCAAACATCAGCGCCTGAACTTTCTGTTGCAACGCCTGAAACATTCCCAGTTGCATGAAGAATCAAGTTCTTTTCGTACAAAATTTCGCCAGTTCGCGCATCAACAACAAGTTCTAATTTGGAATAGTTTTCTACATCCCAACCACCGCCATTTGTTGCTTGAAAAACAAGCGCAGCTGTTGGTTCGTGGTGTTTCTCTTCAGTACCAGCAAAAACCATAAGTTCAGGTTGCGATATTGATGTGCCGCGACCGAGTCGAACTGCAGCGGACATCAAGGCAACTGCTTCACTTGCGATCAATCGCTTAGGTGCTTTGTAGCCGTTCACATCTCGAAGGTCAGTTGTTGCACTAACAGCAGGAAAACCGTTTATATTTCGTACAAGAACCATTAATCGGGAGCCATACACTGGCAATCCATCTGCTGTTTGCATGTAGTACACGCCAGTAAATTTATGTTCACCCGTTTCTTGGTTGTACATAATTGGTTGTTCAACATGACCATCTAAAAATGGTCCGCGTTCAACAAATTCTTTGGCATCAACATTTAATGCCGCAGAAAAACTAGTAATAAAGTTTTCAGCGGAAGCAATAGGCGTTCGTCCTGTTGCTAATTGTTTGTCAAGAATTTTATGAATTTGACCAGAACGGTCAACTGTGACTAATTTTGGATGTTCTATTCGAAGTTGGTCGAGTGCCTGATTTGGCGCTGAACTCGATACTGCAACTCCTGTAGACGAGAAAATAAGCGAACTCGCCGTGATTGCCAATAACTGTTTGTACTGCATATTAGGGTCCTCTCCTTGTTTAAGTACGATTACTCCATATATACCACGGGAAACCGATATCGGTTTCCTAATTTTTATCATTACTGCACTACGAAAGGCTTTTTGTCAAAATAGGTACTCTAATGCCAAAAAATAGCCCAAAATCCTATTCACATACTCCCCAACTTGAAACAAGAAGAAGAATATCACTAATTCCGACTATCCCATTTTCATCCAAATCGTGCAACGGAGAGTTTTCTGCCCAATGACCCATGACTTCAAGTAAGTCTTCTACAGTTACAAAACCATCTACGTTAATATCACCAACGCATGGCGAATCAGATGGGTAGCAATTCTGACCACCAAGGACGAGTTGACCAGAACCTTGTGATGCTTCGCTAAAACCACCAACTCGTATCAAATATGTTTCGCCTGCAAAGACACCAACATTTAGTTCAGAGGTGAAACCGCCACAGCCAGCACCGTCACCATTGCATTCAATTTGTACTAAAGAATTACATGTACCTTCGTACACAATAATGTCTGAATCAAAATCAATACTACCACACGTAGAAACAAGAAGGTTTCCTGTTTCACACGCTGTGTACGTAAACCAAACATCTGAATAGACCCCACCTAAATATTCTGAATTGCATAAAACGTTGTCGAATGGTTCCGTGCCAGAAATTGCACCCTCAGTTGTAAATCCCCACGACCCAATATTTAATTCACGAGCTGTATCGCAGAAATCATTAGATAGAGGATCACATCCCCCGCCATTACATGTTTCACCGATGCCTGCCCAAGTTCCGCCAATAGCTGTGCAAGAACTTTGTGTAAGTTCTGCGCAGTTTGTGCCAAGACAACAAGCATATTCTGCATTTGGACCACAACCACCTACAGCACAGGTACTGCCGTTACCAAGGAAAACTCCGCCCGAAGAAGCGCAAACTAAGTTGTCTAATTCAGAACACTGCGCACCACCCAAACAACACGCGCCTGATTGCACAACACACGAATTGCTTACACAAGTAGTTGCTGTGCCAAGAAAGACGCCGCCTATCGCAGTGCACGCATCGCCAGTCAATTCGCTACACATTTCACCAACACAGCAAATACCAGGAATATTTGAATTGCAATCAAAAACACAGTCTGCTGAATTAGTTAAATCCAAATACGTTTGAATTGTTGCTCGTACTCTTGTCGCGTAACTTAGAACAATATTTGATAAACCACCACTGCATTGATGGCAGTAACTCATAATAGTTCCACCCCAAGCTGCAGAACAATCGCCATTGCCACAACCATCAATTGGAGGCGTGTAATCGTGCGTGTGCCTTGTTCCAATGTTATGCCCTGTTTCATGGGCAACAACAAATAAATCCCAGTTATTGTAATTATGATCTTCAACTGGAATTGGAAATGACCCGCGTAAATTTCCTGAAACAGCAAAACCATAATTCGTGCAGACGGCCCCGACGTATGCCTTGCCACCGCCAAGTGTTCTACCACTTAAAAAGTGCGCGAGGTGTCTACTTACATGGTCCATGTTTTGAACCCAGTACGTTCTAAATTCACCTAACTGCGCACCTGTAGTCGATCCAGTCCATGGATCAGAAGAATTGTTCCAAAGTCGAAGGAATGGAATCTGGACTGCGTATCCAACTTCAGAATTTGTAATTGAAGAAACTGCCGCAATTAATGTTGTTGCATACTCGCTACTTTCTGCAACATCGCCTCGAAACAAATCATTCGTAAACTCCCAATCTGTCTCAATTGCCATTTGCAATGCTTGACATCCACCACCCGATACTCTTTGGGATTGATTGTCTTGTTGTTCTATAATTTTCTTCGTAGAGTCTTCAACATCACATTGAAAATCGACCCAGTTCATTTTTTCAGAATCTACATCACTCAAGTTATATACGACCGTTAGATTTAAACTCTTGTCTTTAGCAAGGACGTAAGTCTTGCCTTCTGTCTCAATTAAACCATTTGAAGTGTGCTCACCAAGCGCAAGAAATACACGTGAGCTAGGGTCGCCTACAATTGTCCCGCGAAGCAACACCAAATTTGGTCGAGCAATATGTGTATCTATGTAATCCCCTGCTTTGTTAATTGATCCCACTACGACTTCTGCGTTTGGCGTGAAAACATCAAAACGCTCTAAGCGAAGTTGCACTTCACTATCTGCGCCAAGTGGAAAGTTCGGAACTACAACAGTAGCATTTTCGCTTACTGCTTGAAGTGAACTATCTTCGATTGAAACAACAACACCATTAAATGCAGCGATTGTATTCGGCGTGTTATGTGCTTTTGTAATTGCTAGTTCGTGACTAGACGTTAACAATGCAATGGATAAAATTGTAGTTAATACCATATCGTGTACTTCTCTTTTATTAACGATTCATGGGGAATCGCGTTTACTAATAATGCCTCATTTTTACTTAGGATGCAAGAAACAAGTTACAAAAAAACAACTATTAAGGACATATACCCCATGCATCCACCAAAAGGAGTATATCGCCTACATCAACTGTGCCAGAACCATCTATATCTGCAGATACATTCGACTGTCCCCAAGCATTGATCAACTGCAATAAATCATTCACATTAACATCGTTGCTTCCATCAAGATCTGCAATACATGGTGCAACTGGGTTGTACGTACCATCCGGCAAGACTGTTGCAATATGCCACTGTGGGTCTTGCAACATCTGCACCATTGAACCGGCATGCTGGTGCATAAGTTTCGGCGTTGGCAACTCCCATTCATCTGCGATATCTGGAATTCGCCAAGGATAGTTTTGAGCACCTAACAAAGAAGTCAACGACCAGTACATATATTCTGTTGCCTTGCATGCATAATCGCAAGTTGGGTCGTTGTAGTGGTACCAACCTCCAGCGATGACAGCATCCATTGTGTTTGTCATCTGAGAACTAGTTTCACCCCAAACTAAAGGATACGCTAGTGCATACCCTTCATGCGTTACTAAATGCAACACCTCTTCAAGTGTCCAATCAAACTGACCATTCGCGGGATAACCAAGATTCATTTCGTCTGCAAACAACTCTTGAAAACCATTATTGTCCCATGTACTATTTGGAATAGAATCATAATCGCCGTCTGCTTGATTTGGATTTGCCCAGATAAGCATCGAAGCATAACGACCGACTAGTGTTTGATGTGATATCAAATCATCAACAACACCGTCCTCGTTGTTATCAATCCACTGTGCGAGAATGTTAGCGCAATGAAGAACCTTACTGTTTGAAACATTAGATTTTGCAAATACATGCAGACCATACACATCGACATGCTTTGCAAATACAGTGCTAATTCCAGTTGGCGCATCTAGCGGAACTGAACCGACTACAAACTCTGCGTAAGTAGGTACGGTAATAATTAGTGCAAATGCAAACTGAAATTTTTGTATCATCTAAAATCCATTGTAATAAAAGTATTAAAAAAGCGCCCGCTAGTCATAGTAACTAACGGGCGCAATAAGTCAAGAAAATATTACACTGGGCATGGTCCCCAAGAACCGACAATTTCTAGAAGGTCGTTAACACCAACTGTGCCATCACCATCTATATCGCCAATTCCACCTGCTTGACCCCACAATCCTACAACTGTAAGAAGGTCATTCACTGCAACGATTCCGTCGCCGTCAACGTCCGCAGGGCATGGAGGAGTAGTTTCGCAAGGTACACCAGGACCGTCAACAATTATTTGACCAGTGCCTGCGCTTGATCCATTCCAACCACCAACTCGAATGAGATATTCGTTACCTGCAGTTACATTAAAGGTTGTCTCAGATGAGTAACCACCACAACCATTTCCATCGCCATTACAAGCGATTTGGTTACTATTACCACACTGACCTTCGTATATAACGATGTCAGAATCAAAGTCAATTAAATCACAAGTACTTACAAGCATTGATCCAGTTTCACAAGCTGTATATGAAAACCAAACATCAGCATTCATTTCACCGAGGTACGTTCCACTGCATTGTGCTTCATCGTATGCTTCAGGACTGTTGTTACCACCTAATGTCGTGAACGAATGTGTTCCATCAATAAGAACTCGTGCAGTTGCACAATCATCGTTGTCAAGTGGCTCAGGTGGTTCTGGGAATTGATCCATACTGTGCATAGCGAAGCCAGCAAGGATTTCAACTGAGTGAGGTGTACCGTTTGTTAAATCGCCATCATCATCATCTAAAGTTAACCAGTCATATGTGATTGATGGTGTAATCATATCACCAGAGTGTACTAACATTGAGTTTACTGCAAGTGACGAAATAATTCCGTGTCCAGTTACAGGATATGTGACTTGCATTTGCGCAAGTGCATCCCAAACACAACCTGAAATCAATTGACCACAGTCATGAATTCCACCGTTGCATGGATATTGTTTATTGTTATTTGCATTACGAATACCGTTAGTACAGTCATCGCTGTAAAAACCACGAGCAAGTTGGTTATCGCCTGTTAGCAATACACCCATTACGTCGCCCATACCTTCACCGTATTGACCTTGACCACTACCTGCAACAGCTACAAGGTGATGTCCATATTCGTGATGAACAATAACGGAGAACGCAGTGTTACTACATCCACCACCTGAGCTATAGAAGTTAATTGAATTCCCGTCATAATAGGCGTTACATGTGCTTCCAAGATTTACATTTGCAGCAAACGCTGTTTGCGTGTCAATCGTAGGAAAACTTGGGTTTTGCACGAGAGTAAAGTCTCGAACAATATTACTTTGTAAATATGCGTTTACTTCCGCTCGATAGCTTGCACTTGAATTTGCTGCGTTGTGAACGATGTCACCGCTTCCAGTAATTGAAGAGTTGCCACCACTTTGGTTATAAACCCTGAACCACTCGCCTTCAAGTTTTGAAGTTACGCTTCCTGAACCAGCAATTGAGTAATCCCCATTTACATCAGCAAATGCTGTGTTACCACCGAGTGTAACTTTAGCGTATGGTAAACCAGCAACTGATTCTGGATCACAAACATCGGCGCCTGAACTTTCAGTTGCCATGCCTGAAACATTTCCAGTTGCGTGAAGAATTAAATTTCTTTCGAACAGAATTTCGCCTGTTTCAGCATCAACGACAAGTTCCGCTTTTCGGTAGGTATCTGCATCCCAGTTGCCGCCTGTTTGTGCTTCAAACACAATGACTGCTCTTGGCTCTGCGTGTTCCTCTTGTGAACCTGCATATACCATCAATTCTGGAATTGTTGTTGTAACGGAAGTACCAAAACGAGTAGCCGCAGTCATAAGTGCAAGCGCACTGTTATTGATTAGTCGATTTGGTTTCTTAAAACCTTTTACATCGCGTAAGTTAACTTCAACATTTACAATTGGGTTATTCGCAACGTTTCGAGAAAGTGTCATCAATCGAGTTCCATACACTGGCAAACCATCTGCAAGTTGCTTAAAGTAAACACCAGTAAATTTGTATAACCCTGTTTCTTGGTTGTACATAATCTGTTGAGTATGATGCCCATCTTCAAATGGACCTTCAGCAATAAATTCGTTTGCATTCACTTCGAGGGAATGAGACCAAGTACGAAGAAAGTTTCGTGCAGCATGCATTGGTGTTTTACCAGTCGCCATATCAGGAGCAACCATTTTGGTAATACGCCCTTCGATTGCCATCGTTTGCAATTTTGGATGTGCTTGCTTCAGTTGATTCATGGTCAACTGCGATGAAGGTGCGGCGAACGCGAATGGCGTTGACGCACAAATTGCAATCGTTGCAATTGCTAGTTTTGAAGATATATACATTTAAAAATAGGTCCTCTCTGATTGTTAAAATAGGTAAAAACGTAATTCGTCTCTATACCTAAGGTAATTCTTCGCATTTAGAGTGTGCTCGGTTCCCGCAAAAAAGCAATTGCAAAAACTAAAGATTAAAAATAAATACCTTTTTTCAACTAAGAATGGAACAAAGGCATTCGACATACGAATATATCGGTAGCCATCTATATTTACTCCCTCCCCCTGTTGCAGATTGAACTCTGCAATAAAACAAACCCCGATCATCGCTTCGAGCCATGGCGGGGTTTTTTTAGCACCCTACTTTTTTACTAACTAATCCCTACAAACTAAATAAATGGCATAAATCGCAAATAATTTAGGAACAAACCATTGCAAACGGCGAATAAAGTGTCATATTTAGGTAAGTAACGCATGTAAACACGATGGAAAGCTCACACATGAAAATTAGAACTATTATCTCTGCACTATCTGTTGTATTGACAACTACTCTAGTGAGTGCGGATGACATTTCAATTAATTTAGTTGCGTCAAATAGCACGCAGCAAATGGTTCCTGGATTTCAAACGAATGTTTTCCGGTATACCGCTAATCTTGTTACTGGTCCTCCATCAACTTTAACCGTACTACCTAATACCTATCTTGGGCCGACGATTTCTGTCAATACCGGCGACAATGTGCATGTTCATTTTCAAAATAATTTGTTAGTTGAAACAACAACACACTGGCATGGTTTAGATGTTACTGAAGCTGCAGACGGGCACCCCAAAGATGCCATGCCTGCTGGTGGTTCGTACGATTACGATTTCATTGTAAGAAATCGTGCGGGAACGTATTGGTATCACCCACACCCAGACATGATGACTGGTGAGCAAGTCTATAAAGGTCTTGCCAGTTTCCTTATCGTAAGTGATGACGCAGAACAAGCCCTTGACTTGCCTCGGGGTGAGTTTGACCTCCCAATTTGTATCCAAGACGCAGACTTTGATAGTTCAAATCAACTTGTATTCAGTGGTGCAAACATGATGGGGATGTTCGGGAACACACAACTCATCAACGGTCGAGTTGACACTAATTATTCCGCAGCAACTCGAATATATAGAGTGCGACTCTTGAACGGTAGCCAATCGCGAATTCTCAAACTTGCTTTTGATGATGGATCGCCGATGGTTGTCATCGGAGTTGACGGTGGCCTTCTTGAAGCGCCGAAACAAGTTCCTTACTTGATGATGGGTCCTGGCGAACGGTATGAACTTTGGGTTGATTTTTCTACTAAAAATCTAAGCGATGTAATTTCCTTGCAATCGCTTGCTTTTGACCAACTCGCGGGCGGTATCGGTCAAGGTGATGCAAAAGACATAATGACCTTTACGATCGATAGATCTGAACAAGAAACACTCGTACTTCCAACATCGCTTGTTCCAATGGGAGAAATATATGACGTCGCTGATGTTACTAGCGAAAAAGTTTGGCCAATTGTTTGGGGAAGTGGCGAGTTCTTACTCAACGGTCAGACATTTGACATGCTTGGCACGATTGCAAACGAACGCGCTTCTGGCGATGCACTCGAAAAAATCACGATGACGAATTTAGAAGGTAATATTAAATTTGCCCACCCAATGCATTTGCATGGAAGGCAATTTCAAATTCTTAGTCGCTCTATCGCCGCTGGCGGTGTTAATGCATACAACACAGTCAAAGACGGTCTAGTCGACGACGGTTGGCATGATACATTTTTGATTATGCCGTATGAAACAGTTGAGCTTCTAATACGGTGGAGTAAACACCCTGGACTATTTATGTATCACTGCCACAATCTTCCACACGAGGACATGGGCATGATGCGTAACTTCGAACTTTCAGCACAAACTTGCCCTGCAGATTTAAATCGTGACGGTGTAATAAATATTTCAGACTTTTTAGAAATCATCGCGCAATGGGGATCTCCGTTTGGCGATGTTACTGGCGATGACAGAACTGATGTCGCAGATATTCTTGCGACAATCGCAGATTGGGGCGTTTGCAGCCCTGGTTTCAGAGGGCTGCCGCAAGTTCCTCTCCGAAGCGGAAGACCAAAACCTTCTAAGTAATGCTTAGTCAAAACTTAAGTTTCAAAAATTGATAAATAATAAGTTAGCATTCAAGGAAAGTTTGTTACTAGACGACTATTTAATTTGCTTTCATCCTTCTTTCAAAAATTTATCAACATTAGAGACTTTAAAATATTGCAAAGGAATTAAATATTTTTTAAATGATTATTATAATTCTCAAAAAGAAATAAACGATTTCATAAAAAAATGCGAAGAACACCAGGATGAAAAGGGTTATATCAAACAAAGTTTTTTTGAGTTTGAAACCAAAAGTTATTTTAAATTTATTTCTGGTCCCCTTACAAATATTATTTTCAAAATTCTTGTAAAGCAAAAAAATAGAATTAAAATTTTGGTTAAAAACCACAAATTAACAGTTTTAAATAACAA
>DTSO01000062.1:2430-3086 GCA_012965315.1 Phycisphaerales bacterium | reverse complement strand
AGAATCTGAACGAGGAATTCGCAGATGTCCTTGCATGGCTTGTTACTTTGGCTAATATTACTGAAATTGACCTCACGCAAGCAATTCAAAACAAATACATAAAAGACGGTGGTCCCGAAGGCACAAAATGAGCAGAATTGACACCATTTTCAAAGATGGGCATAAAGCAATTATCCCATTTATAGTTGCTGGCGATCCTTCAATTGAAATTACTGAAGCGACTATTCTCTCTTTGGACAAAGCGGGAGCAGATATTATTGAAATTGGCATTCCGTTCAGCGACCCAATTGCTGATGGCCCAGTTATTGCCGCATCTATGCACCGCGCACTTACAAATGGGGTTACGCCGGCTGATGCAATCGCCGCCATTTCACGAATTAGAGACACAGTGTCCGCTGGTATCGTTGCAATGGTAAGCCATTCTATTGTTCGAAAAAATGGTTCTAAAGCATGTATCGATCAACTCGTAGAAGCAGGTTTTGACGGCATTATTATTCCAGATATTGATTCGGCGGAAGCAGAAGAATTAAGTGCGTATTGTTTAACACTTGATTTCTCTTTTACGATGCTCATCGCTCCAACTACTCCAAAGGAACGCATTCAAAAACTGGCTAATTTGTCCTCTGGATTCCTATATATTCTTGCACGAACTGGTT
>DTSO01000062.1:0-2420 GCA_012965315.1 Phycisphaerales bacterium | reverse complement strand
CCGTCATTTCTAGCATGCAGATTTGCCAGATTTGACTTCCCGAATTGCTGAAATACGAGAGTTAACTTCTTTACCATTGGCAGTTGGATTTGGTATTTCTAATTCTGGACACGTTTCTACTGTGCAAAAAGTTGCGGATGCAGCCATCGTCGGTTCTGCTTTAGTTCGAACAATGCAGGAAGCGGACGATCCTGTTGCCGCGGCAGGTCAGTTTGTTTTGGGAATTACTCCAAAAGACCTTGCTTGAATTGTTACTTGCATAGATACTATATGAAATTGGCAGGAGACCCTATTCATGGAAGATTTAACTTTGTCCAGCGCAATGGAAATGCAAGATTACGATTATTGTGATTCATTCGGTTGTCGAACTTTTACAGGTGATGTGATGCTTCGGTATTTACAACCGGATGTACATAAATCACTTATTGACACAATCAATAATTGCAAACCACTTGACCCTGCGATCGCTAATAGCGTTGCAGATTCCATGAAAGAATGGGCAATTGATAGTGGCTGCACACATTACACGCACTGGTTTCAACCTTTAACTGGCGCTACTGCTGAAAAACACGATAGTTTTCTTGAGCCGA
This sequence comes from Phycisphaerales bacterium, assembly GCA_012965315.1. GTDB lineage: Bacteria > Planctomycetota > Phycisphaerae > Phycisphaerales > SM1A02. The sequence continues at coordinate 1,830 of DTSO01000062.1, read as the reverse complement.
CTGACAGCGGAGCAATCGCAGTCTTTTCCGGTGACATGCTGATTCAAGGAGAGCCTGATGCATCAAGTTTTCCTTCAGGCGGTATTCGAGACACTTGGGAAGCTCGAGGTTACACCGCATGGGATGCAACAAGCCCTGCGTTTATTATGCCAAATGAAGAAGGCGGAACACTCTGCATTCCCACGGCATTCGTTTCATGGACTGGCGAAGCATTAGATAAGAAAACTCCCCTGCTTCGGTCCATCGATGTTATCAATGAACAAGCAATGCGCATACTTCGCATTTTCGGAAATGACACTGGCGTAAAGCGCGTCATTACTACCCTCGGTCTTGAACAAGAATATTTCTTAGTTGACGAAGCATTCGTTGCTAACCGCCCAGACCTTTTAATCTGCGGCAGAACGCTCATCGGTGCCCCGCCTCCTAAAGGACATCAACTTGACGATCACTATTTCGGAAAAATTCCAGAACGTGTTCTTGCGTTCATGGACGATTCTGAACAGCAGTTGTATGAACTTGGTATTCCAGTAAAAACACGTCACAACGAAGTTGCACCTGGGCAATACGAAATTGCTCCAACCTACGAAAATGCAAACGTTGCTTCTGACCACCAAATGTTATTGATGGAAATTTTGAAAGCCACCGCAGAAGCACATGGCTTTAGATGCCTTCTTCATGAAAAACCATTCGCTGGAGTCAATGGCTCTGGTAAGCACAACAACTGGTCAATTGCGACCGACACAGGGAAGAATTTATTAACACCAGGTAAAGAACCCCAGTCTAATACGCAATTTCTGACATTTTTATGTGCAGTGATTCGCGCGGTAGATTTGCATGCAGATTTATTGCGTGCCTCTGTTGGTTCTGCTGCAAATGACCATCGTCTTGGCGCAAATGAAGCACCGCCTGCAATAATTTCGATTTTCCTTGGCGAAATGCTCAATGATATTCTTGACCAAATTGAGTCCGATGAAACAAGGTCAGCTCGCACTGGCGGGACGCTTGATCTTGGTGCAACTTCGATGCCGAAGGTCGACCGAGATTCAGGCGACCGAAACCGAACTAGTCCGTTTGCATTTACTGGCAATAAATTTGAATTCAGAGCAGTTGGCTCAACTTCAACCATCGCTTGGCCAAACACAATCCTTAATACAATTATTGCCGAGTCATTAGATTACATTGCAACTTCGTTAGAAAGCGTGCTTGCAGGAAGTACTTCTGTAGAACAGCGCGACACAGCAGTTCGTTCTTTATTACAGGACATTCTAAAGAAGCATCGCAAAGTAGTTTTTGACGGCGATAATTATTCACAAGCATGGCAGGAAGAAGCAAAACGGCGAGGGCTACCAAATTTGGCGACTGCTCCAGATGCATTTGTTTCACTAGTTACTGAAAAGTCGTTGGATTTGTTTGCAAATTACAAAGTTTTAAGTAACCGAGAATTGCGAGCACGCGAAGAAGTTCTACTCGAAACGTATACGACAAAAGTTGGAATCGAAGCGCGTACGCTTATACAGATGCTATCGACGCAGGTGTTGCCTGCAGCACTTCGGTACCAAAAAGAACTGGCAGAGGTCGTTGAAGCTTCTAGAAAAGTATCTATTGATTGTTCACGAACACTCGGCAGATTGACTGATGTTGGCAAGCTGTCTGAAGCAATTCAAGAGTCTCTTGAAGCACTTGAAATTGCAGTTGCAGGTGAACATAATGAATTATTAGCACATGCAATATTCATACGCGACACGCTTCTACCGGAGATGCTTGTAGCGAGAGGTATTTCAGATGCTTTGGAACAAGTAGTGCCCGATGATATTTGGCCGCTTCCTTCGC
>DTSO01000061.1:6620-30997 GCA_012965315.1 Phycisphaerales bacterium | reverse complement strand
TTCCAACTGGAGCAAGCATTGACTGCATACTTTTTTTGTCAATCCAAAGCCGACGAATTGCAACAGCAATCCAGATAGAGCCGTCGCTGTCAATAGAAACACCTGTTGGATAACCGGTACCTGACAATTCCAATTCCCAAGATGAAAGGAACACACCATCGTGGTTGAATTTCTGTAGCCGACCAGATTTATCGATAACAACTACAACATCATTGTTTGTTGCAATTGCCCTTGGGGTTGTAAACCTGCCGTCAGAGCGACCGGCTCCACCGATTTGAATAGCATCAGCAATTGGGTTTTGTTCATAGGAATTACATGACCCAATACACACTATAAATAGCAGTGCTACAAGTTTACGATTTGCGAATGCTACGACCAAGCCACTACACCCCGCAACAAGAATTACTATTAAAAGTGCCGCAGTGACTGTCTGAGGTCGTTGGTAATGCATCGCGTTCAAAAGAGCAACAGCAATTGGCTGATTTGTAGACGGCGGCGAAAGTTGATTGGTGAGTGCAACCTCGCTAAGAGAAACTGCAAATGAAACACCAACAATTACAACGCAAGAAATAACTAATCTAGGAAAGAGTGCCGTTAAGGTTTGCTTCATACTTTGCGCATTATCTAATGCAAATAACGTTTTAAGTGAGCTACATGAAGCAACCCACTTTCCACCTAGAGAAGCAACGAAGCCAACTTTTGTTAAATGAGCAAAAATGAGAATAACTGGTGTTCGATACATCCATTCAATTCCAGTCGAATGCCAAGAAATTGAATAGAAAGAAACAACAATACTTGCTGGCAAAAAAGCCACGACTATCCAACTAAAGTCAATCCCTTTTGCGATCGTTTTTGTAGTTGAAGACGATGAAAGATGCATTGTTGCGGAAGCTATGAGAATGAGCACACTCGCGCAAGCAACGCCAAGAGCAATAAGCAAACTTTTGGCAATATCGCCTTGGTACAGTTTGATGAATTCTACAACATTACTTTTTGTAATTATAAAAGTTACAAAAAGTGGTAAGCCAGATAATGCAAACCAAAGAATTAAAATAGGGATTGCCGTTTTGTGATTTGCTTGAATGGAGACTGGGCTTTTAGAGGAAAATCGAATAAGCAATACCGCTGAAATAACCGCAATAATCAATCCAGAAAAACTTAAAAGAGGTACAGAAAAAATTGAATTGCCTGAAGCAATAACACTGCGTAACTCATTTCCTATAGTTACAACTTGTGCTAGGTCAAAACAAGTTGTATTCGATGCGGTTATGGCTGCAACAATTAAAATTGACACACTGATAATTTTTATATCTTTCTGAATACGCAACACGCCTTTTCGAAAAATAGATGTGTTGTCCAATTGGTTCAAAATCGACAACGAATTATCTGAACGGGCAACCATTGAAGATATTAGCGCAGGTATTGGCCAAGACCATGCAATGAGTGCAATTGCAAGACACATTTTTGACGCGACACCTAGGTAGCCATACTCAACAATAATTGCGTGCAACCATGTTCCCGAAGGCCATGCTTGCCACCACACATAAAAAATTGCATACGCTGGAATAATCAGCGTCATGACAAACATTGCTAGCAAAGCGCGTTGCGTATTCCGCTTTAACGAAACAAGCCGGATACCTACTGGCCAGCCAATTGCTGTTGCAACAATACCTACAACAATGGACCAAATCAATGTGCGTAGAACTATTTCTATCGAAGATGGTGATGAAACGGATGCAATTTCGCTTTTGTCTGAAACTAAAAACAGCGATAGAATCGCTGGATACAAAACAACGATAAAGACAATTCCCAAACCAATAAGAGTCAAGAAAATATTTTTCTTAATCACCATTTCTGCGCGCTTCCATTACACGGTTAATAGCTTTTTCTCTATTTATAGCAGCCGCTTCAAATGAAACTTCAAGTGGATTTTCTACAACCAATTCAGGAAATGAAACCAAAACTGAATGTTGCAACGGAATATTTTTAGATGCAGATGAGGCAAGTATTGTTGCAACTTCATCACTGAGCATAAAGTCTACAAACGTTTCTGCAAGTTTTTGATTTGAACAATTTCTTACTACTCCAACGGTGTTTGGAATCAATAATGTGCCGCCACCAGCGCCAGTTGTATGCGTTGGGTAATGCATCGCTATTGATTCTCCCCTTTCGATTGCAGCGTGGACATCATCACTGTCTGTCATAGCGAATAAAGCTGTACCATCAATAACCGATTGCACTGTTGCGGCATTACCACCAAGCAAGACCGTTCCTTCCATCTCTTGCAAGAAATTGGCAAACTCCTCTGGAAAAGCAGTAGCCATCACCGCGACATGCGTACCTGTAGTACCGAACCTCGGATCAGCCATTGATGCTGTACCAAATTCCCACCACGTTTTTGGCAAGGAATCTACTTGTACTTTTTTTGGGTCATACGCTATTACCCTAGCTCTAGGCGAAAAAGCAAACCACTGATATTCAGAATCTCTATGCTGTTTTGACCAAGAAAGACAAGCATTTGTGTTTGATGAAGCAAATACCCCCTCTTTTGCAAGTTGTATTGTTCCTAAAATTTCAGATGACCAAAATACATCAGCGACTGGGTTTTCTTTTTCCCTAATTAGCCGCTGAACAAGAGCAGTTGTTTTTGAAGACTCTGTATCACCTACCCATTCAATTTCTATGCCCGTTTTTTCAGTAAAGACAGCGAAAACTTCTCGTGCAATTTGTTCGTCTGCAGAAACGTAGACCGTCAATGCCGGTTTTTCATTCGAGTTAATTGAACAGCCAATTAACAACAAACAAACAAGAAATTTAATCGTTGCTATCGGTGTCATCATTCGTAGATGGCTCGGTCATTTCTTCTAGTTGCCCAAAATAATGACGAAGAAGATCGTGGTATTTTCGAGGAATCTCCTCGTCTGTAATCGCTTGTTCTGCTGCAATCCTTTGCGCTAAGACCGTATCCTTCACTTCTGAAGTAGATTCGCCTGCTGTAAGCATACCGCCTTCAAATAACTGTTTAGCAATTATTGTTCCATCTAGAGTAGAGACTGCTGTCCGCTGGGCAACCATAGTTGATTCCGTCTCTGTCGTAGGGTTCGAACCACCATTTCCCTTGCCTTCTCCACCAGTTGCACACATATTTGCGCCGGCTTGTTTGCAGGCACTTTTAGCCATTTCCGCTTTTGTTTTAAAATTCTGCATTGCCTGCATTTTTTCTAATTCGCTTGCGGTAGACATACCGGATTCCCCACTTGCGCACTGCTTACAACCCTCGCTCATTTTTTCGCACATCTTGTTTGCTTGTTGCTGAGCTTTGAGCATTTCTAATAACTTTTGTTTTTGTGCAGCATTTAAATTTTTTGCGTTTTTTATTGCTTTACCTGCTGCTTCTGCATTTTTCGCTAACGCGCTATTCATGCCCGCCGCCGACAACGCAGAAGCTAGAGATTTATTTGAATCACTTAGTTTATTTAGTTGTTCGGATAATGCTTCAAGTTGTTTTTCGAGTTCTTTACGTTCTTGTTCTGTAAGTGTGGCCGATTCCATTTTCTCTTGAAGTGTATCAAACTCTTTTTTTGCTTTATCGAAGTTTCCGTTCTTCAGTGCGGCAATCATTGGCACTGTGTTTCCAGATTTTGGCAGTTTCAATTGTTGCATCCGACGTAACATTTCTTCAAATGCAAGTGCATTTTCGTCTTGTAACATTTCATCGAGACGTTTTTGCAAATCTGTCATTTTTCGCAATGCATCGCGGCGCATAGTTTCTGGATCTGCTAAATTGTTTTGGGTTGTCGCAGCAAGTTCGGCGAGTTCCTCTTCGAGAGCCTCGTTTAATTCTTTGTCTGACTGCAATTCTTCAAGAACAGCATCTATTGAAGTTTCAATATTTTCCCTCGACGCAATCACAGCCGAAGCAAGTGAAGTATTGTTATCTGATTGGAAGAACCCCCATTGCGGTGTCCACAGCACCATCACAGTTGCGACTATAACTCCCAATACCCAATTAAATCTTTTAGGCAATACTATTGGAAAATGTTTTGACATTGAAGCAACGACTTGTTTGCTTTCCACAATTTGTAATGCATCTTCTAATACTACTTTTGAAAATGGAGTATCAATATCTTTCGATGCCAACGCTGAAGAAATGCGATCGTGTAGTTGCATTCGATCGTCTAATTCATATGCGGCCTCAACAGTTGAAAAACTATTTGCAGTCCACTCTAAGATTAATATAAATATCCCACCCACTGCTGCAGTAAGTAAAACGATATTCCATGACAACAATGGAGAGGCGCCTACTCTGTCAATAATAGCTAGCAAAAACACTGCACAACAAACATACAAAAACCAGTGAATGCTTTTCGATACGGTTACATTGAATTGCATTCTCATTCTTGCTTTATTTGCGATTCGTATAAGTGTTTCCATTTACGTCTTTAATTGTATGTCAGCAAGGTGAATTCTGAATCAAATTTCTTTCAGTAATTCGATTAGGCGTGCTTTAACATCCTCTAAAGTGGAAAAAACGCGTGCTCCAGCTGCGTGAATGTGCCCTCCACCATCAAATTTGTCTGCGAGTTGATTCACATCAATTAAGGAAGTCGGTTGTCCAGGTATGCTTGGTTTTGAGCGAAAACTCATTTTTGTCACAGTTGGGTCTGTATCTGTCAATAAAATAGACGCCTGAATATTTTCTAAAACCATTGGTGTATTCACTAATCCAATGAGGTCAGTACTTGACCCATTCGTTTCTTGAAAATCCGTGGAGCGAATACACATAATTGCAACTGGACCTACATACTCAAGACTAGAAAGCATTCGCTCCAAGAGTTGCATTCTAGCTGGTCGCGCTGTTTCTTCTAGTGTTCTATATAGTTGGTATCTGTCAATTCCCTGCTCAAGCAACCTTGATGCATCTGAAAAACATCGAGCGTCCGCATTTGAAAAACGGAACCAACCAGTGTCTGTTCCTAATCCAATAAATAACGCTTCAGCTACTGAATTACGCCCAGAGCCAAATGAAATATTCATCACATCAAATAACTCCATCACCAATTGTGTGCATGCTGCAGCCGAAGTGTCAACAACTCTATCGCCGGCAACAGCATCGCCGTTAGCATGGTGGTCCATGCCAATTACAATTTCACTGTGGTCACGTAACCATTGTTCAAGTGCTTCAAGTTGTGACCATGCTCCCGTGTCCACAACGATAATTAGATCTGGATCTTCACTTGGTAAACCGATTTCTTCAACTACATTTAATTCTGTGTCTCCTACAGCAAGACGCAAACCATGTTCAATCGGACCAATCAACAAGGTTGTTGCGTCCTTACCAATAGATTGAAGTCCCCTACAAAGCCCAACAACAGAGCCGATGGCATCTCCATCTGGCTTTCGATGCGTTGTCACAATAATGCGCTGCGAATCGTTTATTCGTTTTGCTAACCCTGAGAAACTTGTTGTGGATTCATACACGTTTGCTTGCGTTGTCATCTTTTGCTTTCTGTCAGTCTAGTTGCAGTTTCAATGTCCGAAAAAATTTGCAATCGCAACTCGTCCATTGAATTAAATTTAATTTGTTCTCGTATCCGATGCGAGATAGTAACAGTCAAAGGCCATTCGTAATGGTTCAAATCACCATCAAATGAAATAAGGTGTGCTTCAAAAACTCTTTTGTTCTCACCAAATGTAGGTTTTGTTCCTATGCTTATCGCAGCAATATAAAGTTTATTGTCAACTGTAGCTGTTCCTGCATAAATTCCATCTTTTGGCAACATCGTTGCTATTTGAGATACATTCGCGGTTGGAACTCCCATTTCACGACCCCGCTTATCGCCAGAAGTCACAATTCCTGAAACCTCATACGCGCGACCAAGCATTCGGCTTGCATCTTCCACACGCCCATTACTGAGGAGTTCCCTAACCATTGAACTGCTCGCGCGAAGCGTTTCACCCGTGGAAAGAGTTACTTCGACGCCATCCATTTCGATATATTCAAAACCCGAATTCAAGCCAATTGCACGCAGAGTTTCGGATGTCCCTTTTCTGTCTTTGCCAAACTGAAATTGAGTTCCTTCGACAATAAAATCAGGCGAAGATTCAGCAACAACATCAGCGATAAAACTCTCAGGTGATTGATACAAAAGTGCCTTTGAAGGCGTGATTTTCCTGACTTTATCTGCTCCTACTTCACGTAAACGCGAAGAACGCTGGTCAAACGTGGTCAGGGCATCAATACGAAAATTTGGGTTCAAAATTGTCACCGGTGGTGGGTCAAAACTCCAAACTTCAACACGCCCAGCGTCACCTACAGCGACCCGAGCTCTTTCAACAAGAGCGACATGTCCTACATGAACGGCATCAAAATTTCCAATAGTTATAGCGGTCTTCAAAGTGCTTTCTTTCGCTGATTATGTGCACGATATTCGGAAATCGAACTGCTTGCGCTATCGAAATTAATAATTACCCATCCTATTGGCTAATCACTTGAATTGAGGTGAATTTGTAGGTCTAATACGCAGTATGGCAACCCAATCAAAGCAGCCAATCGGCAGCAAACCAGAAAACCCAATCACTGTTATTGACAAAGTCACAAATAGCTTTCGAACAACAGCGGAAAATACTGTCCCTTGGTTCCTAGAGCAAATGCCGCTCATGTACTTCCAGGATACAGATGAAGAAACACAACTTGCACATTTGCGGGCAATCATCGCTGCAAAAGCATCGGGGAGACCAATCGAACTTACACTTCGTTCTGAAGATGGTTCCGAGTGGACATGCATACGACCTCTTGACTACCCTGGCGTGCTTGCAGAGTTGATGCAAGAACTTCCAATTGGCGAGACGCTTCGTGCAGCGAAAATCCACACGGCTTCAGATGGTGGCTTAGTTCTTGATACGTTTGAATTTGGAGAAGTAGAGTCTTTCTCCTTAGACAACCCTGCGCACGCGGCGCAAGTTGAAGAAACTATTGATTATGCCAAAGAGCATACACTTCCTTGGGAATCAGATGAAATTCGAGATTACTTTACGCGTTGCTCTGAAGATTATCTCGCAACGATTACACCGCTGCGAATGGAAAAACATTGGCAACTTGTTCAAAAATTGACAGGAACAGATGGAACCACAGTTGTACTTGAACGCGAGACTGACAAATCATTAAGCAGAATAATTGTTGCAGTAAGTAATTCGACTAGACGCTCGATGCTTCAACGAATTGCAACAAGATTGAGTAAATCAAGAATCAACATTCACCGAGCATACCTTGACAGTATTGATGACGGTGAAAATGGTTGGATTACACTCGTTGGTTGTGTTGTACAAGGTCCAGACGGTGGACCAATCGATGAGAAAAGTCCTCTTTGGGCTGAAGTTCGTGCGGACTTACTTCGACTAAAATGGCTCGATCCACGCACAATGCGTCTTGGTTATTCACACCCAGAACTAACGTTAGAAACTGCAGAAATTATCACTGCCCTTCTCGATTTGGTGTACCAAGTTCTAGTAAAGAAAAATGCTTACGCTTTCAACCCAACTCGATTAAACACATTAGTGCAATGCAATATTGAAATTGCATCTAAGATTGCCGACTTATTAAGGCAACGATTCAATCCGATCAACGCATTAACTGACGTTGAATATGAAGATAAACGAACAGAATTATTTGACTTGATCGATAACACGGTAGACCTCGAAGATACTCGTACTTTGCTTATAAAAATGCTTGAAGCAATCAACTCAGTTCGCAGAACAAATTTATTTATTGAAGATAGATATGCTCTTGCATTCAGAATTGATGCGTCATTCCTTACAACTGAGGATCGATCTGAATGTCCATTTGGAGTTTTCTTCGTTCATGGCAGAGAATTCAACGGTTTCCATGTGCGATTCAGAGATATCGCTCGCGGTGGAGTGCGTGCAATTCACCCGCGTGGCATCGAACAATTTACTCGCGAACAAGAACGACTGTATGACGAAGCGTACAACTTGGCATTTGCGCAACAATTGAAAAACAAGGACATCCCTGAAGGTGGGTCTAAAGCAGCTTTGCTTGTACACCCAAATGGTCGCGTTAGTAGAAGTGTAAAAGCTTTCGTTAACTCAATCCTTGATTTAATTACCCCTACCTTGTCAACCAAATCAAAAGTTGTCGACCGGTTGAATCATGAAGAATTGATTTACTTAGGTCCAGACGAAAACATCACGCCTAAGTTAATTAACTGGATTGTTGATCGCGCTCGCCGTCGCGGATATCCAATGCCAACTGCGATGATGAGTTCAAAGCCAGGCGCTGGCATTAACCACAAAGAATACGGTGTAACAAGTGAAGGCGTTGTCGTTTTCCTTGATGCAGCGCTTCGGGCTGTTGGAATCAACCCAGACGAAGACACATTCACCGTCAAAATTACTGGTGGCCCAGATGGCGATGTTGCCGGAAATGGTATTCGCATTTTGAACCGTGAATATGGTGACCGAGTCAAAATCCTAGGAATCGCAGACGGCTCTGGTTGTAGCGAAGACCCAGATGGGCTCGATCATGCTGAACTTCTTCGTTTATTCAAGGAAGCACTTCCAATTGCAAGTTACAACAAATCTAAACTAGGTCCAAACGGAATAATCGCGAGTATTGATGACCCAGAGGGCGTACACCTACGTAACACAATGCATGACCGAATAGAAGCAGACGCTTTTATTCCGTGTGGTGGACGGCCAGCAACAATCCACGGTGGCAACTGGAAAAACTTCCTGAAAGAAGACGGAACCCCAAGTTCTCGTGTCATTGTCGAGGGTGCTAATTTATTCCTAACCCCCGATGCACGAACAGAACTTTCAAATGCAGGCGCTCTCATTTTGAAAGATTCATCCGCAAATAAGTGTGGTGTTATCTGTTCAAGTTTTGAAATTGGTGCTTGCATGTTGCTCGACGAGTCTCAGTTTATGGAAATCAAAGAGACGTTTGTTGACCAAGTTCTAACTCGGCTTCGACATCTTGCACGCGCTGAAGCGGAACTACTCGCTCGCTTGCACGAACATCACCCACATTCCCCACTACCAGAAATGAGTAATCGAATTAGTAAAATGATGTCCAGAGTTTCCGATTCACTCATCGCAAATTGGGAGGAAATGGATGAGGCGCAAACCAACAATCTCAAAACACTTGTGCTTGAGCACCTTCCACCAGTTCTTCTAGAACGGGTTGGAGACTCGCTTTGGTCAAAGATGCCAGAGGCATATTTGCAGTGGATGATGGCAAAGTCACTCGCAGCAAAAATTGTTTATCGCGAAGGATTCGAATATCTTGAAACAATGGAAGATGCTAACCTGGCAGGACTTGCGCTCCGATACCTTGATTTAGAACAAGAACGAGATGTGCTAACCGAAAATATTTTGCAATCTGATTTGCAATATAAACACAGGGTTGCGGCGTTGTTACATGATGCAGGAATATTCTCGACAATGGGCAGACGCCACAATTCGTGACGCAACCCACATATTTTTATAGGAGGCCCCATGCGTAATCATTTTCTTTCAATTCTCATCGCAGGCATATCAATTGGAATTTGCTTAACTTATGGTGTGAAAGGTGTCCATGCACAAGTTTCACTTGAAATGCTTCCATCAGACGCACATTCTGTTATTTCAGATGTAACACTCTACCGAAATCGTGCTTCGATTACGCGTACTGCAACCTTAGACCTTGATGCAGGCGGTCACTCTATTTTCTTTAGAGACCTACCAGATTCAGCATACCTTGATTCTGTCCAAGCACGCATACACGGAAATGCAAAACTGCTATCCGTAGAAACTTCAAACATTCCAATCATCGAAGACACCAGCTCTCTTGTTGCAGCAATTAATGCTGAAATAAAAGAGGCGGAAGCCAAACTATCTTTGTCAAGTTCAAAAGGTAAATCCATTTCATTGCAAATTGAAATGTTGAAAACACTTATTGAAAAAGCGACAAACGATAAAGCGCCTCCCGTTGACATCGATGCTTTTGATGCGCAAATAAAATTTATTGGTACTCGCATGCAAGAGTTATCCGCGAGCAGTGCTGAAAATACTTTAGAAATACAAGAACTGAACAAATTATTGCAATACCTTAACCAACGAAAACGAAATGTTACTTCGCAACGAAGAACGCAAATCAACGCCATCGTGGACATTGGTGTTAATCTGGCAGGTACAGTCGAAATCCAATTGACTTACCTTGTTTACAACGCTAGTTGGACACCCGTCTATTCTGTACGAGCGAATCCTAAAGGTGACAAAATTGCAATTGACTACGATGCCAAATTAGAGCAAAAAACTGGTGAAAACTGGACTGACGTCTCCTTAACTCTCTCAACCGCACAACCACAACAATCCATAACGCCTCCAATGCCTAATCCGTGGTTTGTTAATGTGTACATTCCGCCAACTCCGCAACCAGTAATCAGAGTAGGCTCAGAAATACGCAGCAGCGTCGCGTATTCTATGAGTGATGCTGATCATAGCTTTGGCCTCGAGATGGACACGAGTGAAAAAAGTGTCGAATGGGCATCTGCTGCAGCGTCTATTGTCGGTGATGGTCCAGCTGTAAGTTTCGTACTTCCAAGGACAGTTACTGTGCCATCCAATAAAGAAGACGCACAGACAACCTCCATAGCGACAATCGAAACAAGCGCAGAACATTTTTTAATTGCTGTGCCAATGTTGACTGATCGTGTCTTTATTAGAAGTGAAGTTACAAACAAGAGTGGTTATGTTTTACTACCTGGTACAGCTTCAATTTTTCACGGTAGCGATTACGTTGGTAAAACGTCAATGAAAACCATCTCGCCAAATGAAACTTTCTCGCTCGACTTGGGAATTGCACCAAAAGTAACTTCAACTAGAACACTCGTAGAAAAAACTACCTCATCAACCGGTCTATTTGGTTCTGGAATACAAACGATGTACGATTACCGTATCTCCATCTCGAATGGTGAGGATTCAACAATCGACATTCATGTATACGACCGAATCCCGGTTTCACAAAATGAAGAAATTGAAGTCCTTGTAAAAAACCTTTCATCTCCTCTTTCAACAGATGCAACGTATGTTTCTACAAACCAACAACAGGGCATTCTCCGTTGGGATCTTTCCATCCCTGCAAATCAGACCGGAGACCAAAGTTTTACTATGACATGGCAAGTTGAAATTGCACGCGGAAAAGATGTAAAATTAACCCCACTTCCAGAGTGACAACGCTGTTTTATAGCATTTGCAAGCGAATCTAAGCATGTAAAAACCAACTAAAACCGTCCTTGATTGGTACACTGTGTGGCTCAATACGTCATTTAATGTGGCAATATTATGCCCATAAATTTGGAATCTAGGAATATACTCTCCCATGCAAATTTTCAATCGATTTACTAGCTCGTTCGCTCTCATTGCCATGCTCGCAATCATGCCGTTTGCATGTGAAGATGCACCCGATAGCGAAAACGCCATACAGTCAGAATTAGATCAAGCCATTTTGAACCTGGATTCTGCATTGCGTGGAAGCAATACTAGCGCACTTGAAAGTGTCATAGCAAAAACAAAACGATTACGGCCTACTATTCCATCACAATTACAAAGCAAAAATATCATTCTTGCAACTGCAAATGAAAAACTTGCTCAACTTTCATTTCAATCTATTAGTGCAGAAGCGAATGCGATTTGTGCTGAATTTCAACGCGCGGTAACTCAAAGTAACGACATTTCAATATTAAGAATTGCTGCAAATTCTTCAGCAAGTGGTACAAATCAATACAACGATTTAAGCAACGCAAAAAAAATAGCGTTACACGATTTAAAAGATTTATACGAAAGTCAACTAAAAGATGCCACATCTTCAATCGAAAGTTTAGATTCACAAATTGCTTCAAATCAAAATATAGCTGAGGACCTTCGTGCAAAAGCAGACGCACTATTATCAAAAGCTGAAAAAATAGGCCTTATTGACGGGCATAAAACATACAAGTCTGGCGCAAAAATAATGCGCGATTCGCAAAAAACCGACATGGCTGCTGCAAACTTCCATCTTGAATCGCAAACTCGAGAAACTCCTAGACGAGAAGAAGCGAAAGCAGAATTAGAAGCCATTGGAAGGAAACTCCTCGGTTTAGAACAAACAGCTAATTTACTTCGCCAACTAAACGACAATGCAGTTACCACGTCTGCAAATTTACGACAAATTGCAGACGAACTTGATAACGAAACTGCAGCGTTGCTCGATGAGACAGTTGCGAAAGCGAACTCGCTCAAGAAGAAATGGAGTGACACCTCTTCACTTCTTCAAGATGCAATTAAAAGTGCAGGACAAGACCGAAAAGCGTCAAGAGAAGCCAAAACATCTCGAGCAATTTGGAAACTCGATATGGAATTAAATCTTGGTGGCATTGAAGAATCTAAACTCCAATTCCTTAGAAGTGAATCCCACGCACTAAACTCTATTATTGCAAATGGCATTGTGACTTCCGCGAATAAATGGGTTGAATTAGAAAACACGATTGCATCTGAAATTGAAGCCACTTCTCTAAGTGCAAACGCTGCCTATGACAATGCTATTCGCCTCGCAGATAATACTGGTGCAAAAAGTGAAATGATAAAGGCAATGATTACAACTCGCATTGCTGTTCTAAATGGAGAAGTACATACGCCTATTGGGCAAACAAATACTACCCAATCAAATGCAACTTTCGGTGCAGGAACAGGATTCTCTACGCCTCTTGAATTAGCAAAAGCAGTAAATGCAATTTTACCACTAGAAACAGCGGACGGCATAGCACCAGCAGTTAACTTGTCACTGTATTTAGAAAGTGATGGAGCAATTGCTCAAAATTTGCTCTTCTTAATTCAAAAATTTTCAAACTCTATAGCAAATTCAGCTATTGCAATTCGTACTAATCTTGGCGAGGCCGCATTACAACAATTGAAATTTAAGCAATCTCTATCATCAGTAGGTACTGTTTTACTTACGCAACTAAATTTAGATACCATTGTTGAATCAGACGACTCGAATGCAACGATTATGGATGTAAATGGCAAAACGAAGCAGTTACTCCATACCGCTCAAGGATGGAAAATTAATTATCAAACAATAGCGGAGTTAGAAGACCCTCAATTTGTAAAATTCAAAATGATGATGCTAGAAGAGTTAAGTTCATTAGCTGATAGTATGGATACGATAACTGGCAAATTAAATGCTGGCGAAATTACATCGCTTAACCAACTTACCCAAGCTCTAGAAGCTTTAAGCCAAGCCTCACCCTTTTAATTCTTCTTTTTTCAAAACTACCTGAGCGGCGCTAGACACCAACGGGTCTTCTGAATGACTCGATGCGATTTCCTTTAATTTTGTAAGTAATTCTGGGTTATCAATCTCTGCAAGAATATTCCCCGCAACTATGACTGCGTTCCGCCGAATCATATTTAATTTCGCACGTTTCATTGATGAACCACGAAAGTGGTGCCTTCTTGCTTCTTCGTCCCAATGAAGAACATCCAGCACATCCAAAGATTTCGTGACTGGTGTATATGACTCGTGAATGACAGAGTGCGCCGAGCGTTCATTCGGTTGATTATGCGGACAAACCTCTTGGCAAATATCGCAACCAAAAATCCAGTGCCCTATGCCTTCATAGAGTGCAGGATCAATTGCAGTTCGATGCTCGATTGTGAGATAACTAATACATTTTCTCGCGTCTACTTCCCACGGCGTAATTGCATCTGTTGGGCAGGCATCGATACACCGCGTGCAAGTTGAACAAGGGTCTGGTGCTGAAGGTGCTGAGGGTTGAATTTCTACAGTCGTAACAATCGCTCCTAACAGAAGCCAACTTCCAATCCCCTGCTCGATTACCAGTGTGTGTTTACCGACTGATCCGATACCTGCCTTCTGTGCAAACTCACGTTCCAGCAACGGTGCTGTGTCAACGCAACTTCTGAATATTTCATTTGGGTACTGCTGCTTAAATGTATCGCAAATTGCATGCAGTCGCTTTTTCATCACCTTGTGATAATCTTTTCCTTGGGCGTACCTTGCAACTTTCCCAGAATTATTTGAAATGTCGTCTTCTTCAAGAATGCCATACCTATCAGCAATGCAGATGACAGATTTTGCGTTTTCAACTAAATTTCTTGGGTCAAGTCGAACATCAACATTTCGATTCATCCATTCCATCTCACCCTGTTTTTCATCCTCGAGCCATTGCCATAATTTGTCATCATGTGCACTTCTAGTAGCAGATGCAACACCCGCAATCGCAAACCCGTGCGAAATACACAAGTCTATCACTGCTTGTGTCGTTGGCACCCGCATTAATAGATTGCATTCGGGCCAGTTGAAGTATTTGGTGGCAATAGTTCTAATTTTGCATATTCAAGTACGAGGTGTTTCACGCCACCGTCAAAATGCACTGTCACAGTTGAGCCGCGAGTCCGCCTGATAATTCGTTGCACCTTGCCAACGCCAAATCGTTTATGTCTAACAACTGAACCAGTTGTAATTTCTTGTTCGCAAGGGCTTGGTGGATCTGCATCTGGAATATCCCATGGTTCAATCGCTACTTCTTCATGCACAGAAGTTCCAGACATTTCTCGGATGAATCGACTACCCATCGTACGATTCGACATGCCTCGTTGCGTTCTTCTTCTAGTATTCGTTAAAAGCAAATGTTTTCTAGCGCGAGTTATGCCTACATAACACAAACGGCGTTCTTCTTCCATTTGTGTATCGTCAAACAGTGATCGCTCGTGTGGCAACAGACCCTCTTCAAGACCTGCGATAGCAACGAAATCAAATTCCAATCCTTTTGCTGCGTGCAGGGTCATCAAAGTAACTGCACCATTTTCTGGGTCAACTGCATCTGCATCACTTACTAATGCAACATGTTCTAAGAAAGAGAAAAGCATATGCAGTGGAGTTGGCGGGTTGTCTTCTTCAAATTCGATGCGTTCTTCAAACTCAGATGCAGCTGAAATTAGTTCTTCTAAGTTTTCCAATCTTTCCAAGTCATCTTCGGCAGCGTTCTTTGAATAAAACTGTTCCAAGCCAGATTCGCGAACAACTCGTTCAACTAAATCCGCAAGTGACCCCGCTGCAGTAAGACTTTCTTCTGAACGACCGTCTACTTGCCATTGGTGGCAAGTAGTTGCAAACTTTTTCATTGAAGTAACTGAACGCGCAGTAAAACCCCGCTCCTTTGACACTTCTGAAATTGCATCGAGCATTGACAGGCCGTACGTTTGTGCAAGTTGTTCCAGTTTATTGATAGACGTTGCACCAATGCCTCGTGTTGGTGTATTGATTATCCGAATAAAAGCAACATCATCTTTAGGGTTCACTAACAAGCGCAAGTATGAAAGAGCTTGCTTAATTTCTTGACGAGCGTAGAACGCTGTTCCGCGAGCAACAACATATGGAATGCCTTCAGTGCGAAAAGCATCTTCCAATACTCGGCTTAATGCGTTCACTCTATAAAGCACTGCCATCTCTTTTAACAAGACACCTTCGCCACGAAGTCGAAGTACTTCATTTGTAATTGCTTCTGCCTCTTCTCGTTCACCTTCTAAAGAAAGAATAGTTGGCATATGGCCGTCTTCAAGTTCGGTATACAGTTTTTTATCTTTTCGTTGGGAGTTATATTCAATTAATTTTGCAGCGGTCGCCACAATGTGTCCAGTCGAACGGAAGTTTCTTCCAAGAGGAACAATCGTTGCATCGTTGTATTGCTCTTCAAAATCAAGGATATTTGAAATGTCCGCACCTCGCCAAGCATATACTGACTGGTCTGGATCGCCAACGACACATATATTCCTGTGGTTTTTGGCAATATTGTCAGCAATTACAAACTGCGTGTGATTTGTATCTTGGTATTCGTCAATCATCAAATACTGATATCTGTCTTGTAAACTTTGCTTGACTTCTTCATCGCGAAAAAGTAATTGAGCTGTTTTCAAAAGAAGGTCATCAAAATCTACTGCGTCATTACCGCGTAAAATATTTTCATAGGCTCGATAAATCTTTCCAATCGATTTAGCGTAAAAATCTGACGCTTCATTTTGAAATGTATCGACGTCTATTAATTTATTTTTTGCTGAACTTATTACAGAGAGAACGCTCGCAGGTTTCCAGTTTGAATCATTTAAGTTACACGCACGTATCGCTGCTTTTGCAGCACTACGCTGATCTGCTGTATCGTAAATAGTAAACGTCGTTGTTCCAATTATTCGATCACCCCAATCGCGAAGAACCCGCGCACAGAATGCATGAAAAGTTGAGACCGTCAACCCTCGCCCATGCAGTCCTTGAGAATCAAGTACGTTAAAAACTCGCTCTCGCATTTCTTTTGCTGCTTTATTCGTAAAGGTCAACGCTAAAATTTGCCAAGGTGGAACACCTTTTGCAATGAGATTCGCTATCCGCTTGGTAACAACCGTTGTCTTGCCCGAACCGGGTCCAGCAAGCACGAGTAGCGGTCCGTTCATGTGTTCTACGGCTTCAATTTGCGCTGTAGTTAAAGTATTTGCTTGTGCATCCGTGCCCATATTCATTTCGGCAGTGTAATACCAAGAGACCCTCTATCCAAGCATACATCGCTCATATTTCTACAAAAATGGCGAAAATCTGAATTTTTACCATCCCGCGACAATCTATCCACAGGGGTGGTTGACCCAGCTCGCTTTGTAACTTCCGATAGTAGGTGCATTTACAGTTATTTTAAAAAGGGTACGATATTTTGTGCTTTGGGTTATTGCAGACCCAAGATGTAGTGGTACGATAAGCAAGTGTGGTGGTTACTGTTTAGTCAATGATTTGCACTCCAAATTGTAGTAAAACACAGACAAAAGCCACAAATAGTGTCGTTTTTCAAGGAAAAACGTGTGTTTTGAGTTTTAAGGTTCTAGACAGGAGAGGGATGAGCAAATGACAGTACTTTGCGACAGACAAATAGAAGAACTAATTTCGATTGAACCTTTTCAAAAGAATGCATCGAGGGCCGGAACCGTTTCGTACGGTGTATCCAGTTATGGATACGACGTTCGAGTTGGCACAAAGTTTAAGATTTTTACGAATGCAACTTCTGGTGGTGTTGCAGTAATTGATCCTAAGAATTTCACTGATGATTTGTTTGTATCTGTTGATACTGCAGATACAGAAAACGATCACATCATTATTCCACCGAACAGTTTTATTCTTTGCGAAACCGTTGAGTCATTTAAAATCCCTCGCGATATCCTTGCTATTTGTGTTGGCAAAAGCACCTATGCTCGTTGCGGCTTAATTGTAAACGTAACTCCACTTGAACCACAATGGTGTGGAAAAATTACACTTGAGATAAGTAACACTACCCCACTACCAGCAAAAGTATATGCAAATGAAGGCATTGCACAACTTATCTTTCTCAAAGCATCACAAGTTTGTGATGTGAGTTACGCAGATAAAAACGGAAAGTACCAAGACCAAGACGGATTAACACTCCCGATGGTCGACACATAACAGCGCGGAAACCAAGCGTGGTTTCCAATAACAAAACAACCAAGACAAACAACAAAATAAACCAAGAATATAAGAAAAGCACGGAAGCAATACAGTACAGATGAAAATACAAAGACGATTTACAACAGCAGGCGAAAGCGTATGGAACACAGTCGATTGGACATCACGCTCAACTAAAATCACAAACGCAGACGGATCCATCGTGTTCGAAATGAACAACGCTGAAATCCCCGCCGATTGGAGTCAACTCTCCGCTGACATTATGGTGAGCAAATATTTCCGCAAAGCGGGCGTTCCTCAAACACAGGAAAATGGCACACCAGAATTAAATGAAGATGGCCAAGCAGTAACAGGACCAGAAAGTTCAGCAAAACAAGTCATTCACAGACTCGTTGGTTGCTGGCGAAGTTGGGGCGAGTCCCACGGTTATTTTGACACACCTGAGGATGCTGAGTCGTTTTATGACGAACTTTGTTGGATGATGCTCAATCAAATGAGTGCACCAAATAGCCCTCAATGGTTTAACACCGGTCTGAACTGGGCGTATGGCATTTCCGGTCCTGCGCAAGGTCACTTTGTATCTGACCCTGAAACTGGCGATGTCTCGCTAGCTGATGACGCCTATTCACATCCACAACCACACGCGTGCTTTATTCAATCCGTAAGTGATGACCTTGTCAATGCAGGTGGCATCATGGACCTTTGGACTCGAGAAGCTCGACTCTTTAAATATGGTTCTGGTACGGGTTCAAACTTCTCTCAAGTTCGTGGCGGTGAAGAACCACTTTC
Organism: Phycisphaerales bacterium; assembly: GCA_012965315.1. Taxonomy (GTDB): domain Bacteria; phylum Planctomycetota; class Phycisphaerae; order Phycisphaerales; family SM1A02. The sequence continues at coordinate 12,693 of DTSO01000061.1, read as the reverse complement.
CGGTGGCGGCAAATCCAGTGGCTTAATGAGTTTCTTAAAAATTGGTGACCGAGCCGCAGGCGCAATCAAATCTGGTGGCACAACTCGCCGCGCAGCGAAAATGGTTTGTCTTGATGTTGACCATCCAGATATTGAAGAATTTGTATCTTGGAAAGTTCGCGAGGAACTAAAAGTTGCAGCACTCGTTGAAGGCATGAAACACCTCTCACCAGCACAACAACAACAAGCAAAAGATTTAGACCTAGTCCTCGATTACGATTTCAACGGCGAAGCGTACCAAACAGTAGCTGGTCAAAACTCAAATAACTCCGTCCGTCTATCACACGATTTCCTTGAATCTGTTGGCCGTGAAGAACAATGGGACCTCATCAGAAGAACTGATGGTGAAGTAGCAAAATCAATTCCAGCCAGTGGACTATGGAACACTATCTGCGACGCGGCATGGCATTGTGCAGATCCTGGCGTACAGTTCGATACTTCTATTAATGACTGGCACACTTGTCCAAAAAGTGGCAGAATCAATGCATCTAACCCATGCAGTGAATACATGTTCCTTGATGACACAGCGTGCAATCTAGCATCGCTAAACTTGCTGAAGTTTTACAACAGTGATACACGCATGTTCGATGTTGATTCATTCGAACACGCAATTCGACTCTGGACAATCGTTTTAGAAATTTCCGTCTTGATGGCCGCATTCCCAAGTGAAGCAATCGCACATCAAAGCTGGAAATTCCGAACACTAGGCCTTGGATTTGCGAACCTTGGTGCAATGCTCATGCAAGCAGGGATTGCGTACGATAGCGACGCGGGGCGAGCTGTCTGCGGTGCAATCACAGCAACACTTACTGGTCGATCGTATGCCGTAAGCGCTGAAATGGCTGGTGAACTTGGACCATTCGATGGCTTTGCTGAAAATGCCGAAGATATGCTTCGAATAATCCGCAACCACAGCCGAGCGGCAAATGGTATTGCCCGTGATAGTAGTGAATATGAAAAACTTCGCCTCGCGCCAGTTCCGATTAACCATGCACTCTTCCTAGATGACTCCATCAACATTAATAATGCGGGTGACCTTCTCGGCAGAGCCGTCCAAGCATGGGACGAAGCGCTCGACCTAGGCGGACGACATGGTTTCCGAAATGCGCAGGTTACAGTTATTGCTCCAACGGGAACAATCGGTTTACTTATGGACTGCGACACAACTGGAGTTGAACCAGACTTCGCGTTAACCAAATTCAAAAAACTCGCCGGTGGTGGTTATTTCAAAATTGCAAACCAGTCACTACGACCTGCCTTACTTGCTTTAGGGTATTCAGCGAATGAAGTTGACCAGATGATGCAGTATGTCATGGGTACTCTGTCACTCGATACACCAATGCCAAAAACGGTATCCGACGACGGCGAAGAAATTTCCTTCAGTGTTTTCCTTCTCAACAATGGGTACACCGAAAAAGACATTGCGACTATGAGCGATTCACTTCCAACCGTGTTTGAACTTTCGTTTGCATTTGCAGCATGGGTGATGCCAGACCACGTACTTGAAGCGCACGGAATCACACGCGACCAAGCGACAAATAATGCTTCGTTCAACGGATTACACTTACTCGGTTTAACCAGAGATGAAATTTTGGAACTAAATCGAAGAATCTGTGGCACAGGTACTATTGAAGGCGCTCCAGATTTAAAAGAAGAACATTTAGAAGTGTTCGACTGTGCAAACCGCTGTGGCGAAACTGGTGTTCGATACATCGCAGCAGAAGGTCATATCCGAATGATGGCTGCTTGCCAGCCATTCATTACCGGTGCAATTTCAAAAACCATCAACTTGCCAAATGATGCGACAACTGATGACATTGCCAAAGCGTACTGGTTAAGTTGGGAACTAGGACTAAAAGCAAATGCACTTTACCGAGACGGCTGCAAATTAAGCCAGCCACTCAACGCAAAAGCCGATGTCACAATTGAAGACGATGAAGACACAGTTGAACTACATGCAGCGCACGATGAAGTCGCTAATGAAGTTATTGCAGCAGCTGACATGGCAGAACATGATAAGCCAGAAGTAGTTGAACGAATCGTTGAAAAAATCATCGAACGCCCAATGCGAAAACGTCTTCCTGACACTCGCCACAGCATTACACACCACTTTAATGTTGCGGGGCATGAGGGGTACCTCACCGTTGGCATGTATGAAACCGGTGGACCTGGCGAACTCTTTATTACGATGTCAAAAGAGGGATCAACAATTGGCGGCTTGATGGATAGTCTTGGAACTGCAATTAGCGTTGCATTGCAATACGGAGTTCCTATTGAAAGTCTAGTAAATAAATTTGCATTCCAACGTTTTGAACCACAAGGTATTACAACAAACCGCGACATTCCGTTTGCGAAAAGTCTCGTTGATTACATTTTCCAATGGATGGGGATGCAATTTATCGAAGGGTACCGCGAAGCGAATATTCCAAATCGTGCTAGTACCTCGACATTACCAATGAATAACATAACAACGCAACGCACAACACCCGTCAAGGAGGACGAACGATGTACCGAAAATGCAGACAACAATTCAATTACAGCTCGCCGAAATTCAACGACCACATCCTACGTTGGAATAACACCGAAGATGAATACAGGCGAGGCGAAGATAGAGCAGACCGTTATCACTCAACGGCAAACTACTACGCAAGCTACCGAGGACGGAGTACAAATCGAAGAAACCACCATGCAATCCTCATTAAGTCAAGCGACTGCGAAATTGCAAGGTGATGCGCCTGCTTGCCCTGTTTGTGGAGAAATCACGATACGAAATGGAACTTGTTACAAATGTATGAACTGCGGCAACTCGCTGGGTTGTTCATAAACTTTTGGAGAGAGCTGGCTGGGGATTGTTGGAGCCAAAACACGGATGATTGTTGATGTAAAAGTAAGAGGAAGGAACCACTTGCTTGAGATGTACACCGATGGAACGGTGCTCTTCTCACGTTCAGTCCCAATGGGGTTGAACACCATTAACAAAAAATATAACTCCATCAATTGTGACCTTCGCCCAGATCAAGGATGAACTGAGGCACCTGTGCGGAGTTTCGCCATAAGGGTGAAACTCCTTCTCTTCCCCCCCTCGAGACGGACCCACCACCGTCTTGGGGGGTTTTTTATAAGAACAAATAATAAGTCACAGGGGCAAATCCAAATTGCATTTGTTACAATCCCCTTCTGATGGATTTCACAAATTACATCCCAGTCTTACTCATAATTTGTATGGCAGTAGGCTTCAGCGTCGTGAACATCGTTGCTTCAGGATTACTTGGACCAAAGCGTTCAGGCAAAGTGAAAGATTCGGCATATGAGTGCGGTGTAGACCCGATTGGGACTGCACGCAAGCGATTTAATATTCGTTTTTACATCTTAGCAATGACCTTTTTAGTCTTTGATATTGAGATTATCTTTCTTTACCCATGGGCGGTTGATTTTTCTCAACTCGCTCAAGGCAGCGAAGAAGCAACATTATTCCTCGGTAGAATTCTGTTTTTCCTTGGAACCTCGATAGTTGCGTATATTTACGCTTGGAAAAAAGGCGTATTCAACTGGGATTGATTATCTAAATTCATGTAGAATGCCCCCCTCCCGTCATTTACCACGGGGTGTAGCTCAGCTTGGCAGAGCGCTTGTTTTGGGAACAAGAGGCCGCAGGTTCAAATCCTGTCACCCCGATTTCAAGCCCCATTTGGATTAAATCCCAATGGGGCCTTTTTATCGGGTTGATTTTTGAATCATTATTGGGCTATAGGACTATTTTACACAGAAAAATAGGTTATTTGAGCATTTTTTCTCGACTTTGTTAGCGTTGTATGCCATAGTAAAATGTTGCACTCCATAGTGTCAACTATTTGAGAAAATAGAATCCAGGTAGAGGCGAGAAAAATGAGAAAGATAATTACGATAATTTCAGCGGTAGTACTTTTTCAAAGCGGTATTTATGCGCAAACTCCTGGCGATTTCTGTTCAAGCCCAATCAGTGCCATTGTTGGACCAAACAGTTTTGACACAACAAACAACAAGCCAACTTTGCCCGAACCTGACGAATCGCAATGTTTGAATACCTACCTTAATTGGAATTCAAGCCCCGATGTTTGGTTCAAGTTTGTCCCAGCTAATTCTGGGTTTCACAACTTCAGTACATGTGACTTAACCAGTTTCGACACGTCGATGGTACTATATGAAAGCGATTGCACTTTGCAAGTTGCATGTAACGGGGATGCTACACCTGAAAACGGTTGCCAAGATTTCCATTCTGCTATTGACTACAATTTAACTGCTGGAGTTCCGTATTACATCCGCATTGGAGGCTTCGATGGCATCACTGGGGCCGGGACATTAACTATTGATCCACAAACTAATGGTGGTTCGACCACATGGTACGTTGATATTTCAAATACAGCCCCTGGCTCAGGGACAGATTGGGATTCTGCCTTTACCTACGTACAGGATGCACTCAATATTGCAACCGGGAATGACCAAATTTGGATTGCTGAAGGTACGTATACTCCTACCGATACGGACAATCAGAAAGATCCACGAGAAGCCTCATTTCGAATTCACTCTAGCCTTGAAATATATGGTGGTTTCCAAGGAAATGAGACTTCAATTTCCCAGCGGGATCCGTATCTCTATAGAGTAATTCTATCCGGCGATTTATATGGTGATGATGACTTTGGTGGCATGAATGAAAATGCATACCATGTTATCCAAATCGACGGCAACGTTGCAGCAGAACCAATCTTAGATAGTCTCTTTATCGTTTCTGGTAACGCTGATGATGCAGGCGCCAATAAATACGGAGCAGGTATAATCGTCATAAACTCCTCGGTTAGTTCTGGACTATCTGCCAAAATTAGTGAATGCACATTTATTTCTAATAACGCTGAAAACGGTGGTGCAATTGCAACGTACACATCAAACGACAGGCTATTTTTAGATAGGGTAATAATCAGAAATAATAACGCAGAGCAGAATGGAGGTGCCATTTACAACAATGGTTCGCTATTGCTTTCCAATTCTCTCATTGTCGGCAATACTGCAGGTGCTGCAGGTGCAATATACTGCGCTAGCGATTCAAGTACAACAATTACTAACGCGACCCTAGTTCAAAATAGAGCCGATTATATTGGTGGTTTGGTAATTAGGGGAAGTGGAGTCGCAACCAACAACATCATTTGGGGCAACACAGATATAAACGGTGAACATGAGCAAGTTGCAAACTACTTACCCACTGGATGGCTTAATAATTACAATTGCGTTCAAAACATAGATTCAACTTTTGGTGGCACAGGTAATATCAGTGCTAATCCAATGTTTGTGGCAGAACTTGGCGATGATGGGGAGCCAGGAACTGGAGATGAAACATTTGATTTGTTACCACGTTCCCCCTGCATTGATAGTGGCGATAACGATGCAGTGACACAATTTCTTGATCTCCATGGCAATTATCGAATTGTTGACGACCCATATGTTGCAGGAAATGGTGCAGTTGTTGATATGGGGGCCTATGAACGAGATTTCAACACAGATAATATTTACATTTGGACAGGTTCAGGGGACAATTCCCTATTGACTGATCCAAACAACTGGTTACCCATTGGAGCACCAGATATTAATACTAGCATGTTCTTCAATTCGACTACGAATGTGAGCACTGTACTTGATATCCAAATGAATATAAATGATTTTATTGTTACTTCTGGCAATATTAGTATTGATTTAGGTGGCTATGCACTTTACCTCGAATCACTTGGAAACCCACTGCGAATAGGCGGTGCAGATTCCGTAGCTTCACTACAATTTAGTGGGATAAATAGTTACGTCTATACGAATACATCAATAGATCTTTACAAAAGTAACCTATCCTTTACGGATGATATTTATCTCTACACACCAAATTTAATTGTTCGCGATAGTTCCAATCTACGTTTCGATGGAACCATGTATAGCAATCTTACTAACGTGGGTGGAGTGGTTGAAACCGCAGGTAGATCAATTGGAACGTTTACTGTTAATGGCGACCTTCTCAACG
>DTSO01000061.1:0-6610 GCA_012965315.1 Phycisphaerales bacterium | reverse complement strand
TGGGCTCTTTAGTATTCGATATACAAGGCAATGCTCAACATGAAAATTATGATTTTTTAAACATTGTTGGTCAAGCAGACATGTCTTGCTTAATTGGTTTGCGATGGGGTCCGTTGTTCACTCCTACAGAAGGTGATGTGTTCGACATCATGGGTGTAAGTAGCTCAACGGGAAGCCCTTCTATTGTCTATTCAGATGGTCTACCTTCACATCTCGCCGTCCGATGGGTAAACCCTTCTGGTCTTCGAGTTGGAGAAGAAGTTGTAGTAGAAACTACTGGTGCAATTATGTTTGGCAACGGTTCTTCGCACGATTTGAGTTCATCAACTGCCCCAACTGACATGGTTGTTGGAGAATTTAACGGTGATTCTTACCCAGATATTGCAATGACAGTTCAAGATAATAGTGGAGGAAATGGTAGCGTTGTGATTCTGATTAATAACGGAATGAGTGGTGATAATTGGCTTGGCTTTACAGAAAGTGCACCCATTTCTGTCGGTATCTCTCCGATGGATATTGAAATTGGTGATTTAAATGTTGACGGAACTGCTAATGATTTGGTGATTGCAAACAATGGAAGTAATACCGTTTCTATTCTTTCTAATGATAACTCTGGTATATTTACGAAAACAGATGTCTCAACAGATATTGGACCTATGTACATTGCAGTAGGTGACTATGTAGAAGAGGCAGAACCAGCGCCCCAACGGGATGATATATTTGTGGTTTGTAGTTCTTTCCTTGGCTCAATACTGACAAACTCATCGACATTTAGAACTCGTGCCATAGTATTTTCTCACACTAGTTCTATTAGTATTCCTTTAACGAGCGACGTTGAACCAAGTGACGTCAATCATGATAAAGATCTTGATTTTATTATTCTTGATTCAGCAAGTGAAGAAATTCGAGTTCTGCACGGTACTGGAGCGGGTACAACACCTGCGATGGTTGTAACAGGTAATCCTCTCCCCTCAAGCAGCAATCCGGTTGAATTACATTTTGCAGACTTCGATTTAGATGGAAATTCTGATGCGATTACTGTCAATGAAGGAAATGACACTTTAAGTATCCTTTTAGGGTCCAATACCGAATTAGGAAACGCATCAACATTCCCAGTTGGCACCAGCCCGACCTCCCTTGTCACATATGATTTCGATAATGACGGTGATGTTGACATTGTTGTTTCTGCAATCAATAAATCAACTATTATTCGTGAACTGACTCTAATCCGAAATGATACCCCATCCCCTGGCGGTACAGTCGTCCTCTCAGCAGGTGATGCTGCGGGCACTGGGGATACACCTGTCTCAGTGGAACATGGTGATTTTGACGGAGATGGACTTGAAGATCTTGCGTCTCTGATAGACCAAGGTGCAAACGGCCCTGGTGTCGGTATTTACTTCAATGTAACAGCCGTTGTTGTGAATTGCCCAGAAGATATTGATGGTGATGGTTCAATTGCTGTTGGAGATCTTCTTGCAATCATTTCTGCTTGGGGAACGAGTAACCCCTCGGCAGATGTTAATAACGATGGCGTTGTTGACGTGAGTGATTTGTTAGCAGTTGTTGCCTCATGGGGTCCTTGCCCGTAAAAATAGTGTGGTAGCATTCTTGCATTAATGCTTGAGAAACTACCTAGAAAAACAAACTCCACTCCAGAAGTTGATCGTTTTTTGCTTGACTTACTCGCCACTGGCTTTGATGGTGAAACTGCGACAGATGAATCTTCATTGTCGATTGCATCTACTGATAATTCAATTTGGCAAATAATGCCTCAGGTTGTCATTTCACCTCGTTCACATACGGGTGTAACTCAAGTTGTCAAACTTCTTGCAGAAAAATCTCACCGACATGTATCCATAACACCACGAGGCGGCGGGACAAGCACAGCAGGACAATCCCTTACCAACTCTATCGTTCTCGATTGCAAACGGTATATGCATCGAATACTTCATTACGACCATGAAACCAAACTAGTTCAAGTTGAATGCGGCGCGGTTTTACAACAGGTTAATGATGAGTTAAAACAATATGGAGTTATGATTGGCCCAACAGTTGCAACAGCTTCTCGAGCAACTATAGGTGGCATGATTGGAAACGATTCCGCAGGCAAGGGCTCGCAAGTTTACGGGAAAATGAGCGATTGTGTTGTCTCTTTAGAGACTGTCATTCGTGGTGGAACTAGTTTTGAAAATGATTCGGTTTTAATTGAATCTGTAAAACTTGCTTGTGACAATGCTCGTCCATATTTTAAAACGAACTGGCCAAAACTCCCCCGCTTTATTAGTGGCTACAACTTACCAATGGCTTGGGACGGTGAGACATTTGATTGCAACCGAATATTTTGCGGTTCAGAAGGATCGTTAGGCGTTACTACATCTGCAACGCTTCAGTGTGTGCCAATACCAACAAATCAAGAACTTGTCCTTTTGTGTTTCGACTCATTCGACGATGCACTTAGATGCGGCGCATCACTCTGCAAACATAAACCAACTGCAGTAGAGACGGTTGACGAACTAGTTTTAAAAACTCTAAGAAAAGATTCTAGTTGGAGCACCATTTCTCCGCTACTCGGCGGAGCGAGGGACGACACAAACGCTATCTTGTTTGTGGAGTGTAATAACAGTAACAGTAACTCAATTTTTGAAAATGCAAAACAATTCAATCCGCAATTTGCAAAATGCATAGTAGATACAGAAGAACAAACATTAGCTTGGACATTTCGTTCAAGAAGTGTTGGACTTCTCTCTTCACTTAAGGGTCCCCAGCGACCAATCCCATTTGTTGAAGATTGTGCTGTACCGCCAGAAAAATTAGCGGGTTTTATTTCAGCATTCAAAAAAATCCTTTCAAAACACGATTTACAAGCGGGCATGTTCGGCCATGTTGATGCAGGTGTAATGCACATTCGACCTGCAATAAATATGCGGCGTAAATCTGAACGAAAAAAAATCCGCATCATCACTGAAGAAGTTGTAAAGCTTGTTCACAGTTATGGTGGAGTTCTTTGGGGAGAACACGGCAAGGGTTTAAGAAGTGAATTCGGTCCTGAAATATTCGGGGAAGTAATTTGGGAACAAATGTGCAATATTAAAAATGCATTCGACCCACACAACCAATTCAACCCAGGAAAAGTAGCGGTTCCAAACCGAACTTTTTCGCTTTCAACTCTTGAAACTACGACTCGCGGTGAATATGATGAAAGAACTCCTGAATTAGTTACCCTTTCAAACGCAACACGTTGCGATGGAAACGGTGAATGTCAATCCATTTCAACTTCAGACAGCATGTGCCCAACCTATCGTGCCACCGATGATCCGTCGCAAAGCCCAAGAGGCAGAGCAGAGGTACTTCGCCGCTGGTTACAAAGAATAGAACAAACACCTTCGAGAAAAAACGCATCGTTCATCAAAAAATTATTTAATTCGGGTAACGAAGATGACTTTAACCATGAAGTTAAACATATTCTCGATGGATGCATTGCATGCAAAGCTTGCGCTACAGAGTGCCCCATGCAAATTGATATACCAGCAATGCGTTCACAATTTTATGCGTTCTATTTCACTCGTTACTTACGACCAATGCGGGATACTGTTTGGTTAAACATGGAGAAAATGCTACCACTTCAGAAATTCATGCCTTCTAGATTGATTGCTCGTTTAGTTGGTATCTGCGACCCACCAAAACCAAATTCAAAAGTAAAAAAACAAATTAACACGTTTACTCCAGAGCAAATCGTAGAAAGCAAACCCGATGTCGTGCTTCTACAGGACTCGTTTACTTCGTACTTTAGACCAGCACCATTTTTTGCAATGGTAGAAATCATAAAACAATTAGGATTGCAGGTGAAGGTTCTTCCACTTCGTCAATGTGGAAAAGCGCAACATGTTCGGGGAGCGCTAACTTCTTTTGATTCATTAGCAAACGAAAATATCAAATGGATTTCACCAATTGCAGACGCAAACATTCCGATTATTGGAATAGACCCCGCAGCCACTCTTCTTTGGCGTGATGAGTATCCTGAAAACAATATTGATGTGCTTCTACCACAAGAGTGGCTTGTAAACCAAGATTTATCGAACATCACTCTTTCAAGTAAATGGCGGTTGTTTCCTCATTGTATTGAACGGTCTAGCGCGCAGCAAAGCAATGAACAATGGAAACAGATTTTTGCAAGTATTGGAAGTGAATTAGAAATCATATCGACATCTTGTTGTGGAATGGGAGGTCTTTTCGGCCACCAAAAAGAACACAAACAAGTCTCGCTAGATATTTGGGACATTCACTGGGGACAACATAATCCTCAAAGCGGCAACGCACTAACCACCGGTTATTCCTGTTATAGCCAAGCAAAGAGAATCGAAAACATTTCTCTTTTACATCCTTTGGAAGTTATTGCTACTACCAGTCCGACCACTCGCTAGCAGCTGCAACTGATGGCCTAAGTCCAGGCACATGCTTAATTTGGTCCTTATGTAGCACCATTCGTAATCGCATTTGAAGCCTATCATTCATTTCTTTGCGCTCGAATCGTAACGTTTCGAATTGAATTTGGCGGTGAACGTCATCTTTACTCATCATGCCCTTCCCGCCTTTTGAACTTGCATCCGACTGGTAATTCTCAATCATCCGCTCGCACAAACTCCAATAATCATATTTATATGCTGAAGCAATTGTCTCAAGTTTACTTTGTTGCGAAGCATCTAAAGTAGTAATCGATTTCGCAGCGCTTAACATTGGAGTTGCATCAGAACCTTTTTTAAATACTTCAGGATATGCCTTAGTTACAAACTCCATACGGACTTTCCAAGAATCTGAGTCATCTATCGTACGCAAGATAGTGTCCATAACATTTTGATTGACTAGCATTAAGTCTCTCTTTGTATCTCGAACGCTTAAAAACGAATCACGCCAGCGCTTTTGCACTGCCTCGGTACCGCCTCCTTGTGATTTTGCTTCATCCATTACCCAAAGTGCATCTTGCAAATGGTTCATTTCATACGTTGCTTGAACATAAGCATCGTGCGCTCCAACTACGTTACTGTGATAGTTTTGCATCGCAGCATGGATGGCTGTGCTAGATGTTACCGTCAACCCTTCAAAGAGCGTATCTGATTCGTCTGACATCACATAGAGTCCAACCAAATCGATAGAGTCCCCTTCACTTCCTCGCCAACCAAATGCGTTATCTGGTGCTGAAGTGCGTTGCCGCTGGCGATGGTTTTCTAGCATTCTTAAGTTTACATCTTCTCGGTCTAATCCCGTGATCGTGGCAATGTCATCAAAAAAAGCCACATCAAGTTGGGCAACTACACCCGCAGCTTTCGCATTATCTTCCCTTGTCTTACGCATTCGAGCACCAGAAGAAAGGGATGTATCTTTCTGTGTATCCATTGATTTCATGGAGATTGATTTTTTTGCCTCAGCATAACTTTCGCGGTAATCATCGTAGATAGAAGTAATAATAAATTCACTATTATCTTCAAGGTCAAGAACAGTTGAAGCCCGCCTTGGAAATGTCGGAATAATCGGTTCTGGTAATACTGCACCACTACGCATAAAAATGTTATTCAATTCGATTTCATCTAATTCAGCTGCTTCTGATGACGAAATGGTTCTGCCTACAGCAACACCTCCACTTACTACGGTCGAACCGTCAGTGGAAAGTTCAACTGTTTGAATTTCGCCCGAAGCGATTAGCACTTCAAGTTCTTCTTCACTTAGTTCAGTACCACCAGAAGAAATAACTTGTATTTCTACTGAAGAATCACCACCAACCTTAGTGGATGGTGAAGTAAAGAGCATTGAATGCGTTTCCTTATTAGTGTCGCCTTGTAATATTGCTACCAATTGTTTGCCGAGAATGTTATTGATTTTCGATTCTGTCGCATTAATATAAAGTGCATTTTCACTTCGATATGTATCGAGTTTTGAATCAAACTCAGTTATAACATCCCCACTCATGATTGCAATTGTCTGCACTTTCCTTGATTTTTCAAGTATATCCGCATGTGCTTCTGTTTTCTTTTTCCACCTAGAGTTAAAGGTTGTTTGAATCTCTTCAAGATCAATTCGTTGGCCTTCATTTAATTCGCTCATTGCAAATGCGCGATCAAGAAGAGTTGCAATTCGTTTACCACCCCGCGAAGCATCATAAAAAGATTTAGAAAAGTAATAATCTTGAAGTTGCCGAGCGTCCTTTTCACCTAACATTGCATCGAGTTTTTTCCACGTTTTCCAATTTAGTTGGCTAATTACGTAGGCCTGATCAATAAGTGGTTTCAATAAAATATCGCCACGGCGTTTCAAATCTTCGATTGCACTTTCATCAGACATAAAACGCATCAACAGTGTTTGCTGATCTAAATCACGAACACCAAGTTCATCGATTTGATCTAAAGTTAACTTTACGCTCTCGACAACTGCTTCAAAGCCATCTTTCACCTCTTTGAGATACCGTTGTTCATAAGCATCAAGTGCTGCATCTATTTCTTCGCTTGGTTCAGCATTTAATCTATCGTAAATCCGACGCATCTGCGAACGTGCGCCTCTATTTAACTGACCAAGAAGTTCTGTAATAAAAATGTTGTACGCTTCTAACTCACGCGCA